>NZ_JAGSOG010000149.1 GCF_018139695.1 Actinospica durhamensis | reverse complement strand
CCCCGCCGACGACGCGGCCACCCGCCTCGGCGCCCGCGAACGCGCCGTGCTGGAATTCGAGATGAGGCGCTGGAAACACGCCGGTGAGAAGGAAGAGGCGATCCGCGCGAGCTTCGAGCTGTCCGCCACGCGCTACTACCAGATCCTCAATGCCCTGCTGGACGACCCGGCCGCACTCGCGTACCGGCCCGCCCTGGTCACCCGGCTGCGCCGGATCAGGGACGCGCGACGCGAAGCCCGCGGCTGAGGACCGGTCAGGTCGAGCCCCCGCCCGGCTCCACCCCTGCCGCCTAGCGCGCCACCGCGTTCGCGTGCTGCGCGCGCTTCTCCCGGTGGTGCGAGCGGCACAGCACCTCGTAGCCCACGGCCGCCTGGCGCCCCACGTCGCCGATGACCTTCTGCTCCCCCTCCACGACCATCGCCCCGTCGACCGTGCGGGCGTTGTGGGTCGCGCGGGCGCCGCACCAGCAGAGCGTCTCCACCTGCAGGATCTCGAGGCGGTCGGCGAGCTCGATCAGGCGCTGCGACCCGGGGAACAGCCGGGTGCGGAAGTCGGTGGTGATGCCGAAGGCGAACACGTCCAGGTGCAGCTCGTCGACCACCAGCGCGAGCTGCTCGACCTGCTCCGGCTCGAGGAACTGGGCCTCGTCGCAGATCACGTAGTCGATCGCCGGATCGGCGTCGAGGACCGAGCTGACGTACTCGTACAGGTCTATCCCGGGACGCACCTCCACCGCCGCGGTGGACAGCCCGAGCCGACTGGACAGGACTCCCTCGCCGGCCCGGTCGTCGCGGGTGAACACCACGCCGCGGCGTCCGCGCGCCGAGCGGTTGTGGTCCATCTGCAGTGCGAGGGTGGACTTGCCGCAGTCCATGGTCCCGGTGAAGAAGACGAGCTCGGGCATGGCGGCTGGGCACTCCTAGACTGGGGACGGGGACATCTCGGCCCAGAGAGTCTAGCTAGACCAGCGCGCGGCCGAACACGCTCGCCCCTGTGTTCAGCCCTGCGGGAGCACGCGTACGGAGCGCAACCGCTTGATGTCGTCGCGGGAGAGCTGGAACGTCTTGTCCGGGAAGTCTCCGACGAGGTGGTTGCGCATGCGCATGTAATAGGCGGCCAGCTCCTGGCTGGTCATGGGCACGTCGCCGTCGTACTCCTTCTGCGACGGTGTGACCCAGTCCAGGGCCAGGTCTCCCCGAGGCCCAGCATCTGCGGAAGATCACGGTTGAGCCCGTGATACGAGAGCACGCACACTTCGGTGACCCGGCCCGCCAGCAGGCGGGCCCAGAGATCGCGCCGCGCGGCAACGTTCGTCACGAGCCGAGATCCTAGGCCGGATGGGGACATCCAGGACGCCTGCGCCGTCCGCGCCACAGCCGCGGCCACGACGTTAGATTCGGCGCATGAGTGAGTGGCCTGAGATCGACGACGCGAACACGTTCGCCGCGCTGGTGCGCGCGTATGAGCCGATGCGCCTGTTCACGCAGTTCTTCGAGGATGCCTTCGAGTTCATCTGGGAGCGCATCGCGGGCCACGCGGAAAGCCGAGAGGCCGGCGCGGTCCTCGACCACCTGGCGGTCACCGCGTCGCCGGTTCCGCGTGGGGACGGACATCCCGCCTACGACGTGCCGGAACCCGATCCGGCGCATCCGATGTTCGTGCTGACGCGTGTCGCATTGTTCGTTCCGTTCCTGGCGCGGGTGCGCTCGCCCTCGAAAGTCGTGGAGTCGTTCCAGGGGGCGTTGACCTGCGTCCTCGGCAATGTGAACCAGCCGGACAATCTAGTCGTCCGGTCGTGGATGGACGTCGACGACCTCGGGCTGGACCGGTTCATGACGCCCGACACGGATCTGTACCAGGCCAGGATGCTCAGCGTCGGCACCTGGCTGCCGAGCGACTATCCGCCGGGCTCGCCCGAACGGGAAGCGGCGGTCTGATCCTCGGGGGCAGCTCGGCCCGGAACGGGTCGGGGCGGCCGCGGGGACACCTCGCCCCGAGACCGCCCCGACCCGCTGGGACTACAGCTCGTCCATCTGGTCCGCGAACCAGGACTGCGGCGGCAGCGCGCCGCCGAGTTCGGCCAGCCGGGCGCAGTCCGCGGCGCGCTCCGCAGGGCTCTGCGACAGGGCGGCGTGCAGCGCGGCGGCGGTGGCGTTGACGTCGTACGGGTTGAGCGTGAAGGAGGCCTCGCCGAGCTCCGCATGCGCGCCGGCCTCGCGGGAGAGCAGCAGGGCGCAGGCGCCGCCGGCCGCGCTGGCCACGATCGGGATCTCCTTGGCCACCAGGTTCATCCCGTCCCTGATCGGGTTGACCACGGCCACGTCCGCCATCCGGTACGCCGCGAGCGAGCGCGCGAAGTCGTCCTCCACGTGCACGATCAGCGGACGCCAGTCCGGCAGCTCGGGCGTGCTGAACTCCTCCTCGATCTCCTTGGCCAGACGCTGCACCGCGGCCGTGTAGTCGCGGTACTCGGCCAGGTCGGTGCGGCTCGGGTAGGCGAAGGCCACGTGCACCACGCGCCCGCGCCACTCCGGGTGCTCCCGCAGCAGCACCGCATACGCTTCCAGGCCGCGCACGATGTTCTTGGACAGCTCGGTGCGGTCCACCCGCACGATGACCTGCCGGTTCGGGCCGATGGCCGCGCGCAGTTCCTGCTCGCGCTCGGCCACGTCCGCCGCCGCGGCCCGCTTGCGCAGCGCCGGGGCGTCCACGCCGAGGCCGTGCACGCGCAGGGTGTGGGCGCCGGGGCGGCGCCCGAGCACGCGCTCGCAGCAGTCGGCGAAGGCCTCGGCCCAGCGCCGGGTCAGGAAGCAGACCCGGTCCGCGCCCAGCATGCCCTCGAGCACCTCGGCCGCGGCCTTGTCCGGCAGCAGCGAGAAGTAGTCCGGCGGCGCCCAGGGCGTGTGCGAGAAGTGGCCGATCCGCAGGTCCGGGCGCAGGTCCCGGAGCAGCCGCGGAGCCAGGCACAGGTGGTAGTCCTGGATCAGTACCTTGGCCCCCTCGGCCGCCTCCTCGGCCAGCGCCTCGGCGAAGGCGCGGTTGTACGCCTCGAACGAGGTCCACTGCCGCTGGAACTCCGGGCCGAAGGACGGGTTGGTCGGGGTGGCGTAGAGCAGGTGCTGGATGAACCAGAGGGTCGAGTTCGCCACGCCGTTGTAAGCGTCGTCGAACACCTTGGGGTCGAGCGCGAGCATGCGCACCGCCGCGCCCTGGTCGAACAGACCCGAACGGTCGAGCCGGCCGCCGGGGGAGCGCTCGGCGGCCTCGCGGTCGCCGTCGGACAGTGCGGAGCAGACCCAGACGATCTCGCCGGGGCCGCCGGAGATGGAGGAGAGGCCCGAGACCAGGCCGCCGCCGCCGCGTTTGGCGCTCAGGTGCCCGTCCTCGCCGCGGGTGAAGGAGACCGGTCCGCGGTTGGAGGCGAGCAGCACTCCGGCACGGACGGATGAGGGCGGGGCTGTGGGTGATTGTGCCGAGACCGACATGATTACTGACTATCTCCCCATGCGGACGGGAGCAAACTCGGCCGCACTGGTCGGGTACAGTGAACAGAGCAGGACCCACAATCGCATACGCACAGCTCATCCAGAGGAGCAGAGGGTACGGCCCGACGAAGCTCCGGCAACCTCCCAGGATCCCCCCGCATTCGCGAGGCCCGGCCTGGAGCAGGTGCCAAATCCGGCCCGCCGAACGTCGGTGGGGAAGATGAGGGAAAGGCCTCGCCTCGCATGTCCACGATCGAACTCGACGCCCCTGAGCTCGCCTCCTCCTTCGGCCCCGCCGTGGCCCTGTCCTGCCGCGAGTGCGGCGCCCGGGTCCCGCTCGGACCGCAGTATGTCTGTGTGGAGTGTTTCGGCCCGCTCGAGATCGCCTACGACTTCACCGCCCCCGGCCGCGCCCCGATCACCCGTGAGCTGATCGAGTCGGGCCCGGCCTCGATCTGGCGCTACGCCCCGCTGCTGCCGGTTCCGGCCGACGTGGCGAGCAAGCCCAACCTGAACCCGGGCTGGACCCGGCTGGTGCGGGCCGAGAACCTCGGCCGCGAGCTGGGCCTGCGCTCGCTGCACATCAAGGACGACTCGGGCAACCCGACCCACTCCTTCAAGGACCGGGTCGTGGCCATCGCGCTCGAGGCCGCGCGCACCTTCGGCTTCACCACGCTCTCCTGCTCCTCCACCGGCAACCTGGCCGGCGCGGTGGGCGCCGCGGCGGCTCGGGCGGGCCTGGACTCGTGCGTGTTCATCCCGGCGGGCCTGGAGACCGGCAAGATCGTGATGGCCGGGGTCTACGAGGGCGAGCTGATCGCCATCGACGGGACCTACGACGAGGTCAACCGGTTCTGCTCGGAGCTGATCGGGGACGAGGCCGGCGAGGGCTGGGGCTTCGTGAACGTGAATCTGCGCCCTTACTACGCCGAGGGGTCCAAGACCCTGGCCTACGAGATCGCCGAGCAGCTCGGCTGGCGGCTGCCGGAGCAGATCGTGATCCCGGTGGCCTCCGGATCGCAGCTGACGAAGATCGACAAGGGTTTCAAGGAACTGATCGCGCTCGGCCTGGTCGAGGACGCCCCCTACCGGATCTTCGGCGCCCAGGCGGACGGCTGCTCGCCGGTGGCCGCGGCGTTCCGGGACGGGCACGACGTGGTCCAGCCGGTGCGCCCGGACACCATCGCCAAGTCGCTGGCGATCGGCAACCCGGCCGACGGCCCGTACGTGCTCGACATCGCCCGGCGTACCGGCGGCGCGGTGGAGTCGGTCTCGGACAAGGAAGTGGTCGAGGCGATCCGCCTGCTCGCCCGCACCGAGGGCGTGTTCGCCGAGCCCGCGGGTGGCGTAACGGTGGGAGTGCTGCGCAAGCTCGTGGAAACGGGCAAGCTGGATCCGTCGGCGGAGACCGTCGTCATCAACTCCGGGGACGGGCTCAAGACCCTGGACGCGGTGGCCGGGGCCGGCCTGACCGCGACGATCCCGCCGAGCCTCGCGGCCTTCCGCTCCGCGCGTTCCTGAGACCGCCGACGTCCCCGTCCGGCTCTTCGTCCGGCTCCGTTCGATCAGAAAGGCCCGTTTTCATGGCCGTGACCGTCCGTATCCCGACCATCCTGCGCACCTACACCGCCGGTTCAGCCGAGGTCAGCGCCCAGGGTGCCACGCTGGCCGAGGTCATCGACGACCTCGAGGCGAACCACCCCGGGCTGCGCGCCCGGCTGCTCGACGACGCCGGCAAGCTGCGCCGGTTCGTGAACGTCTACGTGGACGACGACGACGTCCGCTTCTCCGAGGGTCTGGCCACCGTCACCGGCGAGGGCGCCAAGCTGAGCATCATCCCGGCGGTGGCGGGCGGCTGCTGACCGGGTGGTAGCAGGCGGTGGCGGAGAGCACCTGTTAACAGGTGTTCCCGGCCCCCGGGCCGGTGGACGGTCGCGCACGGTGTTCGCGCCGTCCACCCGGTGAGATGATCAGTAACCGTCTGATTACAGTTTCACCAAACGACCTGGATTGCGTCCGATTACGTCCCTGTTCGTCCCGGTTTGGCGGAGGTCCGTACCACGGGCGGATTTGCGCAATGACCTGTTGCTTGCCTGGTGGTTAAGGATAATCTCAGCGCCGGTCGCACAGTTCGGCGAGGCTCGGCCGAGCGGAACGAAGAAGCAGTCATCACCGACCCTGTTGTGTACATGGGGCGGGGGACGTACGACCCCGGTCTCGCGATGTGCGTGACCGAGCAGGGCGGCAACAGGGAGTAAGCATGGCTCAGGGCACCGTCAAGTGGTTCAACGCGGAGAAGGGCTACGGCTTCATCGCGGTCGACGGTGGCGCGGACGTCTTCGTCCACTACAGCGCGATCCAGATGGACGGTTACCGCAGCCTCGAAGAGGGGCAGCGGGTCGAGTTCGAGATCTCGCAGGGCCAGAAGGGCCCGCAGGCCGACATGGTTCGAGCGATCCAGTAGTCGGTGGCGAGAAAACCACGCACCCACGGGCGGGTCTGACCCCGTCCGGACCAAGGGGCGGGTCCGACAGAGCGGCGCCGGCGCGCCGCGGTCGACGGACCCGTCCCTTTGCCGTGTCCAGGCTCGCGGCTTGCACTCTCGGGGGGAGAGTGCTAATCATGGGAGCTGGCACTCCCGCCTGGAGAGTGCTACCGAAGAGCCGAATGTGGTGAGGGGTGCCGACCCCGGCCGTCGCGGGCGTCCACACGGCCTGCTCGTCCACACCTGTGGGAGGACTGTACCGATATGGCTAAGATCATCGCCTTCGATGAAGAGGCACGTCGCGGCCTTGAGCGGGGCATGAACACGCTCGCGGACGCCGTGAAGGTGACCCTCGGCCCGCGCGGGCGCAACGTCGTTCTGGAGAAGAAGTGGGGCGCCCCCACCATCACCAACGACGGTGTCTCCATCGCCAAGGAGATCGAGCTCGAGGACCCGTACGAGAAGATCGGCGCGGAGCTCGTCAAGGAAGTCGCCAAGAAGACCGACGACGTCGCGGGCGACGGCACCACCACCGCGACCGTGCTGGCCCAGGCGATGGTCCGCGAGGGCCTGCGCAACGTCGCCGCCGGCGCCAACCCGATGGCCCTCAAGCGGGGCATCGAGTTCGCCGTGGAGAAGGTCGCCGCCGAGCTGCTCGCCATGGCCACCGAGGTCGAGACGCGTGAGCAGATCGCCAACACCGCCTCCATCTCCGCCGCCGACCCGGCGATCGGCGAGCTGATCGCCGAGGCCATGGACAAGGCCGGCAAGGAAGGCGTCATCACCGTCGAGGAGTCCAACACCTTCGGCCTCGAGCTCGAGCTCACCGAGGGTATGCGCTTCGACAAGGGCTACATCAACTTCTACTTCGCCACCGACATGGAGCGGCAGGAGGCGGTCCTGGAGGACCCGTACATCCTCATCGCCAACTCCAAGATCGGCAACGTCAAGGACCTGCTGCCGATCCTGGAGAAGGTCATGCAGTCCGGCAAGGCGCTGCTGATCATCGCCGAGGACGTCGAGGGCGAGGCCCTGGCCACCCTGGTGGTCAACAAGATCCGCGGCACCTTCAAGTCCGTCGCGGTCAAGGCGCCGGGCTTCGGCGACCGCCGCAAGGCCATGCTGGGTGACATCGCCATCCTCACCGGCGGCCAGGTCATCACCGAGGAGGTCGGCCTCAAGCTCGACTCCGTCGGCCTCGACCTGCTCGGCCGGGCCCGCAAGATCGTGGTCACCAAGGACGAGACCACCATCGTCGACGGCGCCGGCGACGCGGACGCGATCGAGGGCCGCAAGGCCCAGATCCGGGCCGAGATCGAGAAGTCGGACTCGGACTACGACCGCGAGAAGCTGCAGGAGCGCCTGGCCAAGCTGGCCGGCGGCGTGGCCGTCATCAAGGCGGGCGCGGCCACCGAGGTCGAGCTCAAGGAGCGCAAGCACCGCATCGAGGACGCCGTGCGCAACGCGAAGGCGGCCGTCGAGGAGGGCATCGTCGCCGGCGGTGGCGTGGCGCTGCTGCAGGCCGCGACCAAGGCCTTCGAGAAGCTGGACCTCGAGGGTGACGAGGCGACCGGCGCGAACATCGTGCGCCTGGCCGTCGAGGCCCCGCTCAAGCAGATCGCGATCAACGCCGGCCTCGAGGGCGGCGTCGTGGTCGAGAAGGTGCGCAACCTGGAGCCCGGCTTCGGTCTGAACGCCGCGACCGGCGAGTACGTGGACATGCTGGCCGCCGGTATCCCGGACCCGGCCAAGGTGACCCGCTCGGCGCTGCAGAACGCCGCGTCCATCGCCGCGCTGTTCCTCACCACCGAGGCCGTCATCGCCGACAAGCCGGAGAAGAACGCCGCTCCGGCCGGCGGCGGCATGCCCGGCGGGGACATGGACTTCTGACGTTAGTCCCTGCGTGAAGTTGCGGTAATCGGGGGCCGGGTCCACTGCCTGTTCGCAGTGGGGGCCCGGCCCCCACACCCCCACGCCAAGGGGCTCCGCCCCCTGGACCCCCGCAGCGTGGTGGCGCAAGGCTGCATAGCTGAAGTCCCGTCCTGAATCAGGGCGGGACTTCAGTGTTCTGTTTTCGGATTGCTCTATCTCGTCTTGGCCTATTTCGTCAGCGCGGCGCGTAGTTCCGGGATGGCGGCGGGGGCCATCGACAGGGAGGTGACGCCGAGGCGGATGAGCTCGGCGGCCAGGCGGGGGTCGGCGGCGGCCTCGCCGCACACGCCCACCGGCTTGCCGAGGACGGCGCCGGCGGCGGCGACGAGGGCGACCAGGCGCAGCACGGCGGGGTGGCCGGCGTCCTGGAGGGCGCCGAGCGAGCCGAGCAGGCGGTCCGCGGCCATCGTGTACTGAGTCAGGTCGTTCGTGCCGATCGAGGCGAAGTCCACCTCGGCCAGCACCTCCTGCGCCGTCAACGCGGCGGCCGGGACCTCGATCATCACGCCCGCCTTGGCGATCCCGGCGGCGTGCGCCTTGGCCGCGAACCAGGCGGCCTCCTCGGCGGTGGTGACCATGGGCGCCATCACCCACAGCTCCGCCGGGGCGTCCACCGCGGCGGCCGCGAGCGCGGCGAGCTGAGTGTCCAACAGATGTTCATACGCGCCCCGGAACGCGCGCACTCCGCGCACCCCGAGCGCCGGGTTGGGCTCCTCGCCGAGCGGCAGGAACGGCAGCGGCTTGTCCGCGCCGGCGTCCAGGGTCCGGGCCACCACGAGGCCGCCGGGGAACCCGTCGAGCACCTCGCGGTACGCCGCGACCTGCTCCTCGAACGTCGGCGGACGCAGCGTGCCCAGGTAGAGCAGCTCGGTCCGGAACAGGCCCACTCCGCGCGCCCCGGCGGCGACCGCGGCGGCCACGTCCGCGCCGCCGCCGACGTTGGCCAGCAGCCGCACCTCGCGGCCGTCCGCGGCCAGGATCGGGCCGGTGCCGTCGCCGCCCGTGCGCGCCGCCTCACGCCGGGCCTTCGCCCGGGCCAGGGTGGCCGCGACGACCTGTTCGGCCGGGGACGGGAGCACGAGGCCGTCGTCCGCGTCCACCATGACCGTCTCGCCGTCGGCCAGGCCCAGCACCCCGGCCACCCCGACCACGGCCGGGATGCCGCGGGCGCGCGCCAGGATCGCGGTGTGGCTGGTCGGGCCGCCCTGCTCGGTCACCAGCGCGAGCACCCGGGTCAGGTCGAGCACGGCGGTGTCGGCCGGGGCGAGGTCCTTGGCCACCAGCACGAACGGCTCCTCGCGGGCCGGCACCCCGGGCATCGGCCGGCCCGCGGCCACGGCCACGGCCCTGGCCCGCAGGTCGTCGAGGTCGGCCACCCGCGCGCCGAGGTAGCCCCCGGCCGCGGCCAGGGCCTCGCGGAACCCGTCGAAGGCCTCGTACACGGCGCGCTCGGCGGCCACGCCCGCGTCGGTCAGCGCGCGCACCGCCTCGGCCAGGGACGGGTCCCTGGCCATCATCGCCTGCGCCTCGAGCACATCGGCGGCCTCGGGCCCGGCTGAGCCGGCCCGCCGCTCGAGGTCCGCGGCCACCGTCTCCAGCGCGGCCAGGGCCCGGCCGGCCTCGTGCTCGCCGTCGCCGGCCGGGGCCAGGCCCGCCGGGGGCGGCGGATCCGGCTCGGCCATCAGCGCCACCGGGCCGAGCACGGCCGCGCTGCCGATGCCGATCCCGGTCAGCCGCCGGGGCGTGGCGGCCTGGACGGCCGGGCCGCCCGCGCCCGCCCCGCCCGCGCGCTCCGCCGGGGCGGGCACGGCGGGCGCCGCGGGGCCGTCGACCGGCTCTTGGGTCTCCGGTGCGCTCAATGCGCCGCTCACCCCTCCAGATCCTCCGTCAGAAGCCGTGCCAGGTCTTCCAGGACGTTCTCGGCGCCGTCGCCGTCCGCCTCGAGCACGACCTCCTCGCCCCCGCGCACGTCGAGGCCGAGGACGGCCAGGATGGAGCGGGCGCTGACCGGCTCCTTGCCCTCCTTGGCGATGGTCACCGGCAGGGCTGCGGCACTGGCGGCCTTGACGAACACGGCTGCGGGCCGGGCGTGCAGCCCCACCCGTGAGGCTACGTTCACGATGCGCTGCGGCATGGTGTCTCCTTACGGTCTGCGCTACTCGACGTCGCCCACCAGTATCAGGCCCAGGTGAACAGACGGTCGTCCGCCGACACGGGACCGAGCGCGACGGATGCCGCGATGGCGGCCGCGGAGGCGGGATCCGCGTCCAGGGCGATGACCGGGCACACCGGGCTCAGACCCGCGGCCTCGATCGCGGCCGGGTTCCACCGGACCACCGGGGCGCCGGCGAGCACCGGCCCGCCTTCCTCGGCCAGCAGCACGAAGCCGCCGCCGTCCAGGTTCACCGTGTCGATACCCAGGTGTACCAGTACTCCGCGTCCGTCCGTCGCGGTGACCACGAACGCGTGCGGTTTGAGCTTGACCAGGATTCCGGAGACGGGGCTGAGCACCACTCCGGGCGCTCGCACCGGATCGATCGCCGCGCCCGGGCCGACCATGGCCTGGGCGAAGACCGCGTCCGGCACCCGGTCGAGGCTGATCGCCCGTCCCGCCACCGGCGCGCGCACGGCCAGCGGAAGACGTACCGGGAGCGCGGGGGCCCGCCCGGATCGAGTGTTCAGAGGAGATCCTCGATGTCCATGCAGAGCGTGTCGGCCTCGGGTCCCACCACCACCTGGACCACGGTGCCGGCCTTCATCACCCCGTGCGCCCCGGCCGCCTTGAGGGCCTTGTCGTCCACTTTGGCGCCGTCGCGCACCACGGTGCGCAGGCGGGTGATGCAGGGCTCGATCTCGACCACGTTGTCGGCTCCGCCGAGCCCGGCGAGAATCGCCTCCGCCTTGTCCATACACTGCTCCCGTTGCGATTGGGTACCGACCGGACCGTATTGTCTTGACAAGAGTAAACCGATGGTGGTCTAGTCCGGTCTATAACAGTATGGCGTGACCGACTTCACATCAAATCAGGGAACTCTCGGACACGCCAGCCCCTTCTCCCGGGGCGAGACGTCGCCGTCGGGATGAGAGACAGGCGAGTGAGGGATCGATGGAGATCAATCCGCGTAGCCCGGTGCCCAAGCACCAGCAGCTGCGGGAGATCCTGCTGGAGCTGATCGCCACCGAGCTCGAGCCGGACACCCCCATCGCGTCGGAGCGGGAGCTGGGGGAACGCTACAACCTGTCCCGGATGACGGTGCGTCAGGCCGTGAACCAACTGGTGGCCGACGGGCGTCTGTACCGTGTCCGCGGCCGGGGCACGTTCGTGGCCAAGCCCAAGATGGACCTGCAGGTGCGCCTTGCCTCGTACACCGAGGACATGACCAAGCGCGGCATGGTCCCGGCCTCGCGCACGCTCGCCTTCGAGCGGATCGAGGCCTCGCCCTCGCTCGCCCGGCAGTTGGAGATCCAGCCCGGCGACGGTGTGGTGCGCCTGGTGCGCCTGCGGTACGCGGATTCGATCCCCATGGCGGTGGAACGCACGCACCTGCCGGAGAAGCGGGTGCCCGGGCTGCTCGCCCTCGGCTCGCCCAAGTCGCTCTACCACACCCTGGCCGAGCAGTACGGGCTCACCCTGACCTGGGGCGAGCAGGTGATCGAGGCCAGCAATCCGGACACCGAGGAGGCGGCGCTGCTGGAGATCCCGTTGACCGGCGTGGTGCTGCAGATGACCCGGCGCAGCTACAGTGACGACCTGCTCGTGGAGTACGCGAGTTCCGCGTACCGTGCCGACAGGTACCAGCTCTGGGTGCCCTTGGAAAGGCCCGCACAACCGATCACGAATCCTCGTGCCACCGCCAATCCACTGGAGGCGCACCGATGACGGCGACCACCGCCGACGCACTTCCACCAGCAGCCGACGGACTGCCCCCGGCCACGCCCACCTCGAACCGGGTGCTCGCGGTGCTCCAGCGGGTCGGGCGCTCGCTCATGCTCCCGATCGCGGTGATGCCGGCGGCGGGCCTGCTCACCCGGCTCGGTTCCCCGGACATCATGGGCGAGCGCGACACCGGCACCCTCGGCGCCTCCGAGCACGGCCTCTACCTGGCCTCGCTGACCGGCTGGCACTGGTTGATCTACGTCCAGCAGGTGTTCTCGGCGGCGGGCAACGGCATCTTCAACTTCATCCCGCTGCTGTTCGCCATCGGCGTCGCGGTGGGCTTCGCCCGGCGCGCGGACGGGACCACGGCGCTGGCCGCGGCGGTGGGCTACCTGGTGTTCAACGAGGTCAGCACCACGATGTTCGCGATGCCGATCAACGCCTCGTTCGCACGCAGCTGGTACACCCGCGGCGTGGTGGACGACACGATCGCGAACAACCCCACCTACGCCTTCGGCGGCATCACGATCGGGATCCTCACCGCACTGCTGTTCCAGCGCTACTACCGGATCAAGCTGCCGGCCTATCTGGCGTTCTTCGGCGGCCGGCGGTTCGTGCCGATCGTGACGGCGTTCGCGGCGGTCTTCGTCGGGGTGCTTTTCGGGCTGCTGTGGAAGTTCCCGGCGAGCTGGATCTACAGCGCGGGCACCTGGCTGGCCAAGAACGGCACCATGGGCGCGGGGCTGTTCGGCGTGATCAACCGGGCGCTGCTGCCGTTCGGCCTGCACCACGTGGCCAACAACGTGGTCTGGTTCTCTCCGGTGGGCGCCTCCTGCGAGCAGAACGGCACACCCTACAACGGCGACCTGACCTGCTTCTTCCACGGCGACGCGAGTGCGGGCACGTACATGACCGGCTTCTTCCCGATCATGATGTTCGCGCTGCCGGCCGCCGCGTTCGCGATGGTGCGCTGCGCCCACCCGGACAAGCGCAAGCTGGTCGGCGGCATCATGCTCTCGGCCGCGCTGTGCTCGTTCCTGACCGGGGTGACCGAGCCGATCGAGTTCGCGTTCCTGTTCGTCGCGCCGGCGCTGTTCGCCGTGCACGCGCTGCTGACCGGCTGCTCGATGGCGCTGTGCCACGCGCTCGGCATCCACGACGGGTTCTCGTTCTCGGCCGGGCTGTTCGACTACATATTCAACTTCGACATCGCCACCCGGCCGCTGCTGCTGATCCCGATCGGCCTGGCGTTCGCGGTCGTCTACTACTTCCTGTTCACCTTCGCCATCAAGAAGTTCAACCTGCCGACGCCGGGGCGCGAACCCGACGAGACGCCGGCCGGCTGAACGACTAGAGCGCTTCCGGCTCCGCCCGATCCGCGGCGTGGGCCGCGTCGGCCGAGCCCGCGGTGTCTGCCGGGTCCGCCGGCTCCGCCGGCTCCGGCTCGGTGATGAGGAACTCGCGGATCATCGAGTCGGCCTCGCGCACCAGCGGCCGCACCACCTTGTACTTGCACAGGCGCACCGCCTTGGCCACCGTCCCCGAGGTGCGCAGGGCCAGGCGGCGGGTGCGTTCGGCCTGCGGGGTGCGGTCGTGGGCCCAGTAGAGCACCAGTGCCAGGTGGTGCAGCCACAGCAGTTCGGGCATGATGCGCCCGATCTCCGCGTCGTAGCGCAGATTCGAGCCGGACAGCACGGTCCGGTGCAGGTCGATCACGGCCTCGCGGGCGGCGGCGGACTCGGCCGAGAAGGGGCTGAGCGGACTCGAGGGATCGGCCGCGTTGCGGAAGAACTGGGCGGCGAAGGCGTGGTAGGGCTCTGCCACGTCCAGCCAGGTGGTGAGCACCAGCCGGATCCGGTCGGCCAGGTCGGTCACGTCCCGGACCGCGGCCAGCGCCACCTCGGCGTGCTCGGCCGCGAGCCGGTCGTAGAAGCCGTGGACCAGCTGTTCCTTGGCCGAGAAGTAGTAGTAGGCGTTGCCGACCGACACGCCGGCCTCCTGCGCGATGGCGCGCATGGTGGTCTGGTCGTAGCCGCGCTCCTCGAACAGCCGCATGGCCGTGTTCAGGATCAACGCGCGGGTCTGCTCGCTCTTGGCGGTCTTGGTCGGGGCCATCGGTTCGTGCACCATCCCACGGTACGGGCAGAACGCCGCTCCGGACGGACCGGCTCCCCTCCTCGTCGCCGATCCGTCCCGGGCGGTGATCCTCCCTCGCGGTGCATCCGTGCCGACTTGCGCTCCGGGCACAAAGAGCACCGTACAGAAGTCCACTGACAAGACCGAACCGCGGCGGTCCGGGCTCCCTTCACTCCCTTCTATTCCGGGCTTATCCGCCAAATCCGGCAGCACGCACGGCCCCGGCAGCCTCGCGGTAGGCCCGCGATGCGCGGCAGGCGGAGCCGGAATCCCCGCCCGGTCAGGGCGTAGGGCGTCGCGGCCATGGCCAGCACGGTGCCGATCGCGGCGGGCATGCTGAAGATCGCGTACATCTCGAACGCGGTGTCCTCGGTGTCCCAGCGCAGGACCAGGATCTGCAACGCCAGCCCGGCGACGGCCGGGCCCAGCAGGGCTAGGCGTTCATGGCGCCGGAAGAAGCCGGCCGCGAGCGCGAGGACGCACGCGGGGATCAGCGCGCAGGTGAACCCGAGCAGGGCCCCGACGACGTAGCCGATCGCCCCGAACACCAGGGTCGCGGCCACGGTGCCGCCGACCGCCGAGACCACCGGGGTGCCCGGCTGCGTCTGCGCGTTCGCCAGGATCACCGCGCTGCCGAGCGCACCGGTCAGAGCGCCACTCCACGTGCCCTGACACAAGGCGCGGCAGAACACCGCGTCGCCGTCGTCCTCGTCTTCCTTGCTCGTCATCGCCCCTCCCACCGAGTTGAACGCGTTCAAATCTCTGCGTCGCGACGACTGTAGCCGAGTTTTTGAACGCGTTCAAGTGAGGGTCCTGGGTATCTCGGATGCGCTCGGGACAGAGGTCTGCTGGGATGGCCGATATGAGCACTGATGAGCCGGATCCCGTTGTCCAGCCGAGCGAATACGTGAGCGACCTGCCGATCGGCGTGGAGCTGAAGCCGAAGGTCGACCACTTCACCTGGGACGTGTTCCCCTTCGCGAAAGACGACGAGGGCCGTGTCCGTATCAGACGGCTGGATCAGCCGGTGCTGCCCGAGCCGCCGCGCAACGGCGAGGACGGTCCGCGCGACTGCGTGATCTGCGCCAAGCCGGACGAGAAGTACCTGTGGACGGACGAGCACTGGCGGGTGGCCTATCAGGACCCGGAGGAACGGCGGGGCAGCCTGGCGACGGTGTTCCTCGAGCCGCGGGTGCACACGGACCTGGGCGATCTGCCGGCCGAACGCGCGCTCGAGCTCGGCCCGATGATCGTGCGGGTGGAGCGTGCGCTGGCCTCGCTCGAGGGGGTCGGGCGCGTGCACGTGAACCGCTGGGGCGACGGGGTCGCGCACCTGCACCTGTGGTTCACCGCCCGGCCCGCCGGGATGCTCCAGCTGCGCGGCACCTTCCTGCCGCTGTGGAACTCCCTGCTGCCGCGGGTGACCACGCAGTACTTCGACGGCGTGAACATGAAACTGGCCGCCGCCCTGGAGAAGGACGGCGGCCGAGCTCACGTGCGTTGAGATGCGTTGCGGTGTCCCGATTCCGCGCCGACGTGCGCCGGCGCGGAATCAGGGTACGTACTACGGCACGGTCACGCCCTGGAGCACCACCGGGCCGAGCGTCGGGTCGAGCTCGGTGGCCTGCGACACCCCGGCCGGGGTGATGGTGTCCATCACCTTCGGCACGGTGTTCGGGTCCACCGAGCAGATCGCCGCGGTGCCGCCGGAGGCGCAGACGCCGAAGCTGTAGTCCCCGGGCGTGGTGGTGAAGGCCCGGGCCTCGTCCGAGCTGTAGCCGTCCTGTCCGGTCAGCGCGATGGTGAAGGTCCAGCCCGAGGTCGGGGTGCCGAACTCGGACTCGGGCAGCGCCACCGTGATCGTGTCCGCGACCGTCGAGGCCACGACCGCGCTCGGGGTGCCCACGGCGTTTCCGCTCGCGTCCTGCCACACCGGAGAGGCGAAGCCCTGCACCTCGATCCGCTGGCTCCACGCGTCCGCCGGGGCGATCGTGTAGTTCCGGCTCGCGTACGCGGCGGCGGTGGAGGTGGCCGTCGCGCTCGGGTCGTGGATGTAGTAGTCCAGCAGCTGCGCGCCCATGGTGGCGCCGAAGGTCGGCGTCAGGTCGGCCAGGGTCAGCCGCAGGTAGACCGTGCTGTCCGCGGTGATCACCTGGAACCGGTCGATGTCGAAGGATCCCGCGACGAACGCCGAGGCGGTCGGGTACTGATACGTGCCGGGCCCGTCGTGGTTCCCGGTGTGCGTCACGTCCAGCACCGTGGTGCCGCCGACCACGTCGCCGACCACGCTGGTCTGGGCGAAGCCGGTGGCCCCGGCGGCGGTGGCCGAGACGCTGATCACGTCCGTGCCGAAGCCGATCGGGACCGCCGCGGAGAACGCGCCGGTGGAGTCGGCCGTGGTCGTCACCGTCTGCGCGGCCGCGCCGGTGTCCGTGTCCTGCGACTCGATGGTGACCTGTGCGCCCGCGGTCGTGGTGCCGGTCACCGTGGTGCTGCCGCCCTCGATCGTGGCCGCGCTCGTCGGCGAGGTGAGGGTGACGGTGGCTGCGCCCGGCGCCGCGTGCGCGACGTAGCGCTGGGTGGTCAGCTGCGGGGTGTCCACGTCCTTGCCGCTGCCGAGGTCCACGATCAGCCGCAGTTCCTGCGCCTGGGCCCAGGTCAGCGGCGAGGCCGAGCCGGCCGCCTGGCCGTCCACGAAGCCGATACTGGCCGTGGTCGGGTCGGAGCCGTAGGGCGAGGCGGCCAGGTTCGGGTCCTCCCAGACCTGCTCGGGCACCAGGCCCTCGCCCGAGGCTGAGTTGATCATGAACTGGAGCAGGCTGCTCGCGGTGGACGGGTCGTCCTCGGCGATGGCCGATTCGGCCCGCTCACCGGAGAGCACAGGCCACAGGTGGCCGGTGCCGGTGTCGGTGGTCGGCCACGGCTCGCCCGCCGTCGTGCACGAGGTCTGGCTGTTCGTGGTGGAGCAGTCGCCGTAGCCGTCCGCGCTGCCGAGGCCCGCTCCGTCGCCGTACCGGTAGTAGCCGGTGCCGGACGGCGTGCTGACCGAGAGCGTGTCGTCCAGGACCGTCAACGAGTTCTGGAACGTCGCGTCCGAGGGCGAGAGCTCGCCGAGCCGCACCAGCTCCTGGAAGCCGCCGTCGATCACGTCGCGCTGGTCGACGCTGGGCGCGCCGTTGGAGAGCGAGTAGGTGTCCGCGGCGTTCGGGTCGCCGGTCTTGGACAGCCGGGTGAAGTACGGGCTCGAACTCTGCGAGCCGGTGCTGGTGACGGTCCAGTTCTTCACGTTTCGCTGGAAGTCGTCCGCGGCCGCCTGGTAGAGCGCCGCGTCCGCCTTGTCGCCGTGCACGGTGGCGATGGCCGCCGCCGCGGTCAGGCCCGCGATCTCGGCCGCGATGGTCGAGGGCGAGTAGCCGGACTGCTCCTCCCAGCGCTCCACGCCGAAGGACGGCCCGTGCGCCACCAGGAAGTCGGCCGCGGGCTTGATGTGCTCGGTCCACAGCGACGTGTCGCCGCCGAGCCCGGACTCGTAGGCCATCAGGATCGGGTACGCGGTCTCGTCCAGCTGGTCGCCGCCGGTGTCCGGCGCGGCCTTCCCGTTGACCAGCGAGTTGCGCGGGATCTCGCCGGTCGGCAGCTGCTGCTTGGTCAGCAGGAACAGCGTGGCGGCGCGGGCCGTGGCCGTGTCGCCGTCCGCGAGCAGGCCGGTGAACGCCTCGTACAGGTCGCGGGAGAAGACCTCGCGGTACGAGCCGAAGTACACCGCCTTCCCGTTCACGTACGTCCCGGCGTTCACGGCCTGGCCCCAGGGCGAGGCGAGCGAGGCGACGATGGCGCCCGGGTAGGTCTTGTCCTCGCTGGACTTGAGCACGTTGGCGTCGAGGTAGTAGGTCGAGCGCACGCTCTGCTCGGGTACGCCCGCCACGTGCGCGGGCGGCGCCTTCAGGGTGCTGTCATAGATCCGCCAGGTGCCCAGGTACAGCTGCTCCACGGCCTGGAAGGGCAGCACCAGCGAGGCCTTCGCGGTGCTCACGGCCTGGGCCTGGGTGCGGCCGAAACCGAGTGCCAGGGTGAAGTCCGCGGGCGCCGAGCCGTGGGTGCGCGGCGTGACGTCCTCGGTCGCGATGATGTGCCCGTCCGCGGCCGAGGTGGTGGGCGTGAGCGCGTGGGTCGAGTCGAGCTGGGTGAGCCCGTCGCTCGCGGTGCCCGCGTAGCCGACCGAGGCCGGGCCCGCCGAGGTGGCGGTCAGCGCCATGGAGGTCGGCACCGCGTAATCCCGGTTCACCGCCTCGGTGCTGGTCAGGGTGTTGGTCACGACCGGCACGCCGCTCGGGTCCACCACCCCGGTGTTGCCGCCCGCGTTGTCCGTCCCGCCGCCGCCGGTGCCGTTGACGTGCGCGTCGAGCCGGGCGTAGACGTGGAGCGCGGAGAGGTTCGTGCCGCTGCCCGGCACCGCGGAGAGCACGGTGTGCATCAGTACCGTGTCACGGGCCGGGTCGGTGACGTACTCGGTGGTCAGCCGGAAGCCGTGCGCCTTGTCGGTGGAGGTGATGGTGCAGGCCATACCGGTCGGGTCGGCCGCGACCGTGTAGGTCATGTCCCTGGTCTGCAGATCGGTGAAACTCGAGCCGTCGGTCACCACGTACTGCAGGGTGCTGACGTTGGTGTTGTCCACCGTGGGCTCGTAGACGTCCGAGAGCACGCCGTCCGCGACCGTGTACCAGACCTTCGAGGTGGTGTCCCGGGCGGTGCCGAGGCAGTCCTTGCGGGCCAGGTCGTAGTAGGAGGCGGCGCCGGGGCCGGTGGCCGTGGTGCCGGTCGTGTCCGCGTGCGCGGGTGCGCTCGCGGCGACCAGGGCCAGTGCGCACAGCAGGCCGAGGCCGGCTCGTCGCACGGGGGAGTGGGCAGGCAATGGTGGGGTCATCCGTGACCTCATCGTCGACAGGCGGGATCCCCCGGCCGTCGGCGACGACCGGGTGGCTCCCCGACGGCTGGGATAACCGTCGGACGCGCGCGGCCAGCCGCAGCCGTCGAGTCCGGGGCGCCGCACCGCCTCTGCCGAACCGAAGACCTTGGCCCGCCTGTCGGACCGCGCGCGCCCTCCGGAGACATCGGGGCGCCTGTGAACTTTGTCGCCGGTTTGATTTGTTGTCAAGGTCGCAGGTATAGTCCCTCCCCTCCATTTCACACGGCAACACCCCGCCGTGCGCTGTGCACGTACGGGCCGCTCGGCCCGGACCTCTGCCTCCGGAAATACGCAACCTGATAGCGAAAGATCGACGTATTCCTTGGAGGCTTCGCCATGCCAGAAAACCCTGCCGCCGCTCCGGTGTCCCCGCTGGTCATCGCCGAGCGGACGCATCTGGAGCGGTCCCGTGCGGCCCTGCGCGCGATGCGGTCCGAGACCCTCGCGCTGCGCGCGCTGGGCGGCAACGCGGTCTCGACCGAGGTGATCAACTCGGCGATCCAGGCCCGCGCCGCGGCGCTGGCGGACCGCCCGGACGTGCCGCTGTTCTTCGGCCGGCTCGACTACGACCCCGAACTCTCCTCCGAATATCCCGGCGAGCACTTCTACGTCGGACGGCGCCACGTACACGACGCGCACGGGGACCCGATGGTGGTGGACTGGCGCGCGCCGGTCTCGCTCGCCTTCTACCGGGCCAGCACGAAGGAGCCGATGGGCCTTGGCCTGCGCCGGCGCTTCGGCTTCGCCGCCGGCCAGCTCACCGCGATCGAGGACGAGCCCTTCGGCGCCGGGCGCGAGGCGAGCCCGGCCGCGGCGCCCACCGGCGGCTCGACGATCCTGCGCCAGGAGATCGAGCGCCCGCGCACCGGCCCGATGCGCGACATCGTGGCCACCATCCAGCCCGAGCAGGACGAGATCGTGCGCGCGGACCTGGGCACCAGCATCTGTGTGCAGGGGGCGCCGGGCACCGGGAAGACGGCGGTGGGCCTGCACCGGGTGGCGTTCCTGCTCTACGCGCACCGGGACCGGATCAAGCGCGGCGGCGCGCTGGTGGTGGGCCCGAACCGGCAGTTCCTGAAGTACATCGAGCAGGTGCTGCCCGCGCTCGGCGAGATCGACGTGGCCCAGGCCACCGTGGCCGAACTCGTCGCGCGGGCCCCGGTCCGCGCGGTGGAGGGCGCGGCGGCGGCCCGGCTCAAGGGCGACGCGCGGATGGCAGCGGTGCTGCGGCGGGCCGCCTGGGCGGGCGTGAGCGCGCCGGCCGAGTCGATGACCGTGGTGCGCGGCTCGCGGCACTGGCGGATCCCGGCCTACGAGATCGCCGAGCACATCGAGACGCTGCGCGGCCGCGAGGTGCGCTACTCGGCCGGCCGGGCGATGCTGGCCCAGCGGATCGCCCACAGTGTGCTGCGACGCATGGAGGCGGCCGGCGAGTCGCCGGACGACCGGGTGCAGGACGCCGTCGCGCGCAGCCGCCCGGTCAAGCAGGTGGTGGACCAGGTCTGGCCGGCCATGGAGCCGGCGAAGGTGTTGCACGCGCTCTACCGCGACCCGGAGCTGCTGGCCGCGGCCGCGCAGGACGAACTCGACGAGGACGAGCAGCGTCTGCTGGTGTGGGACAAGGCGCCGCGCTCGGCGGGCGCGGCCAAGTGGACCGCGGCGGACGTGGTCCTGCTCGACGAACTCGCCGATCTGCTCGAGCGCACCGCCTCCCTCGCCCACGTGGTGGTGGACGAGGCGCAGGACCTCTCGGCGATGCAGCTGCGCGCCGTCGCCCGCCGCTGCACGACCGGCTCGGTGACCGTCCTCGGCGACATCGCCCAGGCCACCACGCCGTGGGCGACCGGAAGCTGGGAGGCCGCGCTCGGGCACCTGGGCAAGAGCGAGGCGGTGATCGAGGAGCTGACCCAGGGATTCCGGGTGCCGCGCCAGGTGATCGAGTACGCGGCCCGGCTGCTGCCCACGATCGCCCCGCACCTGGCCCCGCCGACCTCGGTGCGCCAGCAGGGCGGCGGCCTCGACATCCTCGGCGTCGAGAATGAAGCAGAGCTCGAACAGTGGCTGACCGAGTCGGTGCGCGAGGCGCTGGCCGGGGAGGGCTCGGTCGGCGTGATCACGGCCGACGGCGCGCTCGACGGCGTGGCCGCGCACTTCGAGCGGTCCGGCATCGCCTTCACCCGGCTCGATCGCGAGGTGGACGAGGAGGATGAGGCCGAGGTCCTGGAGACGCAGGAGGCTGCGTCTGATCGGGACGCGGTCCGGCTCGTGCTCGTCCCGGCCAGCCTGGCCAAGGGTCTCGAGTACGACCAGGTGATCGTGCTCGAACCCACCGCCATCGCCGAGGCGGAGCATGACGAACTGCTCGGCCTGCGCCGGCTCTACGTGGTGCTCACCCGAGCCGTCACCCGCCTGACGGTGCTGCACGCCCGGCCGCTGCCGCCCGCCCTCGCGGTGTGAGCGCAGAGCGCTGAGTCAGGGCGTCCGAGACCTCTCGGGCGCCCGGTCGCCCGCTCGCCTGACCTCAGCCGTCGACCGCGGCGCGCCAGTGTTCGACGATGCCCGGATCGACCGGGTGCTCCCAGGATCCGCCGATCCGCACGGCGGAGCCGACGTGGAAGTCGGTCAGGCCCCTGGCTTGCAGCGCGGGCACGTCCTCGATCCGCAGTCCCCCGCCCACCAACAGTTTCAGCG
>NZ_JAGSOG010000148.1 GCF_018139695.1 Actinospica durhamensis | reverse complement strand
GGCGGGGACCGGGGCCGGGGCGGAATCCGCAGCGCTCTGCGTCGTGGTCCCGGTCAGCGTGGTCCCGGTCAGCGCCCGCCGCATCAGCTCCAGCGCCTCGGCCGAGCCCGGCGCGCCGCTGAGCACCGTGCCGAGGTGGCCCACCGCCTCCTCGGTCAGACCCGCGTCGACGAGCAGCCCGGCCAGGTGCAGCCGGAGCGGGACGTCCTCCGGCGCGCCCTGCACGGCCCGACGCAAGCTGGACAGCAACGGGCTCTCGGTCACGAACCCACCTTTCGTTCCTGGTCAGACGCCGGATCAGGCTACCCCCGCGGCACCGTGGAGCGCGGGGCCGGGAATCGTCGAGATATATACGTGATCTTTACGTTATCCGATCGTGTCAGAGCTTTACGCCGGTGCCCAGGTTCCCGTGATCTCCCTCACACGGACGCGTTATATCGTCTTTCTGTCAGTTCCTGTCAGCGGGGCGTCAGCCGCTGCGCATAAGGTTTTCCAGGCCGTGCAGGCGACGGCCGAGAACAGTCCGACCGAAGGGGGAGCAATGGCTTCGCTCGCACAGTGGTGCTTCAGAAACAGATGGCGCGTACTCGCGTTCTGGCTCATCGCCTTGATCGGCATCTTCGCCGGGGCCAGCGCCTGGGGGGACGCGTACTCGACCTCGTTCTCGATGCCGGGCACCGACTCGACCAAGGCGATGAACCTGCTCCAGACGATGGACGCCAAGGCCTCCGGCGACTCCGACCAGATCGTCTGGCACACGCTCGGATCCGGCGCCAAGGTCACCGACGCCGCCGTGGAGCAGAGTGTCACGACCATGCTCGACAAGGTCGCGAAGGTCCACGGGGTGGTCGCGGTGACCAACCCGTACCAGGCCGCGGCCAACGGCGCCAAGAGCAACGCCGTCAGCTCGGACGGCACGATCGCCTACTCGACCGTGACCTTCGCCGGCAACCAGACCCAGATCAAGCTCGCCGACGTGCAGTCCGTGGTGGACACGGCCAAGGCCGTGGCGAACTCGAACCTCGAGGTCGAACTCGGCGGCACCGACATCGAGGGCACCGAGCAGTCGAGCACCGGCTCGGCCGAGCAGCTCGGCTACTTCGCCGCCCTCATCGTGCTGCTGCTCGCCTTCGGCTCCCTGGTCGGCGCGCTGCTGCCGGTCATCATCGCGGTCTTCGGCCTCGGCACCGGCACCTCGCTGATCATCATCGCCTCGCACGGCCTGACCATCCCGCAGCTCGCCCCGATCCTCGCGGCCCTGATTGGCATGGGCGTCGGCATCGACTACGCCCTGTTCATCGTCACCCGCTTCAGGAACGCGGTACGCGAGGGACTGAGCCACGAGGACGCGGTGGTCCTCGCCCTCAACACCTCCGGCCGCGCGGTCATCTTCGCCGGCAGCACCGTCTGCATCGCGCTGCTCGGCATGCTCACCACCCGGATGAGCTTCCTGTCCGGCACCGGCGTCGGCGCGGCCATCGCGGTCGCCACGGTCGTGCTCGCCTCGATCACCCTGCTCCCGGCCCTGCTCGGATTCAAGGGGATCGCCAAGCGGGTCATGTCCCGCGGCGCCCGCAGGAACCTGGCCGCCTCCGGCCCGGTCACCGGCGAGCCGACCGGCGTGTGGGCGCGCTGGTCGCGGGTGGTGGAGAAGCGGCCGAAGCTGCTGGCCCTGCTCGCCGTCGTCATCATGGCCGTGCTGATCATCCCGACCACCTCGATCCGCCTGCTCAACTCGGACCAGGGCAACGACCCGAGCTCCAGCACCACGCGCAAGGCCTACGACCTGCTGGCCGAGGGCTTCGGCCCCGGCTTCAACGGCCCGCTCGAGGTGGTCACCCAGTTCGGCACCGCCTCCGACGCGGACCGGCTGCCGGCCATGGCCAGCACCATCAGTGCCCTGCCGGACGTGACCACCGCCTTCGCCGTGCCGAGCACGCCCGGGGCCAAGGTCGGCATCGTCATGGTCTACCCGAAGTCCGCGCCGGAGTCCGAGCAGACCACCGACCTGGTCAACCAGCTGCGCGGCACGGTGATCCCGAAGGCCGAGGCGGGCACCCAGATGCACGCCTACGTCGGCGGCATCACCGCGATCTACGACGACTTCGCCACCGTGATGAAGCAGAAGATCCCGCTGTTCGTGGGCGTGGTGGTCGGCCTCGGCTTCCTGCTGCTGATGCTCGCCTTCCGCTCCCTGCTGGTGCCGCTCGCCGCGGCCGTGATGAACCTGATCGCGGCCGGCGCGTCCTTCGGCGTGATCGTGTGGATCTTCCAGTACGGCCACGGCTCCGACTCCCTCGGCCTGGGCGCCGCCGGGCCGGTGGAAGCCTGGCTACCGGTGATGATGCTCTCCATCCTGTTCGGCCTTTCGATGGACTATCAGGTCTTCCTGGTCTCTCGCATGCACGAGGAGTGGGTGCACACCCAGGACAACCAGCGGGCGGTGCGGATCGGGCAGGCCGAGACCGGCCGGGTGATCACGGCCGCGGCCACCATCATGATCTGCGTGTTCCTGTGCTTCCTGCTGCTCAAGCAGCGCGCCGTGTCCGAGTTCGGCATCGGCCTGGCCGCCGCCGTGGCGCTGGACGCGTTCGTGCTGCGGATGCTGCTGGTGCCCTCGATCATGCAGCTGGCCGGCAAGGCGAACTGGTACCTGCCCAAGTGGATCGACCGGATCCTGCCGCACCTGTCCGTGGAGGGCGACGGCGAGCCGCCGGTGGGCCGGGGCTACCTCGACCGCGACCTGTTCCCGAACGCCCTCGCCTCGATGGAGGCGGTCGAGGCGGCCGCCTGCGCCGACCAGGACCCGGACGAGGTCCAGGACAGCGTCCCGAGCGGCAGCCGCTGATCGGGTCGTTCCCACGCTGATCACTAGGCGCGTCCGGTTCCTGAGACCGGGCGCGCCTAGCGTGAGCGTCGTTCCCGCAGATACACGGCCGAGGGCCCGGCGTCGCCCGGGTCGTCCGAGTCCAGCTCGCGCACGGCCACGAGCCGGAAGCCGTTCTTCTCCAGCACCCGGCAGGAGGCCCGGTTCGCGGCCTGCGGCGCCGAGACGATCCCGGACACGTCGGGGAAGAGCTCGAACACGCGCGTACACAGCGCCCCGATGACGGCCGTGCCCAGCCCCCGGCCGCAGCGTTCGGCCTCGCCGATCAGATAGTCGATGCCTGCGACGCCCGGGATGCCCACGGCCCGGTCCCAGTCCGGGTGGTCGGCGTGCCGGTAGGTCTCCACGAAGCCGACCGGGACCTCGTCGGCCAGCGCGAGGTAGAGCACGGTCGGGTCGGTCCCGTCGATCGCCGGGCCGTAGTACGCGTCGAGGGCGGCCACCGTCGTCTCCCGCATCGGCCACCAGCGCGCCACGTGCTCGTGCGCCAGCCACGCGGCGAGCAGCGGCAGATCCTCGCGGCCGAAGGCCCGCAACCCGATAGGCGCCATCGCCCCTCCTCCGGCCTCAGGCCCTTGTCCCGGCCCGTCTCAGGCCTTCTCGTACCCGGCCGGCCGGTCCCGGTTCGGCAGCTTCACCACGATCTCCAGGTACGACGTGTCCAAGGCCTCGAACAGGTCCTGGTCCGGGATCGCGCCGCCCACGGTGAGCGAGTTCCAGCCGAACCGGCCGATGTAGCTCGAGGGCTCGACGTCCTCGGGATAGCGTGCCACCCACTCGTCCGCCGCGTCCCTGTCGCGCCCGCACTTCACGCCCATCGCGGTGCTCGTCTCCGGGTCGCCGAAGAACGCGAAGATCTTCCCGCCCACCTTCGCCACGATGTCCCCGCCCCACGGGTCGTCCTCGAACGCCCCCGGCTTGCCCAGGCTGTAGGCCAGCAGGTCCGCCACGCTCACGGCCATCGGTGCGCCCTTCGTCCTCGCCCGGACTTCCCGCCCGGTTTCTCCCCTCGAGGCTACCCGGACCCGCCGGTAACATGGCGGCGGCAACGTCGGCCGGCGAGGAAGCGGAGACCCCGAATGGCTGAATACGTCGGCGCCGTCGACCAGGGCACCACCAGCACCCGGTTCCTGGTGTTCGACCGGGCCGGGCGCGAGGTGGCACGCCATCAGCTCGAGCACACCCAGCTGCTGCCCGGGCCCGGGCGGGTGGAGCACAACCCGCTGGAGATCTGGGAGCGCACCCGGGCGGTGATCGAGACCACCCTCGCCGAGTCCGGCCTGCACGCCGCCGACCTCGCCGCGCTGGGCATCACGAACCAGCGCGAGACCACGGTGGTGTGGAACCGGCGCACCGGCCGGCCGTACCACAACGCCATCGTCTGGCAGGACACCCGCACCGACCGCATCGCCGCCGCGCTCGAACGCTCCGGAGCGGGCGAGCTGATCCGGCATCGCAGCGGCCTGCCGCCGGCCACCTACTTCTCCGGCGGCAAGATCCAGTGGCTGCTGGAGAACGTCCCTGGCCTGCGTGAGGACGCCCTGGCCGGCGACGCCCTGTTCGGCACCACCGACAGCTGGCTGCTGTGGAACCTCACCGGCGGCGTCGACGGGGGCGTGCACGCGACCGACGTGACCAACGCCGGACGCACGATGCTGATGGACCTCGAGACCCTCGACTGGGACCCGGAGCTGCTCGCCTGCTTCGACGTACCGCGCGCGATGCTGCCGCGGATCCACTCCTCCTCGCTGCCCGCCGGCTACGGCGTGACACGCGCCGACGGCCCGCTCGGCGGCGAGGTGCCCGTGACCGCGATGCTGGGCGACCAGCAGGCCGCCACCGTCGGCCAGGTCTGCTTCCGCCCGGGCGAGGCCAAGAACACCTACGGCACCGGCAACTTCCTGCTGATGAACACCGGCACGCAGCTCGTCCGGTCCCGCCACGGCCTGCTCACCACGCCCGCCTACCGCTTCGCCGACGAGCCCGCCGTCTACGCCCTCGAAGGCTCGATCGCGGTCACCGGCTCGGCCGTGCAGTGGCTGCGCGACCAGCTCGGCATCATCTCCGGCGCCGCGCAGAGCGAGGACCTGGCCCGGCAGGTGCAGGACACCGGCGGCATCTACTTCGTCCCGGCCTTCTCCGGCCTGTTCGCCCCCTACTGGCGCTCCGACGCGCGCGGCGCGATCGTCGGACTCTCGCGCTTCCACACCAACGCCCACCTGGCCCGCGCCACCCTGGAAGCGATCTGCTATCAGACCCGTGACGTGATCGAGGCGATGGAGCAGGACTCCGGCGTGCGCCTGGACGTGCTGCGGGTGGACGGCGGGGTGACCGCGAACGCGCTCGCCATGCAGATCCAGGCGGACGTCTTGGGCACCGCGGTCTCCCGCCCGGTCGTGGCCGAGACCACCGCCCTCGGCGCCGCCTACGCGGCCGGCCTCGCGGTCGGCTTCTGGAAGTCGACCGACGAACTCGTCGGCAACTGGCACGAGGCCCGCCGCTGGGAGCCCGAGTGGGACGAGCCGCGCCGGGAGAAGGCCTACCGCGGCTGGAAGAAGGCGGTTGAGCGCACGCTGGACTGGGTGGAGATCGACGACGAGGACTGAGGCCGCGCCGTCGATCCGCCTGCCCGTGCGGGACCGTGCCTAGCTGCCCGCCTTCGCGGCGAGGTCCTTCCAGGAGGCCTTGTCCCAGTGCAGCAGCGCTCCGCGCGACTGCTCGGGCAGCGCCTTCCACAGCAGCGCGGCCAGGCGTGCGGAATCCTTGGCGTCCGTCGCGATCGCGTCGAACGCGGCCTTGAACTCCTGGGCGCCCCGCAGGCCGAGCGTGGGCGAGAGCGGGTTCTTGAGGTTGTCGACGAAGAACTCGAAGAAGGGCATCGACATGAGTTCGGCCAGCTCGGGGAGCGGCTTGCCGTCGATGAACGCGATGGTCTGCGCGGGCTTGAAGTCCGGGGCGCTGAGGATGATCTGCAGTCCGTGCGCCTCCACCTCGAGCGCTTCCGGGCTCTTCTCCATGGTGGCCGCGGTGCCGGCCGCGCCCTGACACGCGATCACGTGCACGCGCTCGTACTTGACCAGGCCCAGCGCGTCGAACAGGGTGAGCTGGGGATTGTTGAGCGGGGCTTCGCCGACGAAGAAGATCTTGCGCTTCCCGACGGAGGCGGGGGCGGTCAGCGACCACTTGACCCACTGCTTCTCCTGCTCCGTGAACGGGGTGAGCGAGAGCTTCGGCAAGGTCGTGTTCTCGCCCGCCTGCACGGTGTACGTGGTCTTCGCGTTCTTCCCCGACAGGACCCTGAGCGCGTCGACGAAGTTGAGGTCGAAGTCCGGCTTGGCATAAAAGCAGAAGATCTGCTTGGGCATGGCCTCGGGCAGCGGAACGGTCCCGACCGTCTCGCCGTGGCCGATGATGTACGCGTCCCCGGCCTTGAGCGCGAGGGTCTCGGCCAGATCCGCCAGCAAGTCGTCCTCGACGTCTCCGGAGCTCGAGCCCGCGGCCTGCTGCTGTGCGGGGACCTTCGCGGGAGCCTGCGTCGGCGCCTCGCCGTCGTCGTCGCTCTCCGACTCGAGGATCCGGCGCTTGTTGGGCCGCGGTGCGGCGGTGGTGGCAGCCGACTGCGTCAGCCTTTGGATGATCGCCTGCCGCTGCTCCTCGGTCAGCTCCCGCCACTGGTCGACCGACGACCCCGTACCTTCGGGCTGATCGGAGATCGCGCGCTTCATAGACCCCTCCCCGGGCTTCGCCGCGTGCTGACACGCGGCACTGCCACCGATGGTATGCGCGGTTCGGCGCACCAGGTCGGGTTTCGTCCGATTCGCTCGGTTCCGCAAGGCCCCGCGGATCGCCCGGAGCCTCGTCCGGTCCCGTCAGATCTCGTCCCAGGACACGGACTCGTAGGCCTCGTGCACGGCCCGCAGGAAGACCTCGGAGACCGGGATCTCGAGCTCGTCCACCCGTCCGACCGGCGCGACGCCGCGCGAGTTGGTGACGCAGGCCCCGGCGAAGCGGCCGAGCTCGGCCAGGGTCACCCGGCTTATCCGGGAGTCGAGGCCCTGCGCGGCCAGGCGCGGGGCGACCAGCTGCATGGTGATGCCGGCCAGGTGCGGGCCGTCCGGCCACAGCACGCCGCGCACCCCGTCGTAGAACGCGATGTTGGTGATGCCGCCCTCGGCCACCCGGCCGTCCGGACCCGTCAGCAGCGCGTCGTCGAAGCCTGCCTGCTCGACCTCGCGCAGGTGGTAGGCGTGGGCGAAGTCGCCCGGGCGCTTGATGTGCGCGATCTCACGCAGGTACGAGACGGACTTGAGCCGCTGCGGGCGCTGCGAGAGCTCCACCGCGTCGCGCACGGTCACGATCACCCGCTGCGTGCCGGCGATGGCGCGGACCAGGACCCGCACCGAGGCGTCCGACACGGCCGGGCCGCCGTCCGCGCCCTCGAGCGCGTGCCGGATGAGGGTACGGACATACCCGCCGTCCAGCGGCTTGCCGAACAGCTCCCGGTTCGCCGCGTCCAGCCGGCTCAGGTGCAGGTCGAACCCGCGCACCCGGCCGCCGCGCAGCTGCATCGCGGTGAAGTGCCCGAAGCTCTCGAGCGCGATCTCGGCCAGCTGCTGTTCCGTCGCGGGTCCGCCGTCGATCTCCATGCGCAGCACAGCCGCCCGCCCTTCGCTCGCCTTGCCCGCGGTCGCCCGCGGCCTACATCAGGGGAGGAATCTATCCCAGCCCTCCCACGTGCGCCAAAGCCGCCCCGGCGCCCCGGCCGTAATCACCGGGCGATCGCGGGCCGAGGCCGGTAGCCTGCTGCGCGTGACGACGCGCCCGGCTGCGGACCACGAGGCGCCACGAACGACGACGGGAGCCCGCCATGACGCGGATCTATCCGAAGGCCTCCACCGAGATCGACGAGGCCGCGGGCGCCGCCGAGATCGCCCCGGAGCCCGTGGCGGACGCCGTACCGGCCGGGCCGCGGTTCCCCGAGATCGAGCAGCGGGTGCTGGCCCGCTGGGACGCTGACGGCACCTTCCGCGCCTCCGTGAACGCCCGCCCGGCCGGCGAACGCGGCGCCAACGAGTTCGTGTTCTACGACGGCCCCCCGTTCGCCAACGGGCTGCCGCACTACGGCCATCTGCTCACCGGCTACGTCAAGGACCTCATCCCGCGCTACCAGACCATGCGCGGGCGGCGGGTCGAGCGCCGCTTCGGCTGGGACACCCACGGCCTGCCCGCCGAGCTCGAGGCGATGCGCCAGCTCGGGATCAAGACGAAGGCGCAGATCGAGGAGGTGGGCATCGCCGCGTTCAACGAGGCCTGCCGCGCGTCCGTGCTGCGCTACACCCAGGCCTGGCGCGACTACGTCACCCGCCAGGCCCGTTGGGTCGACTTCGAGAACGACTACAAGACCCTGGACACGCCCTACATGGAGAGCGTCATGTGGGCCTTCAAGCAGCTCTACGACAAGGGCCTGGCCTACGAGGGCTACCGCTGCCTGCCGTACTGCTGGAACGACGAGACCCCGCTGTCCGCGCACGAGCTGCGGATGGACGAGGACGTCTACCAGCCGCGCCGGGACCCGGCCGTCACGGTGGGATACCGGCTGGAGACCGGCGAACTCGCGCTCATCTGGACCACCACCCCGTGGACGCTGCCGTCGAACCTGGCGATGGCGGTGCACCGCGACGTCGACTACGTCGTGGTCGAGTCCGACGTGACCGGCCGCACCGAGCGCTACATCCTGGCCGAGGCGCGCCTGGCCGCGTACGCGCGGGACGGGGAGCTCGGCGAAGACGCCGCGGCCCGGATCGTGCGGCGCTGCAAGGGTTCCGAGCTCGTCGGGCTGAGCTACACCCCGCCGTTCTCCTACTACCTCGGCCACCCGAAGTCGCACGTCGTCCTGCACGCCGACTACGTCACCACCGAGGACGGCACCGGCATCGTGCACATCGCCCCGGCGTTCGGCGAGGAGGACAAGCTGCTGACGGACCAGTACGGCATCGTCCCGGTGGTGCCGGTGGGTCCGGACGGCCGCTTCGTCGAGCCCGTCTCGGCCTACGCGGGGCTGCACGTCTTCGATGCCAACGCGAGGATCATCGAGCATCTCAAGGCCCGCACCCGGGGCTACGCGGGCGGTGACCGCGCCGATGCGGGCGCGGTCACCGACGGCACGGTCCTGCTGCGGCACGAGACCTACGAGCACTCCTACCCGCACTGCTGGCGCTGCCGCAATCCGCTGATCTACATGGCGGTCTCGTCCTGGTTCGTGGCCACCACCGCCATCCGGGACCGCATGCTCGAGCTCAACGAGCAGATCACCTGGGTGCCCGAGCACGTCAAGCACGGACAGTTCGGCAAGTGGCTGAGCAACACCCGGGACTGGTCGATCAGCCGCAACCGCTACTGGGGCAGCCCCATCCCGGTCTGGAAGTCGGACGACCCGCGCCACCCGCGCACCGACGTCTACGGCTCGCTCGCCGAACTGAGCGCGGACTTCGGGGTGGAGGTGACCGACCTGCACCGGCCCGCGATCGACGCGCTCACCCGGCCCAACCCGGACGACCCGACCGGCCGGTCCACCATGCGCCGGGTCACCGACGTGCTCGACTGCTGGTTCGAGTCCGGCTCGATGTCGTTCGCGCAGGTGCACTACCCGTTCGAGAACGCCGAGTGGTTCGACTCGCACTTCCCCGGCGACTTCATCGTGGAGTACATCGGCCAGACCCGCGGCTGGTTCTACACCATGCACGTGCTGGCCGCCGCCCTGTTCGACCGGCCCGCCTTCTCCACCTGCCTGAGCCACGGCATCGTGCTCGGCTCGGACGGCCAGAAGATGTCGAAGTCGCTGCGCAACTACCCGGACGTGAGCGAGGTCTTCGACCGCGACGGCGCCGACGCGATGCGCTGGTTCCTGATGTCCTCGCCGATCCTGCGCGGCGGCAACCTGGTGGTGACCGAGCAGGGCATCCGCGAGGGTGTGCGCCAGGTGCTGATCCCGCTGTGGAACAGCTGGTACTTCTTCCAGCTCTACGCCAACGCCGCCGGATACCGGGCCCGGCGCACCGTCGCCGCGCACGACCTGCTCGACCGCTACCTGCTGGCCAAGCTGCGCGAGCTCGTCGAGACCGTGCAGCGGCAGCTCGACGGCTACGAGATCGCCGAGGCCTGCGACAGTGTGCGCGGGTTCTTCGACCTGCTCACGAACTGGTACATCCGCCGCTCCCGGGAGCGGTTCTGGGGCACCTCCGGGGCCGAGGGCCTCGACACAGAGCCCTTCGACACGCTCTACACGGCGCTGGAGACCGCCTGCCGCGTCGCCGCGCCGCTGCTGCCGCTGATCACCGAGGAGGTCTGGCGCGGGCTGACCGGCGACCGCTCGGTCCACCTCGCCGACTGGCCCGACGCCGCGCACCTGCCCGAGGAGGACGCGCTGGTCTCGGCCATGGACCGCACCCGCGAGGTCTGCTCCATCGCGGCGGCCCTGCGCAAGGCCAACAACCTGCGGGTGCGCCTGCCGCTGGCCGAACTCACCGTCGTCGCGCCCGGCGCCGCGCAGTGGTCCCGCTTCGCCCCGATCATGGCCGACGAGGTGAACGTGCGGAAGGTGACCCTGCTCGACCCCGAGGACCCCGAGGCGCGGCGGCTGCGGATGGGCGAGCAGCTCACGATCCTGCCGCGGGTGGCCGGGCCGCGCCTGGGCGGCGAGGTGCAGAAGGTGATCCGGGCGAGCAAGTCGGGGGACTGGTCGGTGGCCGCGTCGGGCGCGGTCACCTGCGGCGGCGTCGAACTCGAGCCGGCCGAGTACGTGCTCGAAACCGTCTTCGACCACGCCGGCGCCGAGGACATCGCCACCGCCCCGCTGCCCGGCGGCGGCTTCGTCCTGCTCGACGTCGCCGTCACCCCGCAGCTGGCCGCCGAGGGCCTCGCCCGCGACGCCGTGCGCGCCGTCCAACAGGCCCGCCGCGCCGCCGGCCTCGGGGTCTGCGACCGCATCTCCCTCGTCGTCGCCGGCACCCCCGGCTCGGTCGAGGCGCTGCGCACCCACCAGGACCTGCTCGCCCGCGAGACCCTCGCCCTCGACGTCGCCCTGGTCGACCTGGACATCGACCACGACCTCGACGCCGCCGCCCACCCCGGCCCCCGACTCGGCCAACCCGTGCGTGTCGGCGAGGACGAGAACGTCCGCATCGCGCTCACCCGGGTGTCGTGACCGGCGGCGAGTACCTCGAGGCCGTGCGCGCCTCATACGACGAGGTCGCCGCGGACTACCTCGAACTGGTCGAGTCCCGCTTCCCGCTCGACCTGCTCGGCCGCGCGCTGCTCGCGGCGTTCGCCGAGCACGTCCGCGCCGACGCACTGGGCCCGGTCGCGGATCTGGGCTGTGGCCCCGGACTGGTCACCGCGCACCTCGCCGCGCTCGGCGTCGACGTGTTCGGACTCGACCTCTCGCCGCGGATGGTGGACGCGGCCCGCCGCCGCTTCCCCGACCTCGACTTCGCCGTGGGATCGATGACGGCGCTCGACGTCCCGGACGGCTCGCTCGGCGCGATCCTGGCCTGGTTCTCGACGCACCACATGCCACCGGAGATGCTCGCCGGCGTCTTCGCCGAGTTCGCCCGGACTCTGGCGCCCGGCGGTCGGCTGCTGCTCGGCACCCACCTCGGGACGGGCGAACACACCCGCCCGACCCGTGCGTACGGCGGCCACCCGGTCTCCTACGAGTCCTTCCTGCTGCCGGCCGAGCAGATCGTGGGCCTGCTCGAGGACGCCGGGTTCGACCTCGAACGGCGCACGCTCGAGCAACCGACGCCGCGTGAGCACACCCGGATCCTGGTCCGGCGACGGTAGCCGGGCCCCGCTCGAGCCCTCTTCGGGCCCTTATTCGAGCTCTGTCGCGATCTGCGGCAGGTCCGCGTCGGCCGCCTGGGCGGGCACCGGGGCCGCCTCGGTGCCCGGCTCGGTCTCGGCCTCGGTGCCGCCGGCGAGTTGGGCGGCCGCGCCGGCGAGCTGCGCGGCGGCCTCGGCCAGTTGGGCCGCAGGTTCCGGTTTGGACACGATGTCGGGCGGGGGTAGGCGCAGCTCCCGGACCACGGCCCAGCCGATGGACACCAGCGGGACGGCCACCACCGCGCCGAGCAGGCCGGCCGAGATGGTGCCCGCGATGACGCTCACCGCCACCGCCACCGGGTGCAGCCGCACCGCCCAGCCCATCACGAAGGGCTGCAGCACGTGCCCCTCGATCTGGCCGAACACCACGATCAGCACCAGCACGATGACCGCCGTGGTCACGCCCTTGGACGCCAGCGCGACCACCGTCGCCACCGCCATCGCGATCGGCGAGCCGGCCAGCGGGATGAAGCTGGCGGTGAACTCCAGGATGGTCAGCGGCAGTACCAGCGGCACGCCGAGCAGCCGCAGCGAGATGCCGACCATGATCGCGTTCGCCGCGGCCACCAGGATGATGCCGCGGGTGTACCCGGCGAAGGTGTGCCAGGCCGTCTGCCCGCAGCGCACCCAGGTCGGGCGCACCCCGCTCGGCAGCTGCACCTGGAACCACTGCCACATCCGGTCGCCGGAGTTGGTGAAGAAGATGGAGCAGAACACGGCCAGAGCCAGCACGGTCAGCACGTCCACGATCCGCCCGGCGCCGTTGAGGGCCTGGTTGATCAGGGTGGTGCGGTGCGCCTCCACATAGGAGGTGAGCTTGCCCTGGAGGTTGTCCAGGGTGTGCGGGTCCACGTGGAAGGGCCGGCCCTCGAGCCACTTCTCGATCCGGTCCACACCGCCGCTGAAGTCGCTGCCGAGCGTGTTCGACTCCCCGGCCACCGACGTCCCGGCCCAGGTGAACACCCCGGCGATGAGCGCGATCCCGCCGAGCACGGCGAGCAGTACCGACAGCGTCCGCGGCAGGAACCGGGAGAGCAGGTTGACCGGCGGGCGCAGCAGCGAGGTGATGATGAGCGCGATGAACAGCGCGATGAACACCAGCTCGAACCGCATCAGGACGAGGAAGACCACGTACGCCGCGGTGCCGAGCAGGAGCAGCCGCCAGGCGTAGTCCGAGGCCTGCCTCAGCCGCGGGCCCACGGCCCGGTCCCGTCCCTGCCGTTCCATCGTTTGCGGCCCCTCGCAAGTCCGTCCGGCGCCGCGTGGCGCAACCGGTCCTCGCACAGGCTATCGGCGCGGCGCCGCTTCCGCTCGCCCCGGCGCCGCCGCCGCACCGTGCGGGTGCGGCGCGACCACTCGTTCCGGCTCGGTAGAATCAGCGCTTCCGGGCGCGGTGCGCGTCCGGAGGGATCGGGCGATGGGGTCGGGGCCAGGCGAGACAGGGTCCGGCTGCGCGAGGGAGGCTTGGCCAGAGGATGACGACCGATACGGCCGCGTTGACAGTAGAACGCACCCCCGCGCCACAGCGGCCGGGGTCGGCGGGACGAGCGCTGCGCCGACACCGCTTCACCCTCCTGCTCCTGGCCGCGGCGTTGTGTGTGGGCGTCATCGGCCCGCTGGCACTGTCCTGGTGGACCGGCAGCCTGCGGATTCCGCACAACGACTCCTGGGCCTTCAGCCGGTCCGCCGAGATCTTCGCCCGCACCGGGCACATCACCCTGTTCAACTGGAACGCGATGTCGCTGATCGGCGCGTTCGCGCCGTTCGGCCCGCTGGCCCGGACGATCTTCTCGCAGCAGTGCGCGATCGCCGTGCTCTCGGTGCTCTCCCTCGCCGCCGCCTTCGACGTGCTGCGCGCCGTCATCGGTCCGCGCCGGGCCGCGCTCGGCGTGCTGGTCCTGGTGATCTGGCCCGGCTACGGCCTGCTCAGCACCTCGATGATGACGGACATCCCGGCCTTCGCCGCCACCACGCTCACCCTCGCGGTCGGCCGCCGCGCCATCGAGCGGCGCTCGGTCCCGCTGTTCGCGCTGACCGGCCTGCTCGGCCTGTGGGGCTTCACCATCCGCGAGCAGACGATCGCGGCCGCCGCCGGCGTGCTCGGCGCCGCGCTGCTCAAGCCCGCGCTGCGCGAGCGGCGGATGCTGGTCTGGTACGGCGTGATCGCACTGGTGCTCGGCGCCTCGGCCGGCGTCTTCGAGCTCTGGCGGCGCGCACTGCCCAACGGCTCCTCGCCGACGTTCAGTCAGATCAGCTACCCGGGCACGAAGGCCGTGATCGAGAGCAGCGTCGGCGGCATGCTGCTGCTCGGCCTGATGGTCAGTCCGCTGGTCTTCCTGGCCGCGCGCCCGCTGCGGTGGAGCACGGTGGCCATCCGGTGCTCGCTGGCGACCTTCATCGTCACCGAGGGCATGGTGCACTGGTACGGCGTGCACTTCCCGCAGAACTACTTCCTGCAGCAGGGCTCCTACGCGACCGCGTACCTCGGCAGCCGGCCCAGCATCGTCCCGCGCACCGCCTGGGGGCTGCTGCTCCCGCTGGCCTGCGTCTCGACCTCGCTGCTGGTCGGCATGCTGATCGAACGGATCCGGCGGATACCGGTCGAACTCGCCCTGTTCCTCGCCGTGACCGCGATCGGCACGCTGATGGAGGTGGTCGAGGGGGAGATCCTGTTCGACCGCTACGTCTTCCCGGCCGTCCTGCCGGTCCTCGCCCTGGTGCTGCTCGAGCCCCTGCGCCCGCGCGACCACAGCCGGATCCGGCTGGGTATCGCGGCCGGGACCGGGCTGTTCCTGACCGTGATCACCTCGCTGCTGACGGCGAACGCGCTCGCCTTCGACGCGGCCGTCTGGCACACCGCGCAGAACCTGGTCGCCTCCGGCGCGGCCTCACCCGCCTACGTCGACGCCGGCCTGGACTGGGACGGCTACTACTCGGCCGACGGCGCCCAGAACACCCCGGACCCCGCGGCCATATACGGCCTCTACGACAAGGCGGACCAGCTCGGCCACGGCGAGGCCTGCTACGTCATCGCGGCCTCGCAGCAGCATCAGGAAGTCGACTTCTTCACCCTGGTGAACACGGTGGAGTACAACAAGTTCGGCATCCCGGGCGGCGTGAACAAGATCTGGGTGTACCGGACCTACGAGCCGAACTGCCACTGAGTCTGAGCCGTGAGCGCGGCCTTGCGGCGTTCCGGCCTGCCCCGAACGCCGCCGGGCCGTGCTAAGCGGCGTGTGACTCCCGCCGCATCGCCGTGAGCTGGGATTCGAGCTCGGTGCGGGCGGCGGCGTAGCGCGAGGGCGTGTCGCCCAGGCAGAGCACGGACACGCGCTCCGCCTCCCGCTGCAGCCGGCGCACGGCGTTCCACAGCGGGGAGCGGCGCTGGCCCTCGAGCGCGAGCTGGGTGGTCAACTCCTTGGCCAGGGCCGAGATCCGCAGGCCCGCGGCCGAGCACAGCGCCCGGACGAGGGCGAAGGCGTGCGGCGAGAGCGGCTGTTCGCGGCGCGCACGGGCGGGGGAGGGCGCGGTCTCGGGGTCCACGGCGTACCCGACGGTGGTGTCCGCGAGCTCGTCGTGCAGGTCGCGCAGCAGGTCCGCGAGGGTGCGGATCAGGTGCCAGCGCACCGCCGTGACCAGCGGCCGGGCCGCGCAGGCGCCGTGGTCGTAGGCCACGTCGAGGGCCGCGAGCGCGGTCATGAGCTCGGCGCTCGCGCTCCCGAGCTGCTCCTCGGTCCAGGGTTCCGGCAGCTGCGGCATGGTCAGGCGCGGCACGGCCTCGCGCAGCTCCCGGCGCACGGCGGCGGCGACCCGGCCGAGCCGGACGTGCGCGCCGAACAGCCGCGGCCACTGCGCAAGCTCCGGCTCCTGCGCCGGGATCAACACCGTCACCGGCTCGGGCGGGGCCGTGCGCCGCGACGTCGGGTCGGCCAACGGAGCGGTGTCCGCCAGCCGTGCCGCCGCGGCCGCGCGCACCGGAACCGCGCCGGTCTCGCGCGCGTCGCCGATCCGCGGCGGACGGGGCGGAGCCGGGGGCTCGTCCAGCAGGTCGAGCTGCTCCCCGTCCGCGGAGTCCGACGCGCCGGCCGGCCGGGCTCCGCCCGCGGGCAGTACGCGAGGCCTGGCAATACCCGCGGTCAGGCCCGAGCGCAGCGTGGACGCCGTCTCGCGCGCGTCCAGGCCGACGGCGAGCGAGGCGCGGGTGAGCTCCGCCTCGACCTGTGTCTGGTCCAACAGTCCCACTCCGATCAGCGTGCCGAGGTTGTACGCGGCGCGGTTGAGCGTGTCGTTGCGGGTGCCCACCCGCGCCGCCTCGACCCTGGCCACCTCGCGCTCCAGCGCACTGCGCGCGTAGGCGCCGCTCAGGCGCTCGCGCAGCGAGCCCATCGCGCTCGCCAGCGGCAGCGGGCCGTCCGCGGCCTGACGCGGCTCGGCGGCGAGCAGCAGGGTGCCGATCCACTCGGGCAGTTCGGCGATCGGCGCGTCGTCGAGCACGCGGTAGGGCACGCCGTGGATCCGCGAGCCGGGCGCGACCACGTAGCCGCCGACGCCGCGGGTGTCGATCAGCGGGCCGAGCCGCCGGACCGTGTTGCGCGGGGTGGGCCCGTCCACCGGCGGCCGGAAGTACAGGTGCCGCCCGCCGCTGGGCGTGCCCACGGTGAAGGTGCGCGGGAGCTCCCGGCCGTCCGCGAGCTCGAGCAGCACCTGCCACCCGTGCCGCGGTCCGTCCCCGGTCTCGGGCTCCTTCGCCACGTCGAGGTCGAGCACGACGAGGTTGCTCGGCCCGCACGCGACCGCGTAGTTCGCCCGCGGGTCCGCGCACAGCCGCCGCAGTCGCAGCGGGGACGTGGTGGCCGCGTGCTCCCAGTCGCGCGAGACCGCGGGCAGCTTGGAGTCCGGCCGCAGCGGGAACAGGGCGAAACCCCTGGCGGCCAGGTCGAACGGCGTCACGGATGCGGTCATGGCAACCCCTCCTTCGAACAAGTGTGCTACGCCGCCGCGACGCTCGCAAGTACGCACGCTGCCGTGCACGTGGAGGGCATGGCGAAGCACCGGCCGGACGCGTGCCCGGCCGGTGCTTCGTCGACGGCTGCTACTTCCCGCGGTCCTTGAGCCAGCCGGTGAGCCGGCCGGTGAGGTCCTGCGCGATGCCCAGGATCTCGTGGCCGAGCTCGGTCAGATCCCCCACCAGCTCGTCCGCGACCGGGCCGAACCGGCTCCCGTCCGGCGTGCTCCGAGCCCCGGCCGCGTCCGCCGGTGCCAGGCCGGCGCCGACCGCGGTGCCGCGCATGCCGATCGGGCCCTCGCCGCGGCGCTGGTAGTAGCCGACGAAGCCGGAGCGGCTCTGGGTGAAGGACACCGAGGCCGAGTTGCCGGCCTGGTCCCGCCAGGCCAGGTGCGCCGGCTCGGCGCCGCGGCCGTCGTCGAGCAGCAGGCGCAGCGGGGAGCCCGCGTGCCAGCCGGAGTCGCCCCAGGAGCAGGCGACCTCGAAGTGGCGCGTCCCGGGCGGCGGCGCGGCCGGGTCGTACTCGGCGCGCGAGACCAGGTAGCCGTGCAGCGTGACCGGCTCGCCGTGCGCGTACCGGAAGACGCCGTTGAACTCCTCCATCGCCGACTGGAAGCCGATCGCGCTGTGCGTCCCGTCCACCGCCGTCCACGACAGCTGACTCGGCAGCGACTGCTCGGCGCGATCGAGGTGCAGCCGGAGCGTGGGGCCCTGCGCCGTCTGCGAGCGGTCCAGCGAGCGGGTCAGGGTTCGATAGGTCAGCACGGATTCGCGCGCGGCGGCCGCGTCAAGCTCCCGCCGGGACGCGCCGCGCTCCGAGCCGTCCTCGAGCGTCACCCGGTAGAGCCACAGGAAGGTGCGCGCGCCCTTGCCGTTCGCGACGACGAGTGTGTTCGGGCCCTCGGGTACCAGCCACTCCGGCGCGACCGCGTAGGCGAGCTCCTGCGGGATGCCGCCCCCGGGGATGATCAGTTCACTGACGATCTCGTGCCCGTTGAGCGTCACCGTCATCGGGGCGTGGCCGATCGACGTGCCCGCCATCGAGGCCAGCGCGGTGAGGGTGAGCGTGGCCTGTTCGCCGCTCAGCCCGCCGTCCGCGAACTCCAGCGCCACGCTCTGCCCGGCGCCGATCCGCACGTGGTTGGCGGTGAACCTGGCCGGTTGGGTGACCGCGGCCGCGCCGAGCCGGGGCGGGTCCACGGAGAAGTCGGCGTACATCGGTCGCATGGATGCCCCCTCGCAACGCTTCCGGCCGCCGCGTCCCGCGGCGTGCCCCAGCGTCTCACAATCGTCTCCGCTACGTCTCAAAGTGCTGGTAGGGGGCGTGAGAAGGCCGAAAGCGTCTCACAAGCCACGGAATCCGTTGCCGAGCCCGCGGTCCATGCAGCAGCATGAACAGGGAGCCCACCCGCACCGCTACGGGGGCCAGTGCCGGGCTCGTCCCTCACAGGGGAGTGCCGGTGTCGTCTCGCCCGACGGCACCGGCACGGGACGCACTCCGCGCCACCCGTCTCCCTTCTCCGCGGGTCACCCGCGACGCGTCAGCCGCCTCCCGCCACGCCTTGACTCTGCTTACATAACTAAGCAGGGGGCAGGGGAGAAGTCGGTGGATCACGCCGGACGCGAGGACTGGAGGCGGGCCTTGCCGCTCACCGCAGCGCAGATCGGGCAGCTGGTGGCCGGACTCGGTCCGGTCAAGGTCGTCACGGAGCCCGACCGGGTGTCCGACTACTGCCACGACGAACACTCCTACGTCACCCCGGGCCGCCCGTGCGCCGTGGTACTGGCCGAGTCCGCCGCGGACGTGCAGGCGGCCGTGCGCTGGGCGGCCGAGCACCGGGTGCCGATCATCCCGCGCGGCGCCGGGACCGGGATCGTCGGCGGCACGGCGACCACGGACGGCTGCCTGGTCGTCTCGCTGGCCCGGATGAAGGCCATCAGGGAGCTGTCGCCGCAGGACGAGATCGCCGTGGTGGAACCCGGCGTGATCAACGCCGACCTCGACCGCGCCGCCCGCGAGCACGGCCTGATGTACGCGCCGGACCCCTCGAGCTACGAGACTTGCACCATCGGCGGCAACGTGGCCACCAACGCCGGCGGCCTGCGCTGCGTGAAGTACGGCGTCACCCGCGACTCGGTGCTCGGCCTCGAGGCGGTGCTCGCGGACGGCTCGCTCATCCGCACCGGCCGACGCACCGTCAAAGGCGTGGCGGGCTACGACCTGACCGGCCTGCTCGTCGGCTCGGAGGGCACCCTCGGCATCGTCACCGAGGCCACCCTGCGGCTGCGTCCGGCCCCGAAGACGCCGCCGGTGACGGTCGCGGCCGAGTTCCCCAGCGTGGTCGCGGCGGCGCAGGCGGTGTGGGCGATCGTGAGCCGCTCGGTCGGCCCGAGCCTGCTCGAGCTGATGGACCGCACCACGCTCGAGGCCCTCGACGCCTGGCGCGGCATCGGCCTCGAACCGGGTACCCAGGCGATGCTGCTGTGCCAGGCCGACGGCCCGGACGCGGCCGACGCGGCGCGGGTGATGGCCGAGTGCTGTCAGGACCAGGACGCGTCCGTGGTCGCGGTCTCCGACGACGCGGCCGAGTCGGCCCAGCTGCTCGACGTGCGCCGGATGGCCTTCAACGCGATCGAGCGGCAGGGCTCGTGCCTGATCGAGGACGTGTGCGTGCCGCGGTCCAAGCTCCCTGAGATGTTCGCCGCGGTCGAGCGCACGGCCGCCGCCTACGGCCTGACGGTGCCGACCGTGGCGCACGCCGGGGACGGCAATCTGCACCCTGTCTTCGTGTTCGACCGCGGCCTGCCCGAGATCCCGCGGGCCGTGTGGGACGCCGCGGAGGAGATCTTCCGGGTGGCACTCGAACTCGGCGGCACGCTCACCGGCGAGCACGGTGTGGGCACGCTCAAGCGGCACTGGCTCGGCGCCGAGCTCGGCGCGGAGACGATGTCCGCGCAGCTCGCGATCAAGCGCGCGCTGGACCCGCTGGGCATCTTGAACCCGGGCAAGGCGATCTGATCCGCCGCTTTCCGCCGCGGCGCCCCGCCCGGTCCCATCCGCCCTGACCGGAGCTGTGACCAGGCCGTTCGCTCGACGCGAGAATTGTCGGTACCCGTGCCTAGCATCGAGACATGGCCGCCGAGACACCGGGACGGCACCTGCTGCGCGCGAAGGACCTCGCCGACGCGCACTACGCGGAGCCGCTGACCGTCGAGGACCTGGCGCGGGCCGCGGGCTACTCCCGCGGGCACTTCAGCCAGGAGTTCCGGCGTGCCTTCGGTCAGGCGCCGCACGTCTACCTGCTCACCCGGCGCCTGGAGCGGGCGGCGGCGCTGCTGCGCACCACCGACTACCCGGTGCTCGAGATCTGCCTCGCCGTCGGGCTGACCAGCGCCGGGTCGTTCACCACCAGCTTCGCCCGGATGTACGGGCGCACCCCGCTGGAGTACCGCGCCGCGTTCCCGCCGGCCGCGCATCTGGTCCCGATCCCCTGGTGCGTGCAGCGGGCCTACGGCCGGCCGCGACACCGGACGTTTCGAGAAGACCAGGAGCCGCCCGGCTGACTAGCGTGGAAGACGTCAACCGATCAAGCCGTCGAGCCTCGGAGCATCCCATGTTCAAGATCGCCAACTATCAGCTCTTCGTCCAGGACCAGGACGAGGCGCTCGCGTTCTACACGCAGAAGCTGCAAATGGAGGTGCGCTCCGACGTCACCGTGCCCGAGCTCGGAAACTTCCGCTGGCTGACGGTCGGTCCGCGCGACCAGCCGGAGATCTCGCTGGTGCTCATGGCGGTGCCGGGCGAGCCGATGCTCGACAAGGAGACCTCGGCCCAGCTGCGCGCCCTGATGGACAAGGGCGTGGGCAGCGCGGTGTTCCTCACCACCGACGACTGCCAGGCCGCGTACGAGGAGCTGTCCGCGCGCGGGGTGGAGTTCCAGGAGAAGCCGGAGGACCGGCTCTACGGCATCGACGCGGGCTTCCGCGACCCGTTCGGCAACGTCTTCCGGCTCACCCAGCTCAAGGACCAGTGGGAGCAGGGTCGGTGAGCTGATCCGCAGCCGTGCCGTGCCGTGCCGTGCAGGGCCGTGCCGTTCTCGGCGCTCGGGCTAGAAGATCGGCCTGGGCGCCGCGCGGCCGTGCCTGCCGCCGCCGAACCCGGCCGGCTGCACGCCCACCCGCAGCAGGCCCGAGGTGTTCTGATAGGCCACCGCGAAGTCCCCGGCCTGGTCGATCGCTCCGGTGGCGGCCACGATCGCGCCGGACGTGCCGGTCATGTCGATCGGCTGCGCGCCCGCCTGCTGCGGCGCGGCCTTGTCCACGCGCGAGCCGGTGAAGTTCACCGCGTCGAAGTCGGGCAGCGCGGAGACGGCGTCGCCCTCGCTCACCGCCTCGGCGATGATCTCCGCGCTGGCGTCGACCGCGCCGGGCGCGGAGACCTTGTGGTGCTCGGACCAGCCCTTGGTCGTGTCGTCGAGATCGAGCTCGTACATCCCGGAGCCCAGGCTGGTCACGGTCGAGGTCAGTGCGTCGCCCGGCGCCACCGCGTCGGCGTAGTCCTGCATGGCGTTCTGCGGGTAGGTCTCCCACCAGGCGTAGTAGGAGGGCGTGCCGGTCGAGCAGTCCGCCGCGGTGCCGTCCTGCTCGACCGAGGAGCTGCCCCAGCCGTCGAGCCCGACCCAGAACGCGACGATGCCGTTCGCCGTGCACTGCACTGTCGGCTGCACCCAGCTCGCACTCACCGACGTGTACTTGCCGCCGGTCGCCGCGTACCCGGCCCAGTTCGTGCTCGACTGGGTCTGCGCCGGGGTGAAGGTGGTGATGCCGGGGATGAACGGGCGGCCGGTGCCGGGGGCGGGGGCGGAAGCG
>NZ_JAGSOG010000147.1 GCF_018139695.1 Actinospica durhamensis | reverse complement strand
GCGTAGGCGAGCACGGCGGCGAGGTCGCCCACCTCGTCGGCGATCGCGTAGTCCCGGCTCTCGTCGCCGCTCGCGCCCCGGCCGCGCCGGTCGTAGGTGAGCACGGCGAAGCGCGGGGCGAGCTGTTCGGCGAGCCCCGCGACGGTCGTGCGGTCGTTGAAGGCGCCCCCGATCAGCACGAGCGGCTCGCCCGCGCCGGCGGTGTCCACGGCGAGTTCGGTGCCGTCCACGGCGGTGACGGTCTCGGTGACGGTGTCGTTCACGGCGTCGGTTCCTCTCGGGGCTGCGGCGTCGTCGGCGCGGGCGTGCGCCCGGTGGGGGGTATCGGCGGTGTCAGGGACGGTTGAAGACCACGTGGGTCACGCCGCTCGGCGTGGAGACCGACTCGATCTCCGGGAAGCGCTCTTCGAGCCCTTCCATCCCGTCCCACAGCCGCGTCCCGCGCCCGAGCAGGATCGGCACGATGACCACGTGCAGATGGTCGATCAGGTCGGCCTCGAGGAACGCGCGCACCACGCTCGGGCCGCCGCCGATCCGCACGTCGCCCCCGTCCGCCGCGTCGCGGGCCAGCCGCAGCACCTCGGCCGGCTCGGCGTCGACGAAGTGGAAGGTGGTGCCGCCCTGCATCTCGAGGGTCGGGCGCAGCTGGTGGGTGAGCACGTACACCGGCGTGTGGAACGGCGGGTCATCGCCCCACCAGCCCTTCCACTCCAGGTCGGGCCACGGCCCCTGCTGCGGTCCGAACTTCCCGCGGCCCATGATCTCGGCGCCGATGCCCGGCCCCCAGGCCTGGGCCAGCGCGTCGTCCACGCCGACCTCGCCGCCGCCCGCGCCGTGCATGCTCTGGAACGCGCGGGTCCGGAAGAACCACTCGTGCAGCCGCGTCCCGGCGTGCCCGAAGGGCGCCTCGAAACTCTGCCCCTCACCCGTACCGAAGCCGTCGAGGGAGACGGAGAAATTATGAACTCTGACACGAGACACGGCGCGCGACCTCCGGGCGGTGGACCAGTGTGACTCCACCGTAGGTGGCCCGCCACCCCGGTGCAATCACCGACCGCTCTCGGCACCCGTGGCGCCGTATCCGACAGAAAACATCCCATTCGTACAAATACTCCGATCGAGTCAAATCTCTACTGTACGGACAACTCCGACGGAATTTCAGCGGTCCTAAGGAGTGGAATGCCGGGCGAAGAGGCGGCCGAGGAAGATCGGGGATGAGTCGGGGATGAACAACGACCGGACACGGGAACGGACCATCGAGCAGGCCGAGGCCGACGCGCAGGCCATGGTCGACGAGCTGGAGCGGCTGGTCGAGCAGCTGCGCCTGGCCCGGGCCGAGACGAGCGCGGGCACGGGCACGGGCTCGCATGCGGGCGCGGGCGCGGATACGGACTTGGGTTCGGGCGTGTCGACGCGATTGACGCCGACCCCTGACCCGCAGCCGCAGCCGCAGCCGCAGCCTGAATTTCAGCCTGGATCGCAGTCTGAATCGCAACCGGAATCAGAGCCTGAATCGCGGTCGGATTTCCCGCCCGGCGCACCGTTCCCCGGCATTCCGGACGCGCGGATCCGCACGTTCCCCGCCGCGGGCGCACCGTTCCACCCGGTTCCCCGGGCGCGATCCCGGTTCGCGAAATCGCCCGCGCACGTGTCGGCGAACCGTCCCGTCAATCAGCCGGCGCACGAACCGGCGAGCCCGACCGCGGACTCGCCCGAAGCGATCACCACACCCACCTCCACGCTGCCGCACCCCCTGTGCCCGTCGCGCCCGCCACACCAGCCGCACCCGCTGGCCGAGCGCCTTTCCCGGTTTCAGGCGCGCACGCGGCGCGTCCGGCTCGCCCCCGCGCTCGGACTCGCCGCCGTCGCGCTCGTCGGGATCGTCGGCGCGGCCGCCGTCACCGCCGTGCGCAACGCCTCGGGCCCCGACGGCGGAAGCGGCATGGAGCCGATTCCCTACGCCCGCACCGCCTCCGGCGGCGGGACCGCGGACGGCGCGCGCCAACCGCTCGGCGCGCTCTCGCCTCGCGCCGGAGCCGACGCGCGGCCGGGTCCGCGCAACTCGAGGCCCGGCCCGTCCGCGTCGGGCAGCGCGTCCGAGTCGGCCCCGGGTCAGCCGGCTCAGGACCAGGACGCAGACCAGGAGGGTTCGGGCGCCGCCCACGCCCGCCGGCCCGGCGGCGCTCCGAGCGGCGCGGCGTCACGGCTCAACGATCAGGTGCTCACCCAGACACTGAGGCAGGCCGAGGAGGCGGAGGCGAAGGAGTTGCAGGCACTCGCCCAGAGCTTCGCGCCGACCGGCCCCGTCCCCAAACTCCCGCCCTATGGAGGCCAGCGCCGTGCACGATAGACGACACCCACGCGAGGGGCGCACACCCCGGCGGCTGTACCGCACCGCCCGTCGCAGGATCCTGCTCGCCGAGATCCCGCGATGTCCGCGCAGCCCGCGCGGTCCCCGCAGTGCGCCGCGGCTCAGCGGCGGATGGACGGGACCGGTTCGGTCAACGTCAGGATGCCGACATCCCCCTCGACCTCCCACCGCGGCCCGGCGACCAGGGCGCACAGCAGCGTCCAGCCGAGCCCGTCGGGAAAGTCCAGCTCACGCACCGGGGCCGGGCCGCTCACGATGATCCGCAGCTCGTCCCCGAGGTCCGCGAACACCAGCGCGAGCCCGCCCACGCCGCCCCCGTCGCCCTTGGCAGGCGCTGCGGACGCGGCAGGCACGAGCGGTGCCGCGGGCGCGAGGAACAGCGCGCAGGCCTCGTCCACGGCCAGGCGCAGGTCGACCACCCGGCTGAACGCGAGGCCGAGCAGGCCGGCCACGTGCATCGTGGTGCAGCGGGCGAGCGCGAGGAAGTCCTTGTCGGCGGAGAAGCACAGGGTGGCCAGAATGCGTGGCACCGGGCGGGCCGCCTCCGCTTCCCGGCTCGCGTGTCCGACGGCGTTCATCCGCTCTCCATGCACGCCCTTCGGGTAACCCGTCGCCGCGCGATCAAACCGGGGCCGCGCCGCCGACGCCGGGCGCCGGCCCGGAGTACCGTCACTGGACCGGGTTGCGCGGCTGGACCTTCGAGATGGCACGCGCCAGCACGACCACGCCGGCGCAGATCATCACGACGCCGATGAGCTCCGGCACCAGCCACCAACCGGTGCGGATCGTCTCGTCGAACACGGTGACGCCGAGCAGCAGGCTGACGGTGGCGTCGCCGATGGTCAGCGCGGGCTGCGAGGCGGCGAGCGAGCCGGCCTGCAGGGCGTTCTCCAGCAGCAGCACGGCGCCGATGCCGGTGAGCGCGAACCCGTAGGTCTGCCAGGTCGAGAGGAACGCGCCGACACCCCCACGGGCGAGGGTGCCGGTGGCCGACTTGAGCAGCGCGGCGGTCATCGCGTTGCCGACGGCGGCGGCCGACCCGAGCAGCGCGGCGCGCGCCAGCGACGCGCTCGAGGCCCGGGCGGCGGCCACGGCCACCACGATCAGGCCGTAGCAGCCGATCAGCGCCGGGATCCACCGCGTCATCGGGGCCTGATCCTGGTCCCCGCTGGGCGCGGCGGCGCCGAGCAGCAGCGCGAGGCCGAGCACCACCCCGGCCACGCCGTACCATCCGGCCGGGGGCATCCGCCGGTGCAGCAGCGGTCCCGCGATCATCAGCGCGAACGGCAGTTCGAGCACGAACAGCGGCTGGACCAGGGCGATCGGGCCGTTGTAGAGCGCGAGTGCCTGGAACAGGAACGCCGCGATCACCCCGAGGATGCCGATCAGCCAGGCGGGCTGGCGGACCAGCGCGAGCAGGAAGCGCAGCCCGCCGCCCGAGCTCATCGGCGCCGCGGCCTTGCGTTGGAACGCGGTGCCGGCGGCGTTGCTCGCGGCGCCGAGCACGGCGAAGATCACGGCGAGGGCGTTCATGGCACCACGATGCCCTACCCGGCTCCGCCCGCACCGACCGCGCTCCCCCGCCACGCCGCAGCGTGGTCCACTCAGTAGTCCACGTAGGCCACCGTGGTCCCCGATGCTCGCCGCGACGCCCCGGGCGGCACGCGGGCACTCCCCGGACGCGCCGTCAGTTCCCGTCCAGGCGGGCCATCTCGATCCGGCCGCGGTCGAGCCGGCCGGCCACGTCGGGGTCGTCCGAGGGGGCGGTGGCGGCGAACAGGATGTCGCGCTTCGGGCCGCCGACCACGCAGCTGAGGGTGTGTTGGGTGGTGCGCACGCGGTCGAGGACGCGGCCGCCCTCGCCGACCCGCACGCATTCGCTGCGCAGCGCGTTGGCCACCCACACGGTATGGCCGTCGGAGGCCAGCGCGATGCCGTCCGGGGCGATGGGCGAGGTGGAACGCTCCGCTATGACCGGGCGGTCCAGCAGCGCCGAGATCCGCCGCGTCATCCGCCCGGCCATGCCGGGGTGGTTGAGCAGGGTCCAGAGGTTCTCCGGCACCAGCGGCGCCCAGGTCCGGCCGTCGACGAGCACGCCCTGCTCGTCCCGGCGCAGCGCGGTCAGCTTGAACCCGAGCGTCTCGGCGACGATGAAGATGCCGTCCGCCGTCAGGACGCAGCCGTTGGGGAACGAGAGCGGCTCGCTCACCCCGAGCCGGCTGCCGTCCGGGGCGAAGCAGACGATCCGGGTGCGCGGCGGCCCGGGCGGGGAGTAGAGGGCGGAGTTCGGGCGCTGCCGGACGAAGGAGTGGTAGTCGAACCCGAAGTTGCCCACGTACGCCCGGCCCTGCTCGTCCACCAGCATGTCGTTGGCCGGCCCGCCCGCGTCCTCGCCCAGGTCGGCGTGCACGACGAGGGTGCCGTCGAACTCGCGCCGGTAGACCTTGTGCCCGTCCATGGAGACCGCGAGCAGCCGTCCGTCCGGCAGCCAGCCGAGCCCGGCCGCGCGCCCGGGGATCTCGGCCACCACGTCGGAGCCGCCCTCGAGGGTCCAGCGGTGCACGGTGCCGTGGGCCATGTCGCTGAACCACAGCGCACCGTCGTGCCAGCGCAGGCACTCCGGTTCGCCGAGCCCGCTGGTCAGCACGGGGGTGGTGCTCCGCTTCTTCACGCAGGCTCCTCGGCGCCGAGATCCGCAGATACGGGTCACACCGAAGCACGACCTGCGCGCCATGATGCAGCACTTCGCGGCGGATGTGGAGCACCCGCGCCTCTCAGCGCTCGGACGGATCGCCCTCGGGGTTGATGTGCGGCATGATCCGGTCCAGCCAGCGCGGCGCCCACCAGGCGCGGCGGCCGAGCACGGTCATCACGGCGGGCACCAGCAGCAGCCGCACGATCGTGGCGTCGATCAGGACGCTGACGGCCAGGCCGAGCCCGAGCATCTTGACCACGATGTTGTCCGAGAGGATGAAGGCGGCGAACACGCTGACCATGATCATCGCGGCGCAGGAGATCACCCGCGCGGTGACCTCGATCCCGTGCGCCACACTGTCCGCCGCCTCGCCGGTGCGCATCCAGTGCTCGTGCACCCGGGAGAGCAGGAAGACCTCGTAGTCCATGCTCAGCCCGAAGACGATGGCGAACATCATCATCGGCACGTAGCTCTCGATCGGCACGTCGCCGGCCACCCCCAGGCCCGGACCGCCCCAGCCCCACTGGAACACGGCCACCACCACGCCGTACGCGGCGGCGATCGAGATCAGGTTGAGCACGGCCGCCTTGACCGCCACCAGCACGCCGCGGAAGACGCACAGGATGATCAGGAACGCCAGCGCCACCACCACCGCGATGATCAGCAGCAGCCGGCTGGCGATCAGCTCGGTGAAGTCCATCTGGGCCGCGGACGTGCCGGTGACGTAGGTGCTCGCACCGGTCCCGGCGACCGCGTTCGGCAGGATCGTGTCCTTGAGGTTGTTGAACAGGTCGGTGGTGGCCTCGTCCTGCGGCCTGGTGGTCGGGATCGCGGTGGCCACCAGCGCGTCGCCGTTGCCGACGGGCATGGCCTGGGAGATGCTGGCCGCGCCCGGCACGTTCATCAGGGCCTTGTCGAGGTTCGAGGCCAGCGCCGAACGGTTGGCGGACGGGACGTTGCTCTGGTCCACGGTGAGGGTCAGCGGCCCGTTCGCGCCGGGTCCGAAGCCGGTGGAGATCAGGTCGAACGCGCGCCGGTCGGTGAAGCTGGTCGGGTCCGCGCCGTCGTCGATGTTGCCGAGCTGGATGAAGAAGAGCGGGATGGCCAGGATGCCGAGCACGATCACCCCCGCGGCGAGGAACCACCAGGGGCGCCGTTCCACCCGCCGGGCGTAGCGCTTCCAGAAGCCCTCCTCGTGCGCCTCGGTGCCGTGTTCGCGCTCGGCGACCGGCTCGCGCACGCAGAACCGGTCGATCCGGCGCCCGATCAGGCCGAGCAGGGCCGGGACCAGGATCAGCGCGCCGGCCACGGCGGTGATGACGGTGATCGCGGCGGCGATGCCGAGGCGGCCGATGAACTGGATCCGGGAGACGTAGAGCCCGGCCAGCGCGACCACGACGGTGGTGCCGGACACCAGCACCGCGCGTCCGCTGGTGGACACCGCCCGTCCGGCCGCGGTGGCCGGTTCGGCGCCGTCCATGATCTGCTGCCGGTACCGGGTGAGCAGAAACAGCGCGTAGTCGATGCCGACGCCGAGGCCGATCATGGTGGCCAGCGTCGGCGAAACGCTGGCGAAGGTGATCGCCGCCGCAAACAGGCCGAGGCAGGCCAGCCCGATGACCACGCTGATCAGGGCCGTGACCAGCGGGACGCCCGAGGCGATGACGCTGCCGAAGCCGATCAGCAGCACCACGATCGCCACGCCGAAGCCGATCGCCTCACTGGACAGGTCCGAGGCCTTCGGCCGGGCGAGTTGGCCGAGCGGCCCGCCGTACTCGACCTCCACGCCCGCGGCGCGCAGCGGGGCGACCGCGTTGTCCACGCCGGTGAGGTACGAGGTGCCGTACGAGGTCGGGTTCGCGGCGAAGGTGACCGTGATGTAGCCGATCTGGCCGTTCGAGGAGAGCGCGGCAGGGTTCTGTGACGCCGTGGACGAGGGCAGCGGGCTCTGCACGGACAATACGTGCGGCAACTGCTGGAGCGAGGCCACCGACTGGTTGACCTGGCTCTGTACCGAGCTCAAGGGTGCGCTGGAGTCGTTGAGCACCACCTGGGCGCTCGTTCCGCCGGAGCCCGGCGCGTCCTGCGCGAGCACCTGCGCACCCTGGTACGACTGGGTGCCGGGGAGCGAGAAGTCGTCGGAGTAGGTCCCGCCGAACTGCCCGTGCAGTGCCTGCAGCACGGCGAGCGCCACCAGCCAGCACACGATCACGATCGCGGCGTGGCGGGCCGAGAACGCGCCGAGCCGGTGCAGCGCGCCGGGCGTGCGGCCGGACGGCCGGTCAGGTTCCTGGTGATGCACGGTCATCGGCGCTCCGGACGAACGGCGCGCCGGCTCGGAGGCGGCCGACGCTGTGCTCCATTGTCCGGAGCCGGGCCCGCGACGGTGCAGGTGAGCGGCCCGTATGGGTGACCCGTGCGCCGCCGGGACGCGGGATCTGACGCCGCGTGGGGCTGAAGGAGTGAACTTCGCCGGCCCGGCTACGGCGGCCGTGTGGCTTCGCCGAGCCGGGCCGGGCGCTTGTGCGGTCTGATGGGGAGAGGGCGCACGGGGCCAGGTCCGCACCGGGCGTCCCGGGCGCCGCGCCGCGGTGCCGGACCCCTGTTACCTGGAGGAGTCGAAGTGTCCGACCTCATCGTCATCGGCTACGAGGACAAGGCCACCGCCGAGCAGGCGGCCGCCCGGGTCGAGCAGCTCGGCAAGTCCGGGCTGAAACTCAACGGCGTGGCGATCGTCTCGAAGGACGAGCAGGGCTACAGCCACGTCGACACGCCCGGCAGCGTGGCCGGGGTGAGCGCGGCGGGCGGCGCGCTGTTCGGCAGCGTGTTCGGCCTGCTGTTCTTCGTGCCCTTCCTCGGCGCCGCGGTGGGCGGGGCGATCGGCGCGATGTGGGGCGCGCTGCGCCAGCACGGCCTCGACGACGAGTTCCGCAGGCAGGTCAACGAGACGCTCGAGTCCGGCTCCGCGGCCCTGGTCGTGATGACGGCCGAGCCCGTGGGCAACGAGTTCACCGAGGCCCTCGGTCCCTTCGGCGGCAGCGTCCTGCGCACCTCGCTGTCCGAGGAGGACGAGCGCGCGCTCATCGCCGAGGTCGGCGAGGCGTAGGCGCCCGCGCCCGTCCTCGCCGTCGCCGCCGCCCGACTCAGCGCGCGATGACCGCCGCCGTGGTGCGGCCGCCGTCCACGTCCAGCACGATGCCGTGCACGAACCCCGCCTCGTCTCCGGCCAGGTAGACCGCGGCGTGGGCGATCTCCTCGGGCGTGCCGACGCGCCCGGCCGGAGTGCCGACCATCATCACGTCGCCCGCGTGCGCGCCGTCCGACATCGGCTCGTGCACCACCCCGGGCGAGATCGCGTTCACCCGCACGCCCGCGGGGCCGAACTCCGCGGCCCACGCCCGGGTCAGCGTCTCCATCGCGCCCTTGGTGGAGCTGTAGAGCGCGCTCACCGGGATGCCGAGGCGGGAGATCCACGAGCCCAGGTTCACGATCGCGCCGCCGCCGGCCTCGGCCATCGCCGGCGCCAGGGCGGCGGTGAGGAAGAACGGCGCCTTCACGTTCACCGCGTAGACCCGGTCGAAGGTCTTCTCGTCCACGGTGGTGGTGGTCGAGGGCGGGTAGATGCCGGCGTTGTTGACCAGGATGTCGAGGCGGCCGCCGAGCACCGCGGTGGCCTGCTCGGCCAGTGCGCGCGAGGCCTCGGCACTGCCGTCGAGGTCGACGGCGACGAAGTCGGCCCGGCCGCCGCGGGCCCGGATGCCCGCGACCACCTCGTCGCCCCGCTCGGCGTTGCGCCCGGAGACGACCACGTGCGCCCCCTCGGCCGCGAAGGCCTCCGCGATGGCCCGCCCGATATTGCTGGTCGACCCTGTGACCAGGGCCTTCTTGTCCCGCAGTCGCTCGCTCATGGCTGTCCCCTTCGCTGTGCCGGGTGTACGTCTCGATGCGGGCGACGTTACGAGGGCAGAATTGGACCAGCAAGTCCAATCACCGCGCGCCTCAGGCCGCCACCGGCCCGGGCACCGCCGCGCCGCGCAGAGCGCCGATCCCCTGGTCGAGCGCCGCCCTGAGGTGCACGGACTCGCCGGTCGCGAGCAGGATCGTCACCCCGCCCTGGATCCCGGCGAGCAGCGAGGCGGCGTGCGCGTCCACGTCCAGTCCGGCCGGCAGCTGCCCGCCGGACTGCAGGGCCCTGATTCCGGCGGCGAGATCCTCCTGCCAGCGCCGCAGCAGCCCGACCACGATCGCCCGCGCCCCCGGCGTGGTGCGGCCGACCTGCAACAACAGCGAGCCGAGCGGGCAGTGGTCGCCCTGCTCCTCGTACCGCGCGACCACGACGTCGCGCCAGCGCCGCCAGGCCTCCCACGAGTCCAGCCGGCCCAGATAAGGCTGCTGATCCTCCAGCACCCGGTCCGCCTCGTACCCGGCCACCGCGAGCAGCAGCTGGTCCTTGCCGTCCGGGAAGTAGTGGAAGAGCTGGCTCTTGCTGGTGCGCGTATCCGCCCTGATGTCGTCCAGCGTCACCGCCGCCACGCCGTGCTCCCGCAGCAGCCGCGCCGCCCCCTCGACGATCCGCTCCCGCGTCGCCCACCCCTTCGCCGTCAACTCCCTGACCACGACCGGCCGCCTCCCATCCGTCGACCACTACTGGACCACCCGGTCCAGTCTACCGCCGCACCTTGACGCACGTTCGAACATTCGTTCTATAGTGACAGGATGAGATGGTCCGGGCAGCTGGTCGACGGGAACGAGCCGGCACAGGAGGCGTTGTTCGACGCGGGAGCCGTGGTGCGGACCTTCGACACGCCGGGGTTCCGCGGCACCACGTTCTACGAGGTGCGGGCGAAGTCGGTGCTCAACCGGGTCACGGCGGACGCCTGGATGTTCAACTGGACGATCAACCCGTACCGGGGCTGCGGCCACCGGTGCACATACTGCTTCGCACGCAAGACGCACACCTATCTCGACTTCGACGCGGGGCTGGACTTCGACACGCGGATCGTGGTGAAGGTGAACGCGCCCGAGGTGCTGCGGCGGGAGCTGGCGCGGCCGTCCTGGCGGCGGGAGCCGGTGGCGATGGGGACGAACGTGGACTGCTACCAGCGGGCGGAGGGGCGCTACCGGCTCATGCCGGAGATCATCAGCGCCCTGGCTGCGTCCGGGACGCCGCTGTCGATCCTGACCAAGGGCACGCTGATGCTGCGTGACCTTCCTTTGCTGCTCGACGCCGCCCGCGACGTGCCCGTCTCGCTGAGCATGTCCATCGGCTTCCTCGACCGGGAGCTGTGGCGCACGGTGGAGGCGGGCACGCCCAGCCCGGCCCGGCGGCTCGACGCCGTGCGCACGCTCGCCGATTCGGGTCTCGGCTGCTCGGTGCTGATGGCGCCGATCCTGCCGTACCTCTCCGACTCGCCGGAGCAGCTGCGGGCCTGTGTGAAGGCGCTCGCGGACGCCGGGGCCCGCTCCATCACGCCGCTGGTGCTGCACCTGCGGCCGGGCGCCCGCGAGTGGTATTTCTCCTGGCTGCAGGCGCACCACCCGCAGCTGGTGCCGCGCTACCGGGCGCTCTACCGGCGCGGCTCGTACGCGCCCGCCTGGTACACGGAACGCATCACCCGCGAGGTCCGGGCGTACGCGCAGGAGTTCGGGCTCTCGCGGGGGCCGGGGCGCCGGAGTTCTGACCCGGAGGTCGTGCCGGCAGCGCCGCCCGCGCCGCCCGCGTCGCCCACGCCACCCGCCCAAGAGCGCGAGCAGCCCGAGCAGCTCGAGCTGTGGAGCCAGGCCTAGCGCGGAGTGTGCTACTCCACCACCGGGACCGTGGCCGGCTCGATCCAGACGCGGTCGCGGCCTGCGGCCTTGGCGGCGTAGAGGGCGGCGTCGGCGGAGGCCATCAGCTCTTCGGGGGTCGGCGCGGGCTCGGGGGTGGCCGCGACGCCCACGCTCACGGTGATCGGGTGCTCCCAGGTGCCCGCCTGGGTGCGCACGAGGTCGCACAGGGCCTGGGCGCGCTCGGCGGCCTCGTCCGGGTCGCAGTCCGCGAGCAGCACCGCGAACTCCTCGCCGCCGATCCGCCCGACCACGTCCGTGGCGCGGAACGAGGTGTCCAGGAGCCCGCCGAGCAGGCGCAGCGTCTCATCGCCCGCCTGGTGGCCCCAGGTGTCGTTGACCCGCTTGAAGTGGTCGATGTCCACCAGCAGCAGCGCCGAAGGCTCGCCACCGCGCCGTCGCCGGGCCTGCTCACGGGCCAGCGCCTCGTCGAAGCCGCGCCGGTTGACCAGGCCGGTCAACGCGTCGGTCCTGGCCAGTCGGGCCAAAGCCTCGCGCAGCCGCATGGCCTGGCTCTGCACCCGCACCACCATCCAGCACACCACGGCCAGCGACGCGGAGGCCTCGACCCACAGCACGAGCCCGTCCACACCACGGCCGAGCCCGGCCAACACGGCGAAGACCACCGCCGCCACGCCCGCCGTGGTCCAGGCGACGCGCGCGGACAGGACCGCGGCGGCGAAGGTGACCGGCCAGGTCAGCAGGAGCGGGCCCAGTTCGTCCGGGGACTCGTCCACCGAGGTCGGCAGGCAGATCACGATCGCGGCGCCCGAGGGCAGGCTGTTGGCCAGCCAAGTCGGCAGCCGGCGCGTCGTGCGCATCAGGTAGAAGCCGAAGGCCGCCACGGCCGCGCTCAACGCGTAGTTGACCTCGCGGGTGAACATCGGGAACGGCTCGCCACGCAGGTCGTAGAGCACGGTCACCACGGTGACCAGCACCGCCGCGGCGATCATCAGACCGCCGCCGACGTTCTTGATCGCCCACTGGCGGGACTCGGCCACCGCCGATCCGGACGCGGGCTCCGCTCGGAGCCCGGCCCCCGCCACGGGGCGGCGCGCACTCGCGCTCGCCGTGCGGACCTGAGTCATCTTCCCCGCCTCGATCCCGCTCGCGCCTGGTTCCCTTCCGAGCCGCGCGAAGGCAGCTCCTCACTCTCGAGCCAATCACAACCACCGAGCGTTTGCATCCGTCCATTCGGGTGACGACGCTCACCCGAACAGCCGTACTCGGCTGACGGACTTCGGCCGGAATGTCTCCGTTCGGGCCAACGCAGACATCGGCGCGGCGGCGCCGGAGCATCACCACGAGGTGAGCCGATCATGACGGGCATGCCGGGTGGCATGGCGGGGGTGACCGACGAAGCCAAGGTCAAGCTGGCCCGCGCCCGGCGCGACCCGGTCGTGGCGCAGAGCCTGCGCGCCACCGCAGCCGCCACGCTCGCCTATGTGATCGCGCTGCACGCGAGCCGGAACCCGGCGCCGCTCACCGCCCCGCTCACCGCGCTGCTGGTGGTGCAGGTCACGCTGTACTCGACGCTCACCACCGGGGTGCGCCGGGTGAACGCGGTCGTGGTCGGCGTGCTGATCGCGATCGGCTTCAGCTCGGTGATGGGGCTGAACTGGTGGAGCCTGGCGCTGATCATCCTGGCGGCGCTGAGCGTGGGCCAGATCGTGCGCGTGGGCGAGTTCGTCAACGAGGTGGCGATCAGCGGCATGCTCGTGCTGGGCGTGACCCAGCTCGGCTACCAGGCCTGGGACCGGGTGGTGGAGACCCTGGTCGGGGCGGCGGTCGGACTGGCGTTCAACCTGATCTTCGCGCCGCCGGTGTGGGTGGACCCGGCGGCCGAGTCGATCGAGGACCTGGCCCGGCGGATGAACGCGCTGCTGCGGGCGATGGGCCGGGAGCTGGACTCGCCGGCGGTGGTGGAGCTGGTCGAGGCCCGGCTCTACGAGGCGCGGGAACTGGACCAGTACGTGGCCGAGGTGGACGACGCGCTGCGCCGGGCCGAGGACAGCCTGCGGCTCAATCCGCGCGTGAGCGAGGGCCTGCTGTCCCGGCTGACGCTGCGCACCGGCCTGGACACGCTGGAGATCTGCGTGGTCGTGGTGCGGGTGCTCACCCGCTCGCTGGCCGACCTGGCCAAGCGCCGCGCGCGGGACGAGCCGATGTTCGCGCGCGACGTCGGCAGCAGCCTGGAGCAGACCTTCACCCACGTCGGCGAGGCCCTGGTCAACTTCGCCGAGCTGGTCACCGCGCAGGTCAGCGCGAACGCGCAGCAGGCCGAGGAGGAACTCGCGGACCAGCTCTCGGCCGCCTGGACCAGCCGGGACCGGGCCGCGCACCTGTTGCTGGACCGGGTCCGGCTGCACCCGCACGCCTGGCAGCTGCACGGCGCGATCCTGGCCGAGATCGACCGCATCCTGGACGAACTCGATCTCGAGCACCGCTCACGCCGGCTGATGGAGGAGCTCGACACCGCGGTGAGCGACCGGCGCGAGCGCTACGCCCGGCTCGGCCCGCTCGGCAAGCTGCTGCGGCTGCAGCCGCGGCGCCGGCTGTCGCGGTGGTGGGCGCGGCGGCGCAGAACACGCCAGAAGACCGAAATGCGCTGATCGCACCGGTCCGCGTGGGAGCATGCCGCGAGGAGTCTCGAGCATGGGCGCGAGCAAGGGATGGACGGGCGCAGGATGCAGCGGTTTCAATCGGTCGCCCTCGCGGGAGTAGCCCTGGCCTGCGCGGTGACGCTGGCCGGCTGCGGCACCTCGGCCCGCGACGCGGCGTCCGCACGGGCCCAGGGGGCTGACGGCGCGTCAGCGGCCGCGACCGCGCCCGCAGGCTCGCCCACGGCCAGGCCGCCGTCGACCGCCTCGGCCCGGGTGGCCCCGCTCCCGATCTCCGGGCCGTGCACGAACGCGCAGCTGTCCGTCACCGCCGCGGGCCGCCGCACCCTCCCGGACCTGCAGATCGAGCGGTTCCTGGCCACCGACACCGCGGCCGTCGCCTGCTCGCTGACCGGTTCGCCGCGGCTCACGCCCACCGGCCCGCTCGCCTCCAGCCCCAGTGTGACCAGCGACATCGCCGTGTCGCAGGAAGACTTCGACGGAGACGACGAGGGCGGCTCGGCCACCACCCGGGTCGACCTGCAGCCGGGCCAGGCCGCCGCGTTCGACGTCGCCTGGTACGCCGCCTCGCCGGTGGTCTGCGAGCAGGCCACCGGGTTCGGCTTCAGCGTCCCGGGCGACTCGAGCTGGAGCGGCATGCGGCAGGTCGGCTACCGCTTCGGCTCGATGTGCGACGGGCTGTTCTACGTCTCCACGCTCCGCACCCCCACCCCCTGAGCCGGGCCGAGCCGGGCCGGTTCGGGCCCGAACCGAGCCCGAACCGGCCGCTGAGCTGCGCACTCGGGGCGCACTGAACGCTTCCGCCACCGCCCACGTGTCAGCTACTGGACGGTGAGCGTGCCATGCATATACGGGTGGATCGTGCAGGTGTAGGCGTAGGTCCCGGCCTTGCTCGGGGCCGTGAACGTCGTGGTCGTCCCGGCCGGCACGTCGCCGGTGTTGAAGGCCTTCGGCGAGTCGCTGGAGGTCACGGTGTGCGTGACACTGTCCTTGTTGGTCACCGTGACGGTGCTCCCGGCGGCGACGGTGAGCGTCGCGGGCGAGAACGCGAAGTTCTGGATCGTGATCGTGTCGCCGGCCACCGCGCCCGTGCCGGTGGCACCCGTGCCGGTGGTGGGCGAGGAGCTCGAACCGGAGCCCGAGGAACAGCCCCCGAGCAGGAAGACCGAACCGCCGAACGCGGCGAGCAGGGAACGGCGGCTGGGATACACGGGATAAATCCTTCCGGCGGGGGAACTCGGCGTACCTTCCTTGCCCCGCAGCCGGGTGCCGCGCCACCTCGACTGGACCGAACGAGCGATAAGTCAGACGAAGCGATCCGGACGATGAAAGGCGGAGTGTGATGAACGGCCGTAATCAGAGTCAGTACCAGGACCTGGCGCCGGACGTGACGCCCCGGGACTCGGCGGAGTCGGCGCAGCCGCAGCAGGCGGAGCGGCCGCGCCGACTCGAGCAGCCCCCGCGAGCCGAGCAGCCGGGGCGACGGCGCCGCGGCCTGTTCCTGACGATCCCGCTCCGCCTGCTGGCCGCGGCGGGCCTCGCGGTGGACGCGTACGTGCACGCCGACCTCGCCGGCGGCTTCGACACCGGCGGCACGCTCAGCGAGACCAGGCTCTTCCTGATCCAGGCCTCGCTCGCCGCCGCGGCCGCGCTCGGCATCGTGGTGCGCGGGCGGCGGCTCGAGGCGGCGGTCGGCTTCCTGATCGCGGCGGCCGCGGTCGGCGCCGTCCTGCTCTACCGCTACGTGAACGTGGGCAAGCTCGGCCCGCTGCCGAACATGTACGACCCCGCGTGGTACACCGAGAAGACGATCAGTCTCATCGCCGAGGCGGTGGCCGTCCTGGCCTGCGCGGGCCTGCTCGCGGTACGCCAGTGGCAGCACCGGCGCGCCCGCCTGGACCCGGGCCAGGGCTCAGGTATGGCCGGCCGGCTGCACCGGCACCACGCGACCTGAGCCCGGCGCCCCGACGATGGTCCCGGTCAGAGCCGATCACGACCCGCCGGCCGCGTCCCCTTCCGCATCGCGGCGCACGCTGTCCGCCACCCGGTGCGCGGGGACGCGGCCGGGCGGCTGGCTGGGCGCGGCACGCTCGGACGGCTGCCAGGCCGGCAGGATCAGCGGCGTCCCCGGCTCCACGCGTACCTCGCTGCCGTGGTGGGTCAGGCTCAGCCCGCCCTCGCCGGTGAAGCGGTAGCCGACCTTGTCCGGCCGCACGTCCACGCGCAGCAGGCCGCCTTCCAGGACCAGGCCGAAACAGAGCCTGTTCCAGCCGTCGGGCAGCCGCGGCGCGAAGGAGAGCCCTGCCGCGGTGTGCCGCATCCCGCCGAATCCGGCCACCAGCGCGATCCAGGACCCGGCGAGCGAGGCCAGGTGCAGGCCGTCCGCGGTGTTGCGTTCGAGGTCGTCGATGTCCATCAGCGCCGCCTCGCCCAGGTAGTCGTAGGCGAGCGAGGCGCAGCCGGTCTCGGCCGCGATCACGGCCTGGCTGCACGCGGACAGGGACGAGTCGCGCACCGTCAGCGGCTCGTAGTAGTCGAAGTCGCGCTGCTTCTCCTCCGCGGTGAAGCTGTCCGAGCGCAGGTGCAGCGCGAGCACCAGGTCCGCCTGCTTGACCACCTGGGTCCGGTAGAGCTGGAAGTACGGGTAGCGCAGCAGCAGCGGGTAGTCCTCGGCCTTGGTCGCCTCGAAGTCCCAGCGCTCGTGGTAGGTGAACGCGTCCGACTGGGGATGCACCCCCAGCTCCGCGTCGTAGGGCACGTGCATGGCCTGGGCCGCCGCGGTCCAGCTCTCGGTCTCCTCGTCGGTGATGCCGAGCTCCGCGGCCTCCTCGGGATGCCGGGAGGCGAACTCCACCGCGGCCAGCAGGTTCTGTTGCGCCATCAGGTTCGTGTACACGTTGTCGTCCGAGATCGCGCTGTACTCGTCCGGGCCGGTCACCCCGGCGATGCGGAACTCGCCGCCCTGGTCGGTGTGCCCGAGCGAGACCCACATCCGGGCCGTGGCCACGAGCAGCTCGAGCCCCTCCTTGCGGGCGAACTCGGCGTCGCCGCTGGCCCGGACGTAGCGGATCACCGCGTCGGCGACGTCCGCGTTGACGTGGAACGCCGCCGTCCCGGCCGGCCAGTAGGCCGAGCACTCCTCCCCCGCGATCGTGCGCCACGGGAACGCGCTGCCGGCCAGGCCGAGCTGCTCGGCCCGCTCACGCGCGGCGGGCAGGGTGGAGTGGCGCCAGCGCAGCGCGTGCGCGACGGAGGGCGCGTCGAGGTAGGAGAGCACCTGCAGCACGAAGCTCTCGGTGTCCCAGAAGGCGTGGCCGTCGTAGCCGTCGCCGGTCAAGCCCTTGGCCGGAATCGCCCGGCTCTCCGCCCGCACCGCCGCCTGGTAGAGCTGGAACAGGGCGAAGCGTACGGCCTGCTGGATCTCCTCGTCCCCGTCGATCTCCACGTCGGCGCCGCGCCAGAAGTCGTCGAGGCAGGCGCGCTGCTCGGCCGCGAGCGCGTCCCAGCCGCCGAAGCCCGCGGCCGCGAGCGCCGCGTCGACCTGGTCGCGCACCGCGGGCAGGGACCGGCTGGCGGACCAGCCGTGCGCGACGAACTTGGTCAGCCGCAGCGTCTGGCCCGGCTTGAGCAGCCCGCCGGTGGTGAAGCGGCCGAGGTCGGGCTCCGACTCTATCTGCGAGCCGAGCACGTCGGTCTGGGCTTGGCCCTGCTCGTCGTAGACCTCGGTGAAGTGGTCCATCCCCGCGGCCACCCGCAGACCGCTGCGACGCACCGTGTGCACCAGCGTGACGCGCGTGTCCGAGGCCTTGTTCAGGTCGCTCACCAGCGCGTCGACGGGCGTCGCGGCGGCGCGCGGGTCGCCCTGGTGCACCGGCAGCTCCTCGTTGGCGACGAGCTCGGACTGGAGCACCAGCCGGGCCGGGCCGTCGAGCGGCTCGACCTCGTAGCGCACCGCGGCGACGGCGCGCTGGGTGAGCGAGACGATCCGGGTCGAGCGCACCCGCACGGTGCGTCCGGCCGGCGAGGTCCACACGACCTCCCGGCGCAGCACGCCCGCGCGCAGGTCCAGGACCCGCCGGTGCGAGACGAGGGTGCCGTAGCGCACGTCGAACGGCTCGTCGTCCACCAGAAGTCTGATGATCTTCCCATTGGTGACGTTGATGACGGTCTGTCCGGACTCCGGATAGCCGTAGCCCGCCTCCGCGTACGGCAGGGGCCTGAGTTCGTAGACCCCGTTGAGGTAGCTGCCGGGCAGCCCGTGCGGCTCGCCCTCGTCCAGCGTGCCGCGCCAGCCGATGTGCCCGTTGGACAGGGCGAACAGCGACTCGGCGTGCGGCAGCATGTCCAGCGGGAGTTCGTTCTCGACCAGCGACCAGGGGTCGATGTCGAAGCAGGGGTGGCCGACGATCATCCGGCGGCCCCCGTGGCGGGCAGCAGTTCGGCGAGGTCGCCGACGACCACGGTGGCGCCGTGCGTGCGCAGCCGCTCGGCCTGCCCGTTGCCGAGCCGGTCCACCCCCACCACGACCGCGAATCCGCCGGCGTGCCCGGATTCCACGCCCGCGATGGCGTCCTCGAACACGGCCGCCGCGGTGGCCGGCACGCCCAGCGCCTTGGCGCCGGCGAGGTAGGAGTCCGGCGCGGGCTTGCCCTTGAGGTGCTGCGCGGTCACGTCGTTGCCGTCGACGGTGGTGTCGAACAGGTCGTCGATCCCGGCCGCGCGCAGCACCGCCTCGCAGTTCGCGCTCGAGGTGACCACCGCGCACTTGAGCCCGGCCGCCCGGGCCGCGCGCACATAGGCGACGGAGCCCTCGAACACCTGCGGCCCGTGCTCGTTGAGCAGCGCGAGGAACGCGTTCTGCTTGGCCGCGCCCACCGCGTACACCGACTGCATGCCGGGCGGATCCTGCGCCGTGCCCTCGGGCAGATGGATGTCGCGGGACTCGAGGAACGAGCGCACCCCGTCCTCGCGCGGCTTGCCGTCGACGTAGTCCTCGTAGTCGCGTTCCTTGTCGAAGGGCTGGAAGTCGAGGCTGTGGTCCACGTCGTAGGACTGCAGGAACGCGTCGAAGGTCTGCTTCCACGCGGTGGCGTGCAGGCTGGCGGTGCGGGTGAGCACTCCGTCCAGGTCGAACAGACAGGCGCGGATTCCCGGCGTGAGGCCGACCGGGCCGCCGCCGGTCGCCGCGCCTGGCGCGCTGTGCGCTCCCGACGTGCCCTGCGCAGTCGTCGTATCGTCCATCCCGTGCTTCATGGAGCTCCTCCATCGGTCGGGTGCGCCGAGTGGCGTGCGTCGCGAAGGTGCGGATAACCGACACTCGTCCGGGCTAAACCCGCACGCGTCCAGAGTGACGAGGTGAACGGTACCCGGGCGCACGCCCCGCACCCGGCCGCCGCGCCGTTGATCGTTTCCCGCCGACCGCTCGGCGTCCGGAGTATGGAAACCCCTGACGTCGCGGCGGCCTGAGTTGAAAGCATGGGGCGTACCTGTGGGAGAGATCCGGGAGTCCCGATGGCCGACTGTGCCACGTCCATAGACCACCACTACCGCGGCGAGAACCCGCTGCGCACGCTCGCCTTCCTGTGCCGGGAGGACCGGGCGCGGCTGGCGATCGGCGCGCTCCTGTTCGTCGTCAAATCCAGCCCGACCTGGCTGCTGCCGCTGATCACCGCCAACGTCGTCGACATCGTGGTCACCCACCAGCCGGTGAGCCGGCTCTGGTTCAACTGCGGGCTGCTGCTCGGCCTGCTGCTGCTCAACTTCCCCGGTCACCTGCTGTACGTGCGCTGCTACAGCCCGGCGATCCGGCGGATCAGCAACACCCTGCGGTTCGCGCTGTGCCGGCGGCTGCAGGAGCTGTCCATCGGCTACCACTCCCGGACCAGCTCCGGCGTGCTGCAGACCAAGGTCGTGCGCGACGTGGAGACGGTGGAGCAGATGCTCCAGCAGGCCAGCGACGGCGGCCTGTCCGCCCTCTCCAGCCTGGTCGCCGGGCTGATCATCATCGGGGTGCGCACGCCCTCGTTCCTGCCGGTGTTCCTGCTCGTGGTCCCGGCCGCCGCGTTCGTGGTGATGCGGCTGCGCTCCCGGCTGCGGGTGCAGAACGAGACCTTCCGGGCCGAGGTGGAGCAGCTGTCCTCGCGGGTGATCGAGATGACCGCGCTAATCCCGATCACCCGCGGCCACGGCCTCGAGCGCAGCGCCATCGAACGCGTCGACGGCACGCTGCGGCGGGTGCGCAAGGCCGGGCTGACGCTGGATCTGACGAACGGGAAGTTCGGCGCGCTCAGCTGGATCACACTCAACTTCCTGGGCGTCGGCTGCCTGACCGCGGCCGCGCTGATCGCGTACTACGGCACCTTCGGCGTCACCCCGGGCGACGTGGTGATGCTCAGCGCGTTCTTCTCCAGCCTGACCGGCTCGGTGATCGCGCTGCTGAACCTGGCGCCGGTGATCAGCAAGGGCCTCGAGTCGGTGCGCTCGGTCGGCCAGGTGCTCGAGGCGCCGGACCTGGAGAGCAACGAGGGCAAGGCCGAGGTCACGGCCGCCGCCGGCGCGTTCGAGTTCCGCGACGTCACCTTCGCCTACCCGGACGCCGCGAGCCCCTCGGTGGCCGGGTTCGACCTGTCGGTGCAAGCCGGCGAGACGGTCGCGCTGGTGGGCGCCTCGGGCGCGGGCAAGTCCACCGTGCTCAACCTCGTCATCGGCTTCCTGCGCCCGACCGGCGGCCGGATCGAGCTCGACGGCGTGGACATGGAGACGCTCGACCTGCGCACCTTCCGCCGCTTCGTCTCGGTGGTGCCGCAGGAGACGATCCTGTTCGAGGGCACGATCCGACAGAACGTCAGCTACGGCCTCGAGAACGTCGACGACGACGCGATCACCGCCGCGCTGCGGGACGCCAACGCCCTGGAGTTCGTCGAGCAGCTCCCGTACGGCCTCGACACCGTCGTCGGCGAACGCGGCGCCCGCCTGTCCGGCGGCCAGAAGCAGCGCATCGCCATCGCCCGCGCCGTCATCCGCGACCCGCGCGTGCTCATCCTCGACGAGGCCACCTCGGCGCTCGACACCCGCTCCGAAGCCCTCATCCAGGACGCCCTCGCCCGCCTCATGCGCGGCCGCACCACCTTCGTCGTCGCCCACCGCCTCTCCACCATCCGCGACGCCGACCGCATCGTCGTCATGGACGGCGGCCAGGTCGCCCAGATCGGCACCCACGAGGCGCTGCTGCGCACCAAGGGCGCCTACGCCAGCCTGCACGCGGTCCAGGTGGCGGCGTAGCGGGAGAGGCCCCGTGCCAGTTCACTGAGTCAGGCTCGGCGCCCGCCTCCGATCACTCGCCCCGGGGCGGGCGCCAGTCCACCGGCGGCGGCAGCGTGCCTTGCGCGATCATGTTCGCGTAGACGCTCTCCAGCGCCTGGCTGAGCGGCCCGACGAGTTCGGGCGGCAAGCCGTCGAAGAACAGGCGGCGCACGAGGTCCACATGTCCGGGAGCCGCGGCCTCGAGCACCTTCCGGCCGTGCGGGGTCAGCCTCACCTCGGTCACGCGCCGGTCGTTCGCAGACGGGCCGCAGTTCACCAGATCCCGCGCGGCCATCCGCCGCACGTGGTGCGAGACCCGGCTGCGCTCCCAGCCGATCTGCGCGGCCAACGCCGTGATCGGCATCAGGCCGCCGTCGGCGACGCTCAGGGCCGTCAGGACGTCGTAGTCCGGCAGGGACAGATCGCTGTCGGACTGCAACTGACGGTTCATCTCGTAGGTCAGCCGCAGCTGAACCCGGATGTACGCCAGCCAGGCCCGTTGCTGATCGCCGTCGAGCCACCCGCCCTCGGGCGTCGGCGCGCCGCCGTCGGCATTGCGTGACATATCACCTATGCTTTCCGTCTAGGCGGTGTTGGTGAATCTGACCATCTATTAATCTCTATGTACGGTCTCTGTGTCCGGGTCATTCCGGGCACAGAGACCGTAGCCAGATCAGTGCACTGACCAGCTCGATTCCGCCTTGGTAGCGGTCGGGGAGCTTGTCGTAGCGGGTCGCGATGCCGCGCCACTGCTTGATCCGGTTGTTGCATCGTTCGATCAGGTTGCGGCGCTTGTACAGTTCGGCGTCGAATGCGGGGGGCCGCCCGCCTTTCGGGCCCT
>NZ_JAGSOG010000146.1 GCF_018139695.1 Actinospica durhamensis | reverse complement strand
ATCAACCTCGGCCTCACCCGCACCAACGGACGCTGGAACCTGCCGACACCAGCATGAACAGGCCAGTGGCGGGCCGGCTACGCCGACCCGCCACATCAGACCACGAAGATCTTCATCGGACTTCTAGGCCTCGGCAGGCAGCCGGACCGGCATCCGGTGCGCCTTGACCGCCTCCCGCATCGTCCGGGCGAGCTGCTCGAACTCCGCCGCCCGCGGGCTGGAGGAGCGGTGCACCAGCAGGATGCTGCGACCCGGGGCCGGGTCGCGGAACCGGGTGGCGCCCAGACCCGAGCCCGGCCTGGCCTCCACCGCGGCCGCGGTGCTCGGCAGCAGCGTCACGCCGAGGCCGCCGGCGACCAGCTGTACGAGCGTGGCCAGGCTGGCCGCGCGGGTCGAGGCAAGGCCGTCGCGCCCGGCCTCCTGGCAGACCTCGAGGGTCTGGTCGCGCAGGCAGTGGCCCTCCTCCATGACCAGCACCGGCAGCTCGCGCAGCGCCGTGAGCGCGACCGGGCCGCGCGGCGCGCCCGGATCGTCGCCGGGGTACACCAGCATGAAATCCTCGTCATACAGCGCGAGCCCGGTCATCCCGGTGCCCTCGACCGGGGTGGCCAGCACGGCCAGGTCGAGCCGCCCGGAGACCAGCCCGTCCAGGATGGTGGCGGTCTGCTCCTCGTGCAGGATCAGCTCAAGCTCCGGGTAGCGCGCCTTGAGCGGGCGCAGCAGGGCCGGCAGCAGGTACGGGGCGACCGTCGGGATCACGCCGAGGTGCAGGTCCCCGGTGAACGGCCGGCCGGTGGTCTGCGCCGCCTCGGCCAGTTCCTCGACCCCGGCCAGCACGGCCCGGGCACGCTGGGCCACCGCTTCGCCCGAACGAGTGAGAAGCACATGGCGTGTGGTGCGTTCCACAAGCCGGGTTCCGAGCGTCTCCTCCAGGGCGGCCACCGCGCCGGACAGGGCCGGCTGACTCATCCCGAGCTCCGCCGCGGCGTCTCTGAAGTGTAGTTTCTCGGCGAGAGCGGCGAAGGCGCGCAACTGCGCGACGGTCGGGGCGCGGTTATTCATAGGTAACTCCTATCACGATCCGGCCGATGGCTTATTTCTCCGATCAATAAGAACATGCCAGGCTGAGGCACAAGATCGACGACGGCCACGAGCCGCAACGCACAACCCGGAGGATCAAGGCACATGCTCACCATTGGCGACAAGTTCCCCGACTTCGAGCTCACCGGGGTGGTCTCGAACGACGCCGCCACCGCCTTCCAGACGATCAACAGCCAGAAGCTGGAGAAGGACTGGAAGGTCGTGTTCTTCTGGCCGAAGGACTTCACCTTCGTCTGCCCGACCGAGATCGCCGCCTTCGGCAAGCTCAACAGCGAGTTCGCGGACCGCGACGCGCAGGTGCTCGGCGTCTCGGTCGACTCCGAGTTCGTCCACCTGGCCTGGCGCCGGGACCACAAGGACCTCAACGACCTGCCCTTCCCGATGCTGGCCGACGGCAAGCGCGAGCTGACCGCCGCCTGCGGCGTGCTCAACGGCGAGGGTGTGGCCGACCGCGCCACCTTCATCGTGGACCAGGACAACACCATCCAGTTCGTGATGGTCACCGCCGGCTCCGTGGGCCGGAACGTGGACGAGGTGCTGCGCGTGCTCGACGCCCTGCAGACCGACGAGCTGTGCCCGTGCAACTGGCAGAACGGCCAGGAGACCCTGGACGCCGCCCAGCTGCTGGCCCAGGCGTAAGGCGCACACGATGAGCCTGGACGCGCTCAAGCAGGCGCTGCCCGACTACGCCAAGGACACCCGGCTGAACCTCAGCTCGGTGATCACCACCTCCAAACTGCCCGAGCAGCAGCTGTGGGGCACGGTCGTGGCCACGGCGCTGGCCTCGCGCAGCACGCGGGTGATCCAGGAGCTGGTCGAGGAGGCCAAGGGCCACCTGACCGCCGAGGCGCTCACGGCCGCGAAGGCCGCCGCCTCGATCATGGCCATGAACAACGTCTACTACCGGACCATGCACCTGATCGGCGACGAGGAGTACGCCAATCTGCCGGCCCGGCTGCGGATGCAGGTGATCGGCAACCCCGGAGTCGACAAGAACGACTTCGAACTGTGGTGCCTCGCGGTCTCCGCGGTCAACGGCTGCGGCCGCTGCCTGGAGTCGCACGAGAAGGTGCTGCGGGGTGCGGGCTGGACCCGCGAGCCGATCCACGAGGCGGTGCGCATCGCGTCGGTGATCCACGCCGCGGCGGCCACCCTCGACGGCGAGCAGGCGCTCGCGTAGCGGCGGGAGCGATTCAGCCGATCCCGTAGATCAGAGCACGAACGGCGGGGCCGCACCGACCACCAGGTCGGTGCGGCCCCGCCGTCGTGCGCGTGGGGCGGTGGATCAGCCCTCGCACAGCTCCGCGAGGGTGCGGGCCGCGCGCAGGGCGTCGGCGTGCGTGTTGTAGAGCGCGTTGAAGCCGTAGCGCAGCAGGTCCGGCTCGCGCTTGTCCCCCACCACGCCGCGGGCGGCGGCGGCCGGGACCAGCGTGGCCGCGTCCGGGTGACGCAGCGTCACCTGGCCGCCGCGGCGCTCCGGCTCGCGCGGGGTGACCAGCGCGAAGCCCCGGCCGGCCAGCAGCGCGTCGCAGCACTCGATGAAGAACCCGGTCAGGCTCAGGCTCTGCGCCCGCAGGACCTCGAGGTCCACGCCGTCGAACGCGCCGATGGCGGCCTCCAGCGCGAGCATCGACAGGATCGTCGGGGTGCCTATCCGGGCCCGGCCGACGCCCTCGGCCGGGGTGTAGGTGCCGTGCATGGCGAACGGCTCGGCGTGCCCGGTCCAGCCGGTCAGCGGCTGGTGCATCTGCATGTGGTGCCGCCGGTTCGCGTAGACGAAGGCCGGGGCGCCGGGGCCGCCGGAGAGGTACTTGTACGTGCAGCCCACCGCGAAGTCCACGTCCCACGCGTCCAGCTCCAGCGGGAACGCGCCGGCGGCGTGGCACAGGTCCCAGACCGCCACCGCGCCGACCTCGTGCGCCGCGCGGGTGAGCGCGGGGATGTCCCAGCGCTCGCCGGTGGCGAAGTCGACGGCCGGGAACGCGGCCACCGCGAGGTCCTCGCCGTGCCGCGCGATCGCGTCCGCGAACTCCTGCGGCCTGACCCGCTCGACCCGCAGCCCGAGCAGTTCGCCGACGGAGTCCGCGAGGTAGGCGTCGGTCGGGAAGTGGCCCGCGTCGGTCAGCAGCACACCGCGGCCCGGGCGCAGCCGCGCCGCCGCGACCAGGGTGTTGAAGATCTGCACCGAGGTGGAGTCGCCCACCACGGTCTGCTCCGGCGCGGCGCCGAGCAGCGCGCCGACCCGGTCACCGAGCCGGTGCGGAAGCTCCCACCAGCGCGCCTGCTCGCCGAACCAGGAGCCGATCAGGCCCTCGCCCCACTGGCGGGCGACGCCGTCGCGCACCGCCTCGGGCACCGCCGCGGGCAGCGCGCCGAGCGAGTTGCCGTCGAGGTAGGTCACGCCCTCGGGCAGCAGGAAGCGCTCGCGGCAGGGCGCGAGCGGGTTGGCGGCGTCCAGGGCGGCGGCGCGCTCTGCCCAGGAGGCGTCCGGGGTGGCGCCCGCCGCGTTCGTCTCGGTCGTCGTCGTCATCAGGCCCAGGCCTCGCTGCGCACGTTCCACAGTTCCGGAAGATACTTCTGGTGCACGCCGCGCGCGAGCCACTCGGCACCGGAGGTGCCGGCCGAACCCTTCTTCTCGCCCATGGAGTGCCACACCGAGATCAGGTGGCGCTGCTTCCACCGGGTGAAGCGCTCGGCCGCGTCGTAGAGCGCCTCGCCCAGGTCGAACAGGTCGGGGTTCTGATCGGCCGCGCGGTAGGCCGCGAGCCAGCCGTCGAAGCCGCGCCGCTCGAGCGCCCGGGCCGCGCTGGCCTCGAGGCTGGGCGCGTCCTCGCCCCGGCTCGGGTAGGGCACGCCGAGGGCCTGCTCGAGGTCGCGGTAGAGCTCGGACTGGATGCCGGAGGCGGCGCCGAAGGCCTCGCGGAACTCGTCGAACTCGCCCGGGGTGAGCGTGCGCAGCGCCTCCCAGGACGCGATCAGGGCGTCCTGCACCCCGTGCCCGCGGCGCAGGTCGACCACGGCGCCGCGGATGTCGCCGGCCTCCAGCTTCGCGCAGGCGGCCGTCCACTCGTGCTTCAGCAGCTTGAAGTACAGCTCCATCACCTGGGTGGTGATGATGAAGGACATCTCCGCGGGCGCCTGGGTGCGCGGCCACTGCAGGTGCAGGAGTTCGTCAAGGCATGCATATTGCGCGTATTCGCTGGCGACGGCGCGTCGCCGGTCGTGGTCGGTCATCATGCCGTTCATGCAATCGCAGCCGGGCCGAAAGCTGAATGGCCGTCGCGACCCGTCTGGCGGCCCCGGGGTTATGATCGCAAGGTGTCCGGCCGCAATGACTTTCCAGATGCCGTCGACTGGCTCCTGATCGACGAATTGCAGCAGGACGGTCGCCTGTCGTACAACGAACTCGGCCGCCGGGTGCGGCTGTCCTCGCCCGCCGTGGCCGAGCGGGTGCGCCGGCTCGAGGAGCAGGGCGTGATCACCGGCTACCACGCGCACGTGGACCCGGCCAAGGTGGGCCGGACGGTGGCGGCGCTGGTCCGGATGTCCTGTTACGGCCCGAATTGCCTGCTGCGCCATCCCGAGGTGATCGACCAGACCCCGGCGATCCTGGAGGTGCACCGGCTCACCGGCGACTCCTGTTGCCTGCTGCGGGTGGCGGTGCGCACGATGGCCGAGTTCGAGGAGCTGATCGACCGGCTCGCCGACCACGGCACCCCCTCGTCCACGATGGTGCTCTCCTCGCCGGTCGCCTGGCGGCCGGTGGGCCGCTGAGCCGCCCGCACAGGAGCGCAGTCCCCCGGTTTTCCGGCTCCGACTCCCCACCTCGCCTGCACGGAGCAATCCCGGGGGCGGCGGCGTAGCCCGGACAGCAGACTCGAGGCGTAGGGACTCGCGAGGGGTGGGTCCCGTGCACGTTAGGGGAGCAGACATGATGACGCGTACGTCACGCTGGCTGAAGTGGGCCGGAGCCGCAACCGTACTGCTGGCGGCCGCCCCCATCGCCTACGCCGACGCCGCGCGCCATACCGGCTCCCCTTCGTCCGGCGCCGTATCCCCCGGTCCCGACTCGGCCTCGGCCCGCGCGGCCGGATGCGCCGCCGACGCCGACGACTTCGCCGGGGCCTACCTCGTGGCCGAAGCGACCGGGCCGGCCGGGCTGACCGGCGAAGAGCTCGACCTGCACGCGGACGGCTCCGTGTCCGTGTTCTCCTTCGGCCGCGCCGCCGCCACCGGCGCCTGGCACGCCGACGGCGGCGCCCTCACGTGGACGGTGGACGGGGTGAGCTACGCCTCGCGCCCCGGCCTGGTGGCCTGCGCCGACCAGGCCCACGCCGGGCAGGTGACCGGGTTCACCGCGGCCGCGGCGGACGGGTCGGATTCGCTGACGCTGCAACGGTTCTGAGGCCCGGTCGGTTCCCGCCTCGCCCGTACGGCACCGGTTCGTGTGAATCCGGCGGGCGGTATCAGCCCACGTTTCACCGAGCGTGCGTTTTTCGTCACCGGCGAGTGCCATCCTGATTCCAGGCACTCGCGGGAAGGCGAAGAATTCATGACGGACACCACGGTGGGGCAGGCGCCCGACGGGTCGAGCCCGGCGGGCGGCGGGCTGCAGGCGATCGAGCACATCGTCGTGCTCATGCTGGAGAACCGCTCGTTCGACCACATGCTCGGCTACCTGTATCAGGACGCGGGCAACCTCTCCCCGGCCGGCCAGCCCTTCGAGGGCCTGACCGGCACCGAGTCCAATCCGGGCACGGGCGGCAAGCCGGTGCCGGTGTTCCCGATCTCGCCGTCCACGCCGAACGCGTACTTCATGCCGGGCGCCGACCCGGGCGAGGGCTACGGCGCGACCAACAGCCAGCTGTTCGGCACGACCACCGCGCCGAGCCCGGCGGACGCGACGATGCAGGGCTTCGTCACGGACTACGCCTACACCCTGGGCTGGGAGGCCAAGGAGGGCTGGTCCATCGTCGGGGGCACGCAGCCGGCCGACATCATGGGCTGCTTCACCCCGGAGGCGCTGCCGGTGCTCTCCGCGCTGGCCCGCGGGTTCGCGGTGTGCGACCACTGGTTCGGCTCGGTGCCCACCGAGACGCTGCCCAACCGCGCGTTCGTGCTCTCCGGCACCAGCCAGGGGCACATGGACGACAAGACCAAGACCTACACCTCCCCGTCGATCTGCGGCTCGCTCGGCAAGGCCGGGGTGTCCTGGAAGGTCTACGGCTACGACGCGCAGCCGCTGACCAAGCACAACTTCCCGGACCTGACCTCGGCGCCGGCCGCGAACTTCGGGCTGTTCACCGACTTCCAGCAGGACGCGGCGGCCGGCACCCTGCCCGGCTTCGCGTTCCTCGAGCCGTCCTGGAGCGCCACCGGCAACAGCCAGCACCCGAACTACGACGTGGCGCTCGGCGAGCAGCTGATCCACGACGTCTACACCGCGCTGCGCAGTGGCCCGGGCTGGAACAACACCCTGTTCATCCTGACCTACGACGAGCACGGCGGCCTCTACGACCACGTCGCCCCGCCGACCAACGCCACCGCGCCGGACGACAGCGCCGGCGAGTACGGGTTCGACTTCACCCGGTTCGGGCCGCGGGTGCCCACGGTGCTGGTCTCGCCGCTGATCCCGGCGGGCACGGTCTACCGGGTGCCGGCCGGCGCGACGCCGTTCGACCACACCAGTGTGCTCAAGACGCTGGAGCAGCGCTGGAGCCTGGCCCCGCTCACCGCCCGCGACGCCGCGGCCGTGGACGTCGGCGGCGTGCTCACGCTGGCCACCCCGCGCACCGACGACCCGCTCAGCGGCGTCATCGTGCCGGTCTCCGGCGCCGTCACTCCGGCCGCGGGCCGCCCCAGCCACCTGCAGGAGGTCTACGCGGACCTGCTCTCCCGCCAGCTGCCCGCCGGGGCCGCCATCCCCGCGCCGCGCACCGAGGCGGAGGCGACCGACCTGCTGCGGCACGGACTCCCGGCGCAGAAGTAGGCGCGGGCGGTCGGGCGTGCACCGCGACGCCGCCCGCCGCCTCGGACTCCGGGGCGGCGGACGGCGGGTCGCGGCGTGCGCTGACCTGGTCGGCGGTGCCGATCGCGTCTACGCCGTCAGCACGATCCGGGCGCCGTCGACCGGGGTCGCGGTCCAGGCGCGGGCGACCTCGCCCAGCGGGTACGTCTGCACCGGCACCTCGACCTCGCCCCGGGCGATCCGCGCGACGTACTCGGGCATCAGCTGCCTGATCGTGCGCGGCTGACCGAGCCGAGTCCGCTGCCCCTGACCCGGATCCGGCGGCTGCGCAGCAGGGTCGCGGGCAGCGCGGCCTCCATCCCGGCCAGGGCGCCGATCTGGACGTATTCGATCTCTTCGTCAGCCTGCTGCCGGCCGCTGAGCGCGGCGAACATCGCCTCGGCCGGGGCGCCCCACACGTAGTCGAGCACGAGGTCCGGGGTGTCCCCGTCGAGGGCCTCGAGGACCGAGCGCACCGTGGCCTCCCGGTCCTCGGCCAGGTGCGCCGTGGTGGCGCCGTGGCCGCGGGCGCGCTCGAACGCCTGCGCGTTGCGCCCCACCGCGATCACCCGCCGCGCGCCGAGCGCCCGCGCGTTCTGCACCGCCATCAGGCCGGAGGTACCGGTGGCGCCGACGATCGCGACCACGCCGAGCTCCGCCGGGGCGTCCGTCAGCGGCGCGAACCCCTGCTTCGCCCGCAGCGGCAGCCAGGACGACATGCCCGGGTTCATTCCGGCCGCGACCTCGGGCGCACGCGCCTCGGCGCCTTCGGGCAGCGCGAACTGCATGCGCGGGGAGACCGCGATGCGCTCGGCCATGGTGCCGTGGGGCGGCTGGGGGTCGCCGGTGTAGACCAGCGTCCCATCCTGCTTGCGCGCGACCGCGTCCACGCCGGGGACCAGCGGATAGACGTTCGAGCTGCTGTAGTGCCGCCCGTGCGCCCGGGAGCGCACCAGATGGTGCAGCCCGGCGGCCACCAGCTCGACCAGCTCCAGTTCGCCGTCCGCACCCGTCCCCGGCTCGTCGAACTCGCCGTACTCCGGCACGCCGTCCGCCTGCCGCAACACCGCCGCCTTCATCGCTTCACCTTCCTTAACGCCGTTAAATTACGCTTCCCACTCTCTCCTTAACGACGTTAAACTGTCAAGGTGGGCAGGGTGAGCAGGAAACTCGCGAAGGACGACATCGTGCGCGCGGCGCTGGCCACCCTCGACGCCGAGGGGCTCGAGGGGCTGACGCTGCGACGGGTGGCGGCGCGGCTGGACGTGCAGGCCCCCGCGCTCTACTGGCACGTGCGGGACAAGCAGGAACTGCTCGACGAGATGGGCACTGAGGTCTGGCGGCGGATCAGCCTGCGGGTGGAACAGCGGCCGGTGGACGAGCCGTGGCGCGCGGCCATGGCCGCCTACGCGCGGATCGTGCGGGAGGAGCTGCTGGCCCACCGCGACGGGGTGAAGATGGCCACCGGCACCACCCTGACCGACGTGGAGGTGCTGCGCCGCCGCGAGCCCCGGCTCGCCGCGATGATCCGGCAGGGCTTCACCGTGCGCACGGCGGCCCAGGCACACGTGCTGCTGCACCACTTCGTCATCGGGTTCTGCCTCGAGGAGCAGGCGGTGATCCAGGCCAAGGCGGCCGGGGACCCGCGCTACAGCCTGACCGACCGCGACGCCCGGGTGGATCGCGAGGCCTTTCCGCTCGTCGCCGAGGCCGGGCGGGAGATCTTCGAGGACGACGACCGGCGGTTCGAGCAGCTGGTGGAGCTGATCCTGGGCGCCTGCGCGGGGCTGACCGGAGGATGAGACGACACCGCCCCGCCGCGTTCGAGGCGGCGGGGCGGGGTAAGGGTGCCGCCGCGCGCGGGTCGGCGCGCACGGCCGCGGCTCAGGTCGCGCCGCCGACGGCAGCGGCGGCGGCGGCGCGGGTCTCGCGGGTCGCGGCTCAGGCCGCGGTCTTGCGCGGCTTGGCCATGCTGGCCAGGGCGCCGACCAGGCTCATGCCGATGGCGAGCCAGAACACGATCATCAGGCCGTGGTGGAACGGGCCGGCGATCAGGTTCGGGAAGAACTGGTGGCCCGTCAGCGTCTGCGCGTTCGCCTTCGGCAGCGAGTTGAGGACCTGGTTGCCGAGTAGCTGCTGCATCGGGTTGTAGCCCAGGAACGCGGCGAACAGCACGCCCACCGGCGGGATCGCGGCCACCTGCTGGGCCACGCCGACCGGGACGTTCTGCGCCGTCAGCTGCGTGACGATGGCGTGCGGCAGCTGGCTGGCCAGGCCGATGACCATCAGCGAGAAGAACACGCCGATGGAGAACAGGCTGCCGGCGTTCATGAAGGTCGAGCGCATGCCCGAGGCCGCGCCGCGCATCTCCGGACCCACGCTGGACATGATCATCGAGGTGTTCGGCGCGGAGAACAGGCCGCCGCCGACGCCGTTGAGGAAGATCAGGATCGCGAACACCGGGTAGCTGAAGTTCGTCGGCAGCGCCAGCATCCCGGCGAAGGTCGCGGCCATCAGCAGCAGGCCGGCCACGGCGAAGGAGCGCTGGCCCCACTTGTCCGAGAGCTTGCCGGAGACCGGCCCGGAGACCAGGAAGCCGATGGTCAGCGGGACCAGGTAGATGCCCGCCCACAGCGGGGTGTCCTCGTAGTTGTAGCCGTGCAGCGGCAGCCAGATGCCCTGCAGCCAGATGATCAGCATGAACTGCAGCCCGCCTCGGGCCACCGCGATCAGGAACGAGGCGCCGTTGCCGCTGGAGAAGGCAACGTTGCGGAACAGCTTGAGCTGGAACATCGGGTTGGCCACGCGGGACTCGATGAACAGGAACAGCCCGAGCACCACCACGCCGCCGATCAGGCCCGCCAGGATCAGCGGGTTGGTCCAGCCCATGGTGTGCCCGCCGTACGGCTGGATGCCGTAGGTGATCGCGGCGAGGATCGAGGTCAGGCCGACCAGGAAGGTGATGTTGCCCCACCAGTCGATCTTGCCCGGGCGTCTCGTGCTGGTCTCGTGCAGCGACTTGTAGGCCCAGACGGTGCCGATCACGCCGATCGGGACGTTGACCCAGAAGATCGAGCGCCAGTCCCAGGAGGAGAGCACGCCGCCGAGTACCAGGCCGATGAACGAGCCGGCCAGCGCCGCGACGATGTTGATGCCCAGCGCCATGCCGCGCTCGTTGGCCGGGAACGCGTCGGTGATGATGGCGGCCGAGTTGGCCATCAGCATCGAGCCGCCGACGGCCTGCACCACGCGCCAGCCGATCAGCCACAGCGCCCCGTGCCCGCCGCTGAACGGGTCCACGGACAGGATGATCGAGCACACCGTGAAGATGGCGAAGCCCATGTTGTAGAGCTTGACCCGGCCGTACATGTCGCCCAGGCGCCCGAGCGTGACCACCAGCACCGCGGTGACGAGCATGTAGCCCATCAGCATCCACAGCAGGTAGCTGGTGTTGGAGGACTGCAGCGGATTGAGCTTGATGCCGTTGAAGATCGCGGGCAGCGAGATGAGCACGATCGAGCTGTTGATCGTGGCGAGCAGCATGCCCACGGTCGTGTTGGTCAGCGCGACCCACTTGTAGTGGGAGTGCTCGGGCCCGGCGCTCATCGCATGCCGGAAATGCCCGAATCTGGACTGGGGAGCGAGGGTCGGAGTCCCGACCGTGGATATCGACCCGTCTGTGGCCATGCCTGATCCTTACCCGGAAATATAGTTAGCAAATGTAAACTAACCACGCCTCCGGGGGCCGGCTTCCGACTTCCCGCTCCCCCGACCGAATCGTTATTCTTCCGTGATCCGGTGCGGGGCCGCGGCCAGCAGGCCGGCCGGCCATCCGGCACCGTCCGCGGCTGCGGCGCACACCGGTCCGCGTGCACCGCCGGGCGCGGTCCACACTCCGGGCCAGGCCGGATGACGGTCCGTCAGCGGGCTCTCGCAGGCCGGGTGGGCGCATCGGGCCACCCGCAGTCCCTGCGCGGCGAAGCAGTCGTCGTACTCGCCGGATCGGCCCGCTCCGGCCAGAGCCGCGGCCAGCCGCCCGGCCGCCGACGCGGCGAACGCGGCCCACCAGTCGTGCCAGGTGACCCAGGGCGCCGGGTCGAAGCGGGAGAGCCAGCCCAGTCGCGGGCTCTCGCCGGACAGGTCCACCACGATCTCCACGCCCGGCTCCCCGGCCCGCGCGGCCATCGCGGCCAGCGCCGCGCGCACCGGCTCGACCGCGTCCGCGCTCTCGCCGTCGTGGTTGAGCACGGCCGCGGCCACCAGGTGCGACAGGTCTTCGGCCACGAACGCGACGCCGTCGGCCACCAGCCGGCCGGCCTCGACCGCCACGGTGAGCCGGCCCGCGTCCCCGTCGAACCAGAAGGTCGGCGGAGACCCGAGCATCGCGCAGCGCACCGCGTCGGCCGGGGCCGAGTAGCCGCGGGCGAAGGTGGCCTCGGCGTGCGGCTCGGGCGCCGCGGACGGTGCCGACGGCACCGCCTCGTCCGGCAGCCCGGGCCCGGTGCGCGGGCCGGGGACGGCGCCGCGCGGATCGAACGGGCGTTCGACGATGTCCGTCGCCAACCCCGCTCCCTGACGCTCCTCGCCCGGCCGTCCGGACGGCCGCTTGGGCCTGGCCTTGCTCCGTGCCTTCGCCGCTCCGCTCATCGGGCCACCTCCGCTGTGCTTGGAATCGGATGCAATCGACCGCGCCGTACGCCGTCGTCGAGTACGCGAACCCCCACGACCCATGGTCATTCGAGCGGGTGAGCGGCTTCGGACCGACGCGCGGACAAGTCACCCTTTCGTATCAACAGGTTCCGCTACGAGTGTCCGGTCCGCGGCCGGGACTTCAGACCCCTTGCCGGCTGTAGAGCTCGCGCACCACCGTCTCCAGATCCCGTTCCGCGCGCAGGGCCTCGAGCGAGCCGTCGTAGGTGACGCGGCCGTGGTCGATGGCCACGACCCGGGAGCAGAGCCTTTCGATGTCGTCCACGTCGTGCGTGGTGAGCAGGATCGTGGTGCCGGTGCGCAGGTTGAGATCCCGCAGGAACTCGCGCACCGCGTGCTTGGAGACGACGTCGAGGCCGATCGTGGGCTCGTCCAGGTAGACCACGGCCGGGTCGTGCAGCAGCGCCGCGGTGATGTCCCCGCGCATCCGCTGGCCGAGGCTGAGCTGGCGCACCGGCCGGTCAAGGAAGGGCCCGAGGTCGAGCGCCTCGGTGTAGAAGGCCAGGTTCTCGGCGAAGCGCGCGGGCGGGATCCGGTAGAGGCGCTGGAGCAGCGTGAAGGAGTCGCGCAGCGGCAGGTCCCACCAGAGCGTGGTGCGCTGCCCGAACACCACGCCGATCCGCCGGGCCAGCTTGACCCGGTCGCGCTGCGGGTCGTACCCGGCCACCCGCAGCGTGCCCGAGCTCGGGGTCAGGATGCCCGTCAGCATCTTGATGGTGGTGGACTTGCCCGCGCCGTTCGGGCCGATGTAGCCGACCAGTTCGCCCGGCGCCACGCGCAGGTCGATGGCGTCCACGGCGGTGAAATCGACGCGTTCGCGGCGCAGGCGCCCGGCCCGGGCGCGGGAGGAGAAGACCTTGGTCAAGCCCTCGGCGAGGATGACCGGGTCGGTCGGCGGGTTCGTCGGCGGTTCTGCGCGGTCGGGGAGGGGCTGGCTGGGCAGTGCGGTCACGGCGGTCAACTCCCGGTCGAGCGGTAACGGCGGATGCAGGCGCGCCAGGCCAGCGCGGCCAGGGCGGCGAACACAACGGCCACCGCCGGCGAGGCCAGGCGCAGGAAGCCGGGCAGGCCGAAGGGGTCGGGGTGGCCGAGCACGTAGAGCGCGGGCTGCCAGGTGACGAAGGCGACCGGCAGCACGAAGGTCAGGGCGAGCCCGAGCGGGCGGCCGAAGATGGTCAGCGGGTACTCGGTGGCGAACTCGCTGCCGTAGGTGAAGGTGTTCGCCACCTCGCGCGCGTCCACGGCCAGGAAGCTGATACACCCGGAGAGCACCCAGAAGGCGCAGAAGAGCACGAAGCCGCACACGATGGTGCCGACACAGACGGCGATGCGCGCCGGGGTCCAGTGCAGCGGCAGGTCGATCAGGGCCCAGACGAGGGTGGCGGCGGCGGGCACCAGCTTGCCGAAGCGCTTGGGCGTGAACTGGTCCGCCATCACCTGGGCCAGGGTGCTGACCGGGCGGATGAGTACGAGGTCGAAGGTGCCGAGCCGGATCGAGTCGGCGAGCGTCTCCACGCCGCTGGCCACCAGGTCGGACAGGGCGAAGGCGACGCGGGTGGTGCCGTAGAGGTAGAGCGTCTGCGGCAGGGTGAACCCGCCGATCAGGGTGACCTGGGAGTAGAGCACCAGGATCGCGATCAGGTCGAGGGAGGTGGTCAGGATCTGCCCGAGGCCGGTCAGCAGCAGCGAGGCGCGGTACTGCCAGGCCGAGCGCGACCACATGCGCACGAGCAGCAGGTAGGCGACCGGGGCGGGCAGCGGGCGCTCGACGGACTCAGCCACCCTGGACCACCACCTTGCGCCGGGCCGCGCCGGTAAGCAGGCGTCCGGCGCCGAGCAGCAGCAGCGCCCAGGCCAGGCCGAAGGCGAGCGCGTAGGCCAGGCCGCCAGACTGGGTGCCGAACAATACCGAGGCCGGGATCTGGATCACCGCGGCCCACGGGGTGAGCTGCAGCACCGAGTCGAGCCGGGGCGGCATCGCGGTCAGCGGCAGGATCATGCCCGAGCAGAAGAACCCGACGGCGAAGGTGATCGCCGCCATTCCCCGCTCGTCCATGGTCCAGAACGCGACCAGGCTGATCAGGTAGCGCAGCGAGAAGCTGACGAGGTATCCGACCAGGCAGCACAGCAGGAACGCGGCCCAGCGCAGCGGGGAGAGCGGCAGGGCCATCGGGAAGAAGAGCGCGCCGACCAGGACCGGCGGGAGCGAGCGCAGCATCCCGGAGCCCACGGCCCGGCCCGCGTCCAGCGCCAGCCACCAGGACTGGAAGTCCACCGGCCGGTACAGGTCCACCGCCACGTCGCCGGTGCGGATGCGCGGGCCGAGCTCGGTGCCGGTCATGAACACGCCCATCGGCGCGATCAGGGCCTGGGTGAGGAAGGAGTAGGTGCAGGCGTCGGCCGCGTCCCAGCCGTTGATCACGGTCTTCTGCCGCCACAGGGCGAGCAGGACGAAGGTGCGGATGAAGCCGAAGACGGTGTTGGTCGCGACCCCGGCGGCGGCCGAGGAGCGGTAGGCGAGATGGCGTCGCAGCGATAATCGGGCAGCGGTCAGGTATACGCGCATGCGGCGGCTCCACAGGGCGTTGGAAACGAAGGGGGGGAAAAAGGGGCGAAGTGCCGACCCTGGCAGAACCGACCCTGGCCCGCAAGCGGTTTTCCACCTGCGCCGCGGGTCGGACCGGGGCCTGACGCGGTCTTTACACCCGATCGGGTGTACTGACGGGCGTCCGCAGTCGGGCCCACCGGCTGACGGGGCGAGAGATTTGAGCGAGGGGACGGAACCGAAGTGTCCAGCCGGAACGAGGGCGAGGAGCCGGAGTACGCCGCCGACCCGACGCGTCAGTTCGACGCATTCCGGGCCAGGCAGGCCGACGACCGGGCGCAGCAGGAGACGCAGAGTCCGTACGTCTTCCCGGACGAGTACGCCGCCGATCCCGCCGCGGTCTTCCCGGAGGGCGCGGTCTATCCGGACGAGTCGTTCGGGCCGGGCACACCGGAGTTCGGCGGGCAGCCGGACCCCGGCGCGGGCGGCGGATCCGCAGGCGGGGCCAGGTGGGGCGGCGGACCGGGCGGCGGCGGGCGCCTGCGCAGCGTCGCGATCTTCGCGGGCGTGGCGGTACTGGCGATCGGCGTCGGCTTCGGCGCGTACGAGGCCTTCGGCTCCTCCGGTTCCACCGCGAACGTGACCGCCGGGAGCACCGCGACCCCGGCCGCCCCCGCCGCGACGCCGAGCGTCGCGAACGCGACCAAGCACGGCCGCGTGGTGGAGGTGCGGGTCGTGATCGAGTCGATCGGCACGGACTCGATCACCGGCCACCTCGTCGCGACCGGCGAGCCGGTGACGGTCGAGTTCGACGCCTCGACCCACTTCGGCACGACGGCGCATCCCTTCAGCAGCGGCCAGTTGAGCATCGGCGAGACCGTGGTGGTGCGCGGGCGCCGCACCGCGGCCGACATCCTGACCGCCACGATCGTCGTCGGCACTTAGGTCGCGTCTTCAAGGGTTCGCCGGGGCCGCGGCGCCTGCCACGCACGCTCGCGGCGTTGCCGGACCGCTTACAGACGACCGAGTATGCGCACGGCCCGGCGCCTTGCGAGCGCACGCGTCAGACACCGCGGCCTGACCCGACGCCCCCTTGAAGACACTCCCTAGCCCTACCATCGAGCTCATGACGACGGTACGGGAGCGGATCGCGGGATCGATGTTCGGGCTGGCCTACGGGGATGCGCTCGGCAAGCCGACGGAGTTCCTCAAGCTGGTCGAGATCACCCGCCAGTACGGGACCGGCGGCCCGTCCGAGCTGCCCGAGCCGGCGCTGGTGACCGACGACACGCAGATGGCCCTGGCGGTCGGCGAGGGCCTGGCCGAGGTGCTCGGCGCGGGTGAGGAGGGGACTCAGGGCGCGTTGACGCAGGAGGCGCTGGCTCCGGTGTGGACGCGGCGGTTCGTGCAGTGGGCGTACTCGTCGGACAACAACCGGGCGCCCGGGATGACCTGTCTGCGGGCCTGCGGCGAACTGGCCGAGGGCAGGCCCTGGATCCAGGCGACCATCCCCGGGTCCAAGGGCTGCGGCGCGAACATGCGCGTGACGCCGATCGGCCTGGTCGCGCGGCTCTCGTCGTCCACGCGGGCCGGAGCCGCGCAGTTGCAGGCCGCGCTGACGCACGGTCACCCCACCGGTCTCGCGGCCAGTGAGCTGACCGCGTTCGCCACCTGGTGGCTGCTCGAGGGCATGGCCCCGGTGGACCTGCCCGCGGCGCTGCGGGACCGGGCGAACGCCCAGCGCGAGGTCTACCACCACGCGTGGCTCGGCGACCTGTGGCAGCGCAGCCACGACGCGTCGCCCGAGGTGTTCATGGCCCGGGGCTGGGACGAGTGCCTGGGCGTGCTGGACCGGCTGGACGCGGCGGTGCGGGCCGGCGACCGGGAGGCAGACCCCTGTGACGCCACCGGCGAGGGCTGGATCGCCGAGGAGGCGCTGGCCACCGGCCTGCTGTGCTTCCTGCTCCACCCCGACGACGCGCAGGCCGCGCTCAGCCGGGCGGCGGCGACCCGCGGCGACTCCGACTCCATCGCCGCGCTTACCGGCGCGTTCGCCGGAGCGGCGCTCGGCGCGCGGGCGTTCCCGGCCGGATGGCGCGAGCGGATCGAGTACGCGGACCGGCTCGAGGCGGTCGTGGACGCGCTGGGCGCGGGGTTCGAGGACGGCGGGTCCGAGGACGGCACCGGCTCCGCGGGCACCGGCTCCGGCGGCGGACCGGCGAGGTGACGGCCCGTGAGATCGTCTTCCTGGTCTTCCCCGACTTCCAGATCCTGGACCTGACCGGCCCGCTCGAGGTCTTCTCGCAGGCGGAACGGCACGCGCCGGGACGCTACCGGCTGCGCACGCTGGCGCTGGAGCCCGGACCGGTCGCGGCGAGCAACGGGCTGGCCGTCCTGGCCGAGGCGGCGACGCCGTTCGCGGGCGCGGACACCGTGATCGTGGCGGGCGGGCACGGCGTGGACGCGGCGCTGGCCCGGCCCGAGCACGCCGCGTGGATCTCCCGCGCGGCCGGACTGAGCCGGCGTACCGCCTCGGTGTGCAGCGGCGCGTTCCTGCTGGCCGAATCAGGGCTGCTCGACGGTCGGCGGGCCACCACGCACTGGAGCCGGACCGGGCTGCTCGCGTCGCGGTACCCGAACGTCAGCGTGGAGCCGGATCCCATCTTCGTGCGCGACGGCGCGGTGTCCACCTCGGCCGGGGTGACCTCGGGCATAGACCTCGCGCTCGCGCTGGTGGAGGAGGACCACGGGGCCGCGGCCGCGCGGGAGGTCGCGCGGCAGCTGGTGGTGTTCGTGCAGCGGCCGGGCGGGCAGCGCCAGTTCTCGGTGCAGCTGCGGGCCCAACGCCCCACCCGCGCGCCGATCCGCGACCTGCTCGCCCACATCGCCGAGCACCCAGGCGCCGACCTGTCCGTACCCGCGCTGGCCGAGCGGGTGCGGCTGAGCGAGCGTCAGTTCCTGCGCGTGTTCCCGGCCGAGACCGGCCACAGCCCGGCCGGCTATGTCGAGGCGGCCCGGGTGGAGGCCGCGTGCCGGCTGCTGGAGACGACCGACGACGGCGTCGACCGGATCGCGCGGGTGTGCGGCTTCGGCACGACGCGCACGCTGCAGCGCTCGTTCCAGCGCCTGCTCAGCGTGGCCCCGCAGGAGTACCGGAGCCGGTTCGCCGCGACCGGCGCGGGCTCGGGCGTGAGCATGGGGCCGGGCCCCGGCGAACCCATGGCGTAATCTGTCGCCCACGCGTCATTGCCGCCATAACCGTGCCGCTGCCAGCATCGAAGCATGGATATCGTGATTCCGATCTTCCCCTACTTCACCGCCCTCGACGCGATCGGGCCGTACGAGGTGTTGCGGAGCCTGCCCGGCGCGACCGTCACCTTCGCCGCGGCCACCCCCGGCATCGTGCGCACCGACAGCCGGATGGTGGGCCTGCAGGCCGACGCGTCCTTCGCCGAGATCGAGGCCGCCGACATCCTGGTCGTGCCGGGCGGCTGGGGCACCCGCGCGGCCATGAGCGACGAGCCGCTGCTGGACTGGGTGCGCCGCATCCACGCGACCACCCAGTGGACCACGTCCGTGTGCACCGGCTCGCTCGTGCTCGGCGCGGCCGGCCTGCTGCGGGGCCTGAAGGCCACCACGCACTGGGCCATCACCGACCTGCTCGAGACCACCGGGGCCACGTACACGGCCGAACGCGTGGTGCGCCAGGGCAAGATCATCACCGGCGCGGGCGTGTCCGCCGGGATCGACATGGCCCTGACGCTGGCGGCCGAGATCGCGGGCGAGGACCAGGCCAAGGCGATCCAGCTGGCCATCGAGTACGACCCGCAGCCCCCGTTCGACGCCGGCTCCCCCGCCAAGGCCGGGCCGCGGATCCAGGCGCTGACCGGGATGCTCAAGACCGACCCGACGGACTGAGCGGCGCACGGCGCACGGGAGCCAAGGACGGGAGCGTTGTCGGAGCCGGCGACTACCGTGGGGACATGACGAAGATCGCCCGGGACGCCGACGCGCTCCCGTTCGGACACGCGCTCGACCTGCATCAGGGACCGCTGCTGCGCGACCGCGACTACGACCTGTGCCACTTCGACGCGCTGGTGCAGACGGACGCGGACGCGGGCAGCAGCCGGTTCACCGAGTGCGCGTTCGAGAACGTCGTGTTCGAGGGCGTGCGGCTGCGCCGGGCCAAGTTCACGGACGTGTGGTGGCGCGGCGGGCGCGTGCTGAGCGGCGACCTGGCCGAGAGCGAATGGCTCGACGCCGGCGTGCTCTCCTGCGCGTTCGCGGGCGTGGAGGCGTTCGGCGCGCAGCTGCGCCGGGTCGTCTTCCAGCGCTGCAAGCTGGACGCGGTCAACCTGCGCGGCGCCGAGCTGCACGAGGTCGTGTTCGAGGACTGCATCCTGCGCGACGTCGACTTCAGCGGCGCCTCGCTGCGCGACGTGTCCTTCCGGGGCTCGGCCGTGCGCGACGGCAAGTTCGCCAAGTCCAAGCTCACCCGTGCCGACTTCCGCGACGCCACCGTGCTCGAGTGCGTCGACGGCTTCGAGAACCTCAAGGGGGCGATCATCGACAGCTCACAGGCCATCGAGCTGGCCATGGAGTTCGCGCAGGCGCTGCGCATCACCGTGAAGGACGACTGAACCGAAGCCAGACCGGCCCGCAGGTCGCGGGGCGCCGACCGCCGACCGCCGACCGCCGACCCAGACTCCTGATACCGTCACTCCCGAAAACCGCTGGCAACGGGCTCCCGGGCGCGCCATGATGCGCGGGGAGTGTCCGGCAGGTCGGGGAGGTCTCGGATGGCTCAGGTCGAGCAGCAGGCGACGGCCGAACCGAGATCGCTGTGGCGCGAGCGCGACTTCTCCCTGGTGTGGAGCGGCGCGCTGATCAGCGAGATGGGCGACTCGGTCACCTCGCTCGCGCTTGCGCTGACCGCCGTCCTGCTGCTGCACGCCGACGCGTTCCAGCTCGGTGCCCTGCGCGCCGCGAGCACCGCCGCGTTCCTGCTGATCGCGCTCCCGGCCGGGGTCCTGGTCGACCGGCGGCGTAAGCGTCCTGTCATGCTCGGCGCCGACCTCGGCCGGATGCTGCTGATCGGCTCCATCCCCGTCGCCGCGGCGCTCGGGATGCTGACGCTGCTCCAGCTCTACCTCGTCGCGCTCGCCGCCGGCCTGCTGTCCGTGTTCTTCGACGTGGCGTATCAGAGCTTCGTCCCGGTGCTGGTCGGGCGCGAGCGCCTGGTCGAGGGCAACAGCAAGATGGGGCTGCCCGGCTCCTTCGCCAACGTCATCGGTCCCAGCGCGGCGGGCGGACTGATCGCGCTGGCCGGCGCGGCCCGGGCCATGGGCGCGGACGCGGGCTCGTTCGCCGTGAGCGCGACCACCCTGGCCCTGCTGCGCACCCGAGAGCCGGACCCGGCGCCCCCGGCGGCGAAACGGCGGATGGCGGCCGAGATCGCCGAGGGCCTGCGCTACGTCGCGGGTCACCGGATCCTGCGCCGCATCGTCGCCTGTACGGCGACCTCGAACCTGTTCAACGGCGTCTGGGGTTCGGTCCTGATGCTGTTCCTCATCGACGACCTGCACGCGGGCGCCTCGCAGATCGGCCTCGCCTTCAGCCTGGGCAGCCTCGGCGGACTGGCCGGCGGCTTCCTCGCCCCCTGGCTCGCCCGCCGCCTCGGCAGCGCGCGGATGCTGTGGATGAGCAAGGCCGGACTGGGCTGGCTGCTGCTCGCGATCCCGCTGGCCAGGCCGGGCTGGGGACTGCTGCTCGTCTCGCTCGGCCAGTTCGTCGGCTCGATCTCGGCGATGACGTACAACGTCGCCCAGGTCTCCTACCGCCAGTCGGTCACCCCGCCGCACCTGCTGGGCCGGATGAACGCCTCCGTGCGCTGGGTCATCTGGGGCACGATACCCGTGGGCGCCCTGTTCGGCGGCTGGCTCGGCACCGTCACCAGCGTGCGCACCACCGTGCTCGTCGGGGTCCTCGGCAGCTGGCTCGCCGTGCTGTGGATCGTGTTGTCACCACTCGTGAAACTGCGCGAGATCCCCGTGCCGCCCGCGGACGTGCCCGACGGCGATCCACTGCCATGACTGGACACCCGGGGCTTGCTATCGGATCATCGGCGCGTGACATGGGGACGCAAGAGCGATCCGGTCGAGCCCGCTGATTCCGGTTCCGATGCCGCGGAAATCGTGCTCGAAGCCGAACAAGAGACCATGGCCGCCGCGATCGAACGTGCGGCGCTCGAGTCCGCCGCGGCCGGCGACGACCAGAACGCACGCGCGCGGCTCTATGAACTCCTCATGGGGGCCAGAGTCCTGATAGCCACCGGCCCCGACGGCCGGACCGCCGCCAGCCACGCGCTTGAACCGGGAACCCCTCTCACGCCGTACGCCATCGTGCACAAGCAGGTCGGCAAGATCCTGCCGGTGTTCACCCGGCCGTCCGCGCTTCGCGCCTCGCTCGGCGGCCGCGCCAGCCACTACGCCGTACTCGAGATGAAGCAGTTGCTCAGCAGTCTCACGGCCGAAGACCCCGACTGCAAGATCCTGATCAACCCCCGCGCGGCGGGAACGATCGCCCTCAACGCCCAAGAGATCGCCCACCTCGCCCGCAGCCGCACCCCCACGCCCGCCGGCGGCGAGGTCATCGCGCAAACCACCGTGCAGATCGCCCCCGTAGCCGCGCTCCCGCCCGAGCCGCTCCTCGGCGCCCTGCGCACCGCCCTCGCCGGCCACCAGGACATCGAGGCAGCCTGGGCTTACCGCATGCGCCAAGGTGGCCTGCCGCCCGAGACCGTGATCGGCATCGTCCTGGCCCCCGGCGCGACCCGCGAGACCGAGCAGGCCGCGGTGCAGCACGTCATCGCGCGAGCGACAGCAGCCTGCGAAGACGCGAAGCCCCTGGTGTACCTCGTGGTACCCGACAGCATGCGCCGCGGGCTGGAAGCCGGCTCCGGCATCGAGCTCTACCGCCGCTGATCCCGCACTTCGCCCAAAGCGCCGTCATTCAGCCTGCGCGGGTACGGCCACGACATCGCGATAACGCTCGTGCGCAGTCTGCCGGGTGACCCCGAGCGCTCCCCCGATGGCCTCCCAGCTCAACTCGCGGGCCCGCGCCGCACCGACCGCCGCGCTGATCTGGGACCCGAGGTGCGCCTGCGTCACACGCAGAGCCTTGATGACCGCGAGCGGCCGCCCGTCGAACTCGCCCGCCGCCCGCGCGGCCTCGATCGTCTCGACGAGAGCCTCGCCCGCCCGGGCCACCGTCAGCAGGAAGACGGTGACCTCGTCCATATGCGCATCCCACTGCGTCCGCGCC
>NZ_JAGSOG010000145.1 GCF_018139695.1 Actinospica durhamensis | reverse complement strand
GCGGTGGGGGACGGCGGCGCGCTCGAGGCCACCGTGCCCTGCTCCACCACGAGCGTGGCCGGGTGGCCGCCGACCGAGATCTGGGCCGTGGTCGCTCCGGCCTCCGAGTCCTGCTGCACCGTGTCCGAGGCCCGGCCGACCGCGTCGGAGGCGCTGAGGTAGGTGGAGATCGAGACCTCCACCTCGCCCGCGCTCTGCTGCCCGAAGGAGTCGAGTCCGACCCCGAACACGCACGCCACCCGGCCGGTCCGGCCGATACTGGCCAGCGCCGCGTACGCGCCGTAGTCCGTGCCGATCGGCACGCCGGCGCCGAACACGTTCTGCAGCTGGGCCGTGGTGAGCAGGTCGGAGCAGTCCTTGGGCAGCGCGCTCGCGGCCTCGACCGGCCCGGACAGCGGCGAGTACGAGCTCGGAGCGGCCGAGGGGCGGGCGGCGGTCGTGGCGCTGGACGAGACGGCGGCGGCGTTCTGGGACGAGCGCAGCAGCGAGCAGCCGCCCAGCGCGAGCGCCGCGCCGGCCCCGGCGGCCGCGACGGCGAGCATCCGAGTCCTCACGCCCCGACACGCTACCGCATCCGAGCGTCCCGGTCCGGGTATGCGCCTGCTGATCCGCCCGCGCCGGATCCGCCGCCCCGCAACGGGATCCGCCGCCGGCATCCGCGGCCTCAGTCCTGCGGTCGGATCTCGAAGATCGGCTGGGTCGCGGAGAAGCGCGCCTCGACCGAGGCCCGCACCTCCTGCAGCGCCGGTTCCAGCTCGAGCACCGGCGGCTCCGGCGAGTTGGGGCCGAACGCGGCCGGGGCCGAGGCCGCCCTGGCCTGGAGCACCGCGTGGGTGGCCCGGTGCACCTCGGTCTGCATCAGGCCGGAGTCGGCCACCTCGATCAGGCCGGTGATCCGGGCGCCGAGCGCCTCGGCGTAGTCCTGCGCCCGGGTCAGCGCCTCGCCCACGGCGCGGGTCCTGGCCTTGCGGTAGACCGGCGAGGTGCGCCGCAGCCGCCAGCGCGGGCCCTCCAGGTGCGCGGCCTCCAGGTCGGCCACCCGCGAGACGATCTCGCCGAGCGCCGCGAAGTCCGCTATCGACACCTCCACCCGCACCACGCCGCGGTACGAGCGGACCTTCTCGTCCCGCCCGCCCTTGCGCACCTCCGGGTGCACCGCCACCCCGGAGGACTCCACCTTCTCCACCGAGTCGCCGTAGGAGCGCAGCAGTTCGAGCAGCTCGTCGTTGCGTTTCACGAGCCGTTCGAACGCCTCGCGCCGCTCCTTCGCCTGGGCCGCGACCACCACGGTCAGGTCCACCAGCTCGGGTTCCACCGTCAACAACGCCTCGCCGCGCACACTGATGACCGCGGGGGAGCCCACCTGCTCCACCACGGCCGACGCGGTCACACGGGCAGGATCGTGCGCATGGTCCATGGCGTCCGCACTCCATTCGTCCCGACCTTCGAGGGCCCGGGGAAGGGACTGTCGGTCGTGCCGCGGTCGACCGATGTTCGCACGCCCTTCGCCGTATGGTCCGACGCTAGCGGAACCGGAGCCCTCCGGGCGGTGGGCGGGGCCGAGCGCTATGGATTCGAAACATGAACGGGTGCTTGGGCCGCCCGCGGCGCCGATCCGCGGCGCCCGGCCGGGCGCGTATCGGAGCGCGCCGCGAATCCGTGTCCCAGGGCCGGGAATGGCCGCGCCGCCTCGATCGTTGGCAGACTAGAGAGGGAAGGACGTGCGCCGTCCGCGCATCCCGTAACCGCCGCGTCGCGCGTCCTGGCCGCCGCGGACGACCGCCGACCTAGGAGAAGGGTGAGACCGTGGCTGATCCCACCGCTGCCCGGGCGCTGTACACATACGATTCGGACGGCCTCGCCGCCCTGGCCGAGGCTCGCGAGCCGGCCCGCGCGAGCCTGACCGGGCAGCGACGTGACGACCTGGTGCTGCTCTACCACTTCAACGGCTTCATGGACGCCGGGCAGGCGGCCGAGCAGGCGCTGGACTATCTGCTCGGCGGGGACGAGGCGCCGCTGGTGGCCGTGTTCGACGCCGACCGGCTGGTGGACTACCGGGCCCAGCGTCCGCTGATGACCTTCAACGGGGACCACTGGTCCTCGTACGACACGCCGGAGCTGTCGGTGCGCCTGGCCAAGGACGCGATCGGCACCCCGTTCCTGGTCTTCTCCGGCCCCGAGCCGGACACCGAGTGGGAGCTGTTCAGCCGGGCCGTGGTGAACATGGTCGAGGAGCTCGGCGTCACGCTGGCGGTCAACTTCCACGGCGTGCCCTTCGGCGTCCCGCACACCAGGCCGGTGCACCTGATCCCGCACGGCAACCGCAGCGACCTGCTGCTGGGCTACCCCAAGTGGTTCGATCAGGCCCAGGTCCCGGGCAGCGCGATGGCGCTGGCCGAGTACCGCCTCGCGCAGGCGGGCAAGGACGTGTTCGGCCTCGCCGCCCAGGTCCCGCACTACGTCTCGCGCTCGGCCTACCCGGCCGCCGCGGTGCGCATCCTGGAGGCGGTGACCGCCGCCACCGGCCTGGTGCTGCCCGCGCAGGAACTGCGCGACCGGGCCCGGCGGGTGGCCGTGCAGATCGACGCCGAGGTCAGCCAGGGCGACCAGGAGCTCAAGGGCGTCATCCGCAACCTGGAGGAGCAGTACGACGCGGCCGAGGGCGCGGCCGGCCGGCCCAACCTGCTGGCCGAGCAGACCAGGCTGCCCAGCGCGGACGAGCTGGCCAGCCAGTTCGAGGCCTTCCTGGCCGAGCACGACGAGCAGTCCGAGGGCTGAGCGCGCCGCCCTCCATCCGAACGTTCGAACGCCCGTGAGCCGGGCTCCCCGCCGACGACGGGGAGCCCGGCTCACGCGTTGTCCGCGCCGCGTCAGCCGATGACGTCGGTGGTCCAGTGCGCCGGATCGGCGCCGAGCACCTTCATCGAGGCGTAGTACGCGAGGATCCCGCCGGCCTGGTCGACGTCGGCGATCGCGCCCGTGTTGTAGGCGGTGAGCGTGAAGTCCACGCCGTCGAGGTCGTGCACGACGAGCCGCTGGTCTGGTTCGCCGTCGACCGTGGTCTTGATCAGCAGCGCCTGGTGGCCGTCGACGGTGAGGTGCTCGACGTCCTTGGCCGGAGCGTATTCGGTGCCGAACCGGGTCGCGCCCGCGCTCGGGAAGCTCGAGGTCGCGGCCGCGGTGAAGAAGTCGAGCTCCGAGGAGGTGGAGTCGCCCGGGGACGACATCGGCTTCGAGTAGCTGAGGTCGACGCCTGTCCAGGTTTCGCGCGCCTGCGGCCCACGGGCGGCCGCGGGAGCCTGCTGCCACAGGATGTCCATGGTCTCGAGGCCGGCCGGAAGCGACGGAAGGTGGAAGGGCAATGGGAGCGCCTGGGCCGGGTGGAAGCGCAGGCCCTCGGCGACCTTCACGACCGTGGGGACGATGTCGCTGGAGGCGTCCTTGCCCACGTTGCCGTTCAGCACCGCCCACTGGTTCGGCGCGTACTGCCAGTCCAGCTCGACGTATCCGTCGAACCGCGAGGTCTCGTCCGGAGCGATGCCCCAGTAGGCCGCGTGGCCGTTGACGTCGGGGGCCTTCTGGTCGCACGGGACCGTCGTGATCCTCACCCCGGCCTCACCGGTGGCCGACGCCGGGGCGGAAGCGCCGGTCGCGACCGCACTCGAGCAGCCGTTCGGCGGCTTCTGCCCGGACCGCAGCGTCATCACCTGCAGGTCGAACTGGGTGGTCCCGTCGCTCGCGGTGATCGAGTCGCCGGTGGATCCGGTCAGGTGCAGGCCCGCGGGCAGCCAGCCGAAGGTCATCACGACCGTCAACGGGTCCTTCGCCCGGGACGCGGCCGCGGTGCCGGTGACCGCGGGCACGGCCCTGCCCGCGGACGGCGCGGAGTGCGTCAGGAACGCCAGGATCAGGGTGAGCACCAGGCAGGTGCCGGCCACCCCGCCGCCCAGGCCCGCGGCCCGTCGGCGTCGGCGTGCGCTCAGGCCGTGCGCCAGCGCCTGGTCGAGATCGAGGGCACAGGCAGGCGCATCCGTCTCGACCAGGGTGCGCAGTTCGGCGGTCAGGTCCGCGCCGCGGTACGTCATGGCTTGCTCCCTTCCACGTGGACGGCGGTGCGGGCGGAGTTGATCAGGGTGAAGGTGGCGGGGGCGAGGTCGGCCGCGGCGTCCTCGTCGGTGAGCGTGCGGCGCAGTGCGGTCAGAGCCCGCGCGGTCTGGCTCTTCACGGTGCCGGGGGCGCAGCCGAGGATTTCCGCGACCTCCAGCACCGAAAGCTCGTCGTAGTAGCGCAGGATCACCGTGGCGCGCTGGCGCGGCGGCAGCGCGGCGAGGGCGGCGCGCAGGTCCAGGGCGTCGGACGGATCCGGTGCCTCGACGGCGCCGTCGGTGTTCTCCCAGTGCGGGATGACCCGCTTCCACCACGGCGAGCGCTGTTCCGCGAGGAACGTGTTGACCAGGATCTTGCGCGCGTACGCGTCCAGGTTCTCGATCCGGTCGGCCCGCGGCCAGCGGGCGTACAGCCGCATCGCGGTGGTCTGCAGCAGGTCGTCGGCCCGGTGCCAGTCCTGGCAGAGCATGTACGCGACTCCGCGCAGCCAGGTCTGGCGCGCGGCGAAGTACTCGGTGAAGGCGGTCGCGGCGTCCTGATCCGTCATCCGCCGCCCTCCTCGGGCCGTGGCTTGCTCGGTGATCTCATGCAATGCAGATGTCGCGGCCCGGTACGGGGTTGCATGCCGCCGCGGAAGTTCTTCGGTGGAGGGCGCCCGTGTGCGGTTGAGGACCCGTCAGACCGTCGCGGCGCGCTGCGTCCGCGTCTCCTCCGCCGCCGTTGACGGATCGTCAGGCCGCGGCGTCGGCCAGGTTCAGCGTGCGCCAGGGGCTGGCCGGGTCCTCGCACAGGATCCGGTGCACCTTGCGCAGCGGGCGGTAGTACTGCTTGCGCTCGAGGTCGCCGAAGTGCAGCAGCCGGCCCAGCAGGTAGCCGGTGGAGAACTCGCGCCAGTCCCGGTAGTGCGCGGCGGCCAGGTCTCCGGCGCGCAGCACGGCCTCGCGCGCCTCCTCCTGGTCGCACAGGCGGATCGCCGTGGCCCAGCGGGCCAGGTTCACCGCGCGGCCGAAGTACCACGCCTGGACCGGGGGCGGATCGCGGGTGGCGTCCGGGTCGGCGACGCCGTCGCGGCGCAGCGCGGCCAGGTGCGCGGCGACCACGTCCGTCTCACTCTGCCAGACCTCGACCGCCGTGCCCTCGGCGCGCAGCAGTTCCTCAAGCTCCGCGCGCCACTGGTCCGTCGCGGTGATCCGCCAGCCGTCGCGCAGCAGCCGCGCGTCGGCCGGATAGTCGTTGTACACCTGGCCGATCGCGTTCCACGGCACCTCGTTCTGCACCGCCAGGTGCGCGCCGCAGGCCAGCGCGGCGGCCAGCGCGCCCTCGCGCTCCCAGCTGTCGAGCGCGGTGAGCCGGTCGCCGTAGTCGGCCAGCGGACGGATCTCCTCCGGGTGCGCGTCCACCCAGGCCGCCAGCTTCTTCACCGGTATCCGGCCCTCGTGATCCGTACCCTGATTCACCACCAGCTGCCAGGTGAGCGGACGGCAGCGGCGCAGCATCGAGCGCAGCGTCATGGCGTGGTAGACCAGACGCGGCCCCGGGTCCACGGTCTGATTGGGCGTCACCGCGAACACCCGCTTCGCCCCGCCCATGTCCTGCACCAGGCCCAGCGGGGCCTCCGGGTCGTCCAGCCCCTCGTCCGCCAGCCGGCGCGAGCCGAAGACCAGCACGTGCGTATCCGACAGGGCTCGCAGATAACCGTCGAGGTCGCCGCGGCGCAACGCCTCACGCAGGCGTTGCTCCACCGTGGCGGCCTGCGGTACCACGACTCCCATCGACGCACCCCCGAAGCGAAGAGAAAAAATCCTGCCCAGTCTATTCGAGACCCCTGATGAAGGACGAGCCCGCGCAATTGCGCGTTCCCCTTCCCTCGGGGCGCCGGACGGGGTATGGTCAAGGGCATTGAGGCGCGTTCCACTATCTCCCCCCCGTAGTGGAATGCAGACCTCCCACCGGTCCTCAGTGACCGTGTCCGGTGGCCCCGCGCTCCCCCCGTGGCGCGGGGCCACCCTCTTTTCCCCGCCTTTTCCGCGCCTCCTCCCGCGCGCCGGTGACGGCCCGTCACAACCGCTTACCCAGGAGCGCGCCCGGCGGTAGGGTGACGCAGACGGTTCCGGTGGGAGGGGCCGCGCAGAGGGATCAAGGGGGCTGGGAACCATGCCGGGCGTACGGAATGTGATCTCCACACTCGACGCGCAGGGCCGCGAGGTGATGGGTCCGGGGGTGCTGCTCTACCACTACGCGGATCCCAACATCCTCAACGGATCGCTGATCACGGTCGAGTCCAACCACTTCTGCGTGCTCAAGTCGCGCGGAGCCATCCTCAACGTCTACGACACCGGCCAGTTCCAGCTCGAGACGCCGGACCGGCCGCTGTTCGGCTCGATGCAGCGCTCCTTCTACGGCGGGCAGTCGCCGTGGCAGTACGAGGTCATCTACATCAACCGGTCCAAGAGCGTGATCAAGTGCCGCGGCACGGCGCTGTCCCGGGAGATGGCCGAGCTCGCCTACGAGGTCGACTACTACATCCACGTGGAGACCAAGGAGGACGCGCTCAAGCTGGTGCAGCACATGCCGGTGGCCGGACACTCGGTCAACGCCAACGAGATCAACGACTACGCCGCGCCGGTGGTCGAGCAGGCGGTCAACCAGATCGTCCAGGTCACCCCGCTCGAGCAGGTCAACGAGAAGATCCACGAGATCAGCGAACTGGTCGCCGGGCACCTGCAGGACTTCCTCGCCGTCTACGGGATCACCCTGAACGACGTCAAGGTGCTGATCTCGCCGAAGGACGAGCGGATGCGCGAGCTGCTCTCGCTGCGCGCCTTCGGCATGACCGAGCAGGAGGCCATGCGCGCCTACCTGGCCCTCAAGCTGGCCGACAAGGGCATGGCCGTGGCCGTCAACGCGCTGCTCGGCGAGCCGCTGCAGGTCGCCCTGCTGCCCTCGAACCTCTACGGCGACATCTCCCAGCTCGGCTTCGGCAACGCCTCGGGCAACGCGTCCGACCGCCGATGACGCACGGGGCGTTCGAGCCGCTGCTCGGAGTCGACCGGTACACCGACGCCGGCCGGCTGCGCGCGGACGACCTCGCCGTCCGTTCGTACGCGGCCGAGCTGCTCGCCCGCGCGGCGCAGCGGATCGGCGAGGCCGTGGTGGACTACCAACGCAGCATCCTGCCGCCCTCCACCCGGGAGCAGCCCTTCCCGCCGGCCGAGCTGAAGCTGCCGATGGACGTCGGGCGCCGCTGCCAGCAGCGCTACACGGCGGTCGCCGACCGGCTGCGCAACGCCCCGTTCCCGCCGGACCCGAAGAAGGCATGGAAGCGGCTGCGCGGCCCGGGCGCGGCGCAGCTGCTCGAGCTCGACCAGGTGCTGCACCGGCAGGCGGAACTCGCGGCGGGCGTGATCGAGGGCGTGTCCGCGCCGAGCCTGAGCGAACTGCCGGTCCGGGAGGCCGAGAGCGCGCTCGCGGACCTCACCCGCACCCTGGACGAGCGGCTGAGCTACCTCAGCGGGCTGTGACGCGGGCGGCTGACGGCCTTTCGGCCGTCAGCCGACGACCTGTCAGTACACGCGCGCGGCTCGGCTCAGCCGACCAGGCGCAGCACCGCGTCGAGCCCGCGCTCGCCGGTCCTGGGCTCGGACGGCAGCAGGTAGGCGCGCAGGTTCGCGCTCACCGCGCCGCCGTCGCGCGGGGCGTTGTCGCCGACCATGAGGGTGCGCCGCGGGTCCGCGCCGAGGTCGGCGCAGGCCTTGAGGAACATCCGCGGGTCCGGCTTCTCCAGGCCGAGCTCGTAGGAGAGCGCGTACGCCGCGACGTGCTCGCCCAGGCCGTGCCCGGCGAAGATCGGGCGCAGGTCGAACGGGATGTCGCTGACCACGCCGACCGGGATGCCGCGGGCCGCGAGCTCGCGCAGCACCGGCGCGGTGTCCGGGTACGGATACCAGGTCTCGGCCAGCAGCACCTGCTCGTAGGCCAGCTCCTCGACCCCGGCGAGCGCCGGGACCTCGCGGAACCAGGCGAGCGTCGCGTCGCGGTGGCGCTGCGGCGAGGTGTCCCGCTCGAACTGCGCCTCGACCACGTGCGCCAGTCCGGCCGCAGCGCGCACCTGGGCGGCCACCTCGACCGCGTCGATGCTGCCCGGCTCGCGCCCGGCCCGCTCCCAGATCCGGGTCAGGAACTGCTCGGTCGGCAGCATGCGGAACAGGGTGTTGGCGAAGTCGAAGAGCACGGCCTCGATCGGCGGCACGGGCGCGGCGAGGTCCTCGTCCGCGGTCGGGAACGCGGTCGGCAGGCTGTACAGGTGGGCGCTCATGGATCTCATTCTGGCATCCGCGGGCGGGGCGCAATCGGCCGGTGCCACGGGATGGGACGGGGTCCGGGCAGGTGACGGCGCGGCCGGCGCCGGTACGTGATCTCTCCCACATCCCCGGCCGGATTCGGGTCACGCGCGGGAGCACCAGCCGTTAACCTGGATGGCGTACACGGGCGCCTGCCGGGCCGCCCGGCCCGATCGGCGGCGGAGGGGAGCGACGGCCATGCGCCAACCGCTCAAGGAAGTGTGGGAGCGGTTCGGACCGCGTCTGCCCGAGTTGGCCTTCGAGCCCGGGCTGGTCGCGGCGGTGGACCAGCACGCGGCCGCGGTGCGCGACGTGCTCGGCGGGGCCGAGACCTACGCGCACACCCTCGGCGACTACATCGTGGGCTTCCTCGACGCGCTCGAGGAGGCCGACTGGCGCGAGCACTCCGGCTACGACTTCGCCAGCCTGCGGCTGACCGCGGTCTCCTGGCTCATCCGGGAGCACCGCCTGCCCCTGGTCTCGCATCCGCTCTGAGCCGCTGCACGCGCTCTGACCTGTGCGTTTCCCGTTGGGCCTGCAACTCGTGCGGGACCGGCCTAGGGTGAGTGACAAGCCTTTGTCCGCACTCGAGGAAGGGCTCACGATGGATGGTTTCGCGGCGAGGAACGACGCCACGGCGATCAGCGCGCGGGGCGGATTCTCGGTCAAGCCCCAGACCACGGCCAAGCCCCGGCACCGGGACGACCGCGCCCGCAAGACGGCGCACGCGCTCGAGGTGCCCCGTACCGGCAAGCCGCAGGACCGGCTGCTGGAGAACGAGGAGCCGCCGGCCGAGCTCAAGGACCAGCGGGTGCCCGTGGTGCCGCGGCGCGAGGAGCCGGAGGAGGCCAGGGAGCGGGTGCGCAAGGACATCGGCAGCCACGTGCTGGTCTTCGAACTCGGCGCGCCGGACAATCCCGAGGACCTCAACTCCGAGCCGTTCGGCGACGCGCGCGGGATCACCATGCACTGGGCCGCGCGCTGCACCAGCCACGGCGAGACCAGGTACTTCGCCGAGCACCGGCGGGCCCTGCAGGCGGTCAAGACCTCCCACACCTGGTGCTCGGGCTGCGCGGCCGCGATGGCGGCGAACCGCCGCACCCACAGCAACCGGGCGCACACCCAGTCCCGGCGGAGCGGATGAGCGGGGCGAGGCGGCCGGCGCGCCACAACGGGGAGTTTCGGATGAAACAGAGCGCGAAGAAGGAGGTGGAGCGGGCCGAGATCGCATTGCAGCGCATGCGCGCCAAGGCGGCCGACCTGCTCTCCGCCGAACTGCCGAGGCAGAGCACGTACGTCCACAAGATCCTGCGGCACCGGGAGACCGGGGTGCGGGTGCGGGTGCTCGACACCCAGGCGCCGGACGCCCCGGCCGGGCTGTTCGACCTGCCGCTGCGGTACGTGGTCGAGTGCGAGACGCACGGCGGCTCGCCGCAGTCCTATGCGACCGTGCACGCCGCGATGGGAGCCGCCCGCCGCTCCTACGACTGGTGCGAGGGCTGCGCCGCGGTGATGGGCCCGCGGCCCTCCGAGCGCAGCCGCCCGCGCACCCACGCGGACGCGCACGCCGCGCACCGCCAGCAGCACGGGCACCGCCACGGCCACGGGCACGGCCTGCACCTGCCCGAGATGCACCTGCCCGGCCACGGGCACGGCGCGGACGCGGGCGCTTCCGGTGACGGGGCGGACGCGGCCGGCCCGGGCGAGAGCGCGGACCGGAAGACGTGAACCCTCAGGTCCGGATGCGACAATACGCGTCATGACGGACGCACGGGAGATTCTGACCTGGGAGACCTTCGGGCTGGCGGGACGCGAGCTGGCCCATCAGATCGCGGCCGACGGCTATCGGCCCGACCTGATCGTCTCGGTGGCGCGCGGCGGGGTCTTCGTGGCCGGGCTGCTGGCCTACGCCCTGGACTGTAAGAACATGCACATGGTCAACGTGGAGTTCTACACCGGGGTCGGCACCACCCTGGAGATGCCGGTGATGCTGGCCCCGGTGCCGGACGTGGTGGACTTCTCCAACAAGCGGGTGCTGATCGCGGACGACGTGGCCGACTCGGGCAAGACGCTCAAACTCATCCACGACTTCTGCCGCGACACCGTGGCCGAGGTGCGCTCGGCCGTGATCTACCAGAAGCCGAGCTCCTCGGTGCGGTGCGAGTACGTGTGGCGGCACACCGACCAGTGGATCAACTTCCCGTGGAGCGACCAGCCGCCAGTGGTCGACCGCGCGGGCCAGGTGCGCGACGCGTGAGCCGGCCGGGCCGCCGCCCCCCGTGGACGGCGGCCCGGCCGACGGGCCGTCAGCTCCAGACCGGCTCGGGCACCTCGCGCACCACGCCGTCCTCGCCGATGTGCAGGTAGCGCGAGAAGCCCCGGCTGAACCAGCGGTCGTGGGTGACCGCGAGCACCGTCCCGGCGAACCCGGCCAGGCCCTGCTCCAGCGCCTCGGCGCTGGCCAGGTCCAGGTTGTCGGTCGGCTCGTCGAGCAGCAGCAGGGTGGCGCCGGACAGTTCGAGCAGCAGGATCAGAAACCGTGCCTGCTGGCCGCCGGAGAGCTGCTCGAAGCGCACGTCGCCCTGCGCGGCGAGCTCGTAGCGGCTGAGCGCGGGCATGGCCTGGTCCCGCGGCAGGCTCGGGCGCCGCGTGTCGCCGCGCCAGAGGATCTCGATCAGGGTCTGGCCGACGAGCTCGGGGCGGTCGTGCGTCTGGGAGAAGTGCCCGGGCACCACCCGCGCGCCGAGCCGGGCCACGCCTTCGTGCGCGACCTGGGCGAGCGGGGTGAGCGGCTCGGTCTCCGGGTCGGTGCCGCCGCGTCCGAGCAGCCGCAGCAGGTGCGACTTGCCGGTGCCGTTCGCGCCGAGCACGGCGATCCGGTCGCCGTACCAGGCCTCGAAGTCGAACGGGAGGGTCAGCCCGGCCAGCTCCAGCTGCTCGCACCGCACCACCCGCTTGCCGGTGCGCCCGCCGTCCAGGCGCATCCGGATGTTCTGCTCCTTCGGCGGGATCGGCGGCGGGCCGTCGGCCTCGAACTTCGCCAGCCGGGTACGCGCGGCCTGGAGCCGGCTGGCCATGTCGGCGTTGTGCCTCGCCTTGTTCTGGTAGAGCTGTACCAGCTCCCTGAGCTTCAGGTGCTCCTCGTCCCAGCGGCGCCGGTCCTCGTCCAGCCGCTCGTGCCGGGCGGCGCGGGCCTCGTGCCAGGAGGCGAACGAACCGGGGTGCACCCAGGCCGTGCCGCCCTCCACCCCGACCACCGTGGTGGCCGTGTTGGCCAGCAGCTCCCGGTCGTGCGAGACGAACAGCAGCGTCTTCGAGCTCTCCTTCAGCCGCTGCTCGAGCCAGAGCTTGCCGGGCACGTCGAGGAAGTTGTCCGGCTCGTCGAGCAGCAGCACCTCGTCCTCGCCGCGCAGCAGCAGGTCGAGCGCGAACCGCTTCTGCTGGCCGCCCGAGAGCGTGCGCACCGGGCGGTCGCGCACCTCGTCCCAGCCGAGGCCGAGCACGCCCACGGCGACGGTGTCGAAGACCACCTCGAGCTCGTAGCCGCCGGCGTCGCCCCAGGCCGTGAGCGCGTCGGCGTACTTGAGCTGGGCGCGTTCGTCCGCGTCCGGGGCGGCGATGGCGGCCTCGGCCCCGGCCAGGCGTTCGCCGACGGCGCGCAGCGCGGGGGAGCACAGGGAAAGGGCGAGCGCGGCCAGCGTGGTCTCGTCCCCGATCATGCCGATGAACTGGCGCATCACCCCGAGCCCGCCGCCGCGGGCGATCGTGCCGGCGGACGGGGCGGTGTCGCCGGCCACCATCCGCAGCAGGGTGGTCTTGCCCGCGCCGTTCGGCCCGACCAGCGCCACCTTCGCGCCCTCGCCGACCCGGAAGTCCACGTCCCGCAGCAGCATCCGGCCGTCCGGCAGCCGATAACCCACCCCGGAAAGATCCACGTAGCCCATGGGGTCGCAGTATGTCCCGGCGGCGGCCGCTTTGTCACCCGGTTATGGACCGGCCCGCCCCGCGGCAACGAGGCGGGCCGGCATTACAGTGCGGTGCACGGGATCACTGCATCTGGAGAAGTCGCGTGCCCGCACTGCGGGAGATGATACGCGGAGGCTGTCAGGACTCTCCAGAGCCGTCCACGGCGGGCGCGGCCCGTGGTGTACGCGGTTCGTGACGCACCGTTCTGACTGAGGAAATTCTGAGTGTCTTAAGGTAGCGCTCCGTGGCGGTGGTACGGGTGCTGAGCTGGGTTCCGCCCGCTACCGATCCGCCCGCGTGACAAGGGGAGAATACCGGGGACGAACCGGTTAAGTCCACCGTGAAAGCACTTCGGATTTCCTTATGGTGTCACTGTATTCTGCCCGCCGCGCAATGTGCATATCAGTGCTCTGCATTACATGCCCCAATGGATCAATCCGGGACTTCCCTCGTCACCGCACTGTCCGTGTGTTGATATGACGGGGCACGGCGGCCGACGCTGTTCACAAGGCGCTCACCTATATCGGTGATCGAAGATACTTGCCACGGTGAGACTCACCTGCGTCGGCAACGCCGACTCGGCGTCGTCCCGCGGCAACGGGGCCTCGTCGAAAGTCACGCACGGTAGCTGTATTTAAGGAGAAGTCGCGTGCGCGCTCTTCGTACTGTGGTCCTCGCGGGGGTGGCCGTCGCCACCCTCGCGGTGAGCACTGGTGTGGCCCTGGCGGACCCGTCCTCGACGCCGCCCGTCACGGCGATCGTGGCCACCGGTTCGGACACCATCCAGTTCCTGGCCGACCAGTGGTCGACCGACTACAACGCCACCAGCCCCACGAACCCGTTCTACAGCTGGGACGCGGTGAACCCGACCACCGGGGCCACCGGCGACACCATCGAGACCAAGAACGACTCGAACTGCTCGATCGCCCGGCCGAACGGTTCCGGCGCCGGCATCGCCCAGCTCGAGGCCAAGCTGCAGAACACGGCCAAGACCGAGTACTGCGTGGACCTGGCCCGCGCCTCCCGCAACATCAAGTCCTCCGACGGCACCGGCATCACCTCGGTCGTGTTCGCCAAGGACCTGATCACCTACTCGATCTACAACGGCGGCAACGGGGTCACCAACCTCACCGACACCGACCTGACCGCGATCTACTCCTGCAACGCCTCGCTGATCAGCTCGTCCTACACGGACGCCCCGGTCACCTGGAACGAGGTCGGCGGCACCAGCACCGCCGCCGTCATCCCGGTGCTCCCGCAGGCCAGCTCCGGCACCCGGCAGCAGTGGCTGACCGACATCGGCAGCCCGACCCTGGGCACCTGCGTGGTCAACGGCGCCAACAGCTCCGGCGGCGTGATCGAGGAGAACGAGGGCACCAACGCCGAGTTCACCTCGACCGGCAACCCGACCGGCTACAAGAACGTGCTCTTCCCGTTCTCCGGCGGCAGCTACGTCTGCCAGGCGGACACCGGTAAGTGCCCGAACGCCACCGGCAGCCTCAAGCTCGAGGACATCGACAGCAAGGCCCCGCTGACCTCGGCGAACGTGATCAACGTGAGCGGCCTGACGGCCTTCCCGTCGACCTACATCCGCAGCCTGTTCCTGGTCTCGCTCAACGCCGGCACGGCCGCCTCCCCGTCGATCCCGACCAGCCCGATCAACCTGCGGGCCCTGCTCGGCAACGGCGACAAGAGCGGCTGGATCTGCGGCAAGAACGGCACCAGCACCACGGCGGCCACCGACATCACGAACTACGGGTTCGTCGTCGCCTCCAACTGCGGCACGCTGACCGGCCAGTGAGCCCCTCCCGCGGCCTGCCGCGGGAGAGCGTGAACGGCTAGCAAAAGCCAGCACCATCTCGCAACACCCTGGTGCCGCCCCGGCCAGGGGCGCAGAGGTCCCGGTGTGCCCACGGCGCACCGGGACCGGTCCCCGGCTCGCCCGTGCGGCACCACCCGCCTTCCACGCTCGGCCTTCCGGTGTGTTCGCGGACACCGGAATCCGGGCCGTAGCTCCCGCTGCGGCCCCAGTCCTCTTTCCAAGGAGAACCGACCGACATGCGTACCTCTGCCAAGCGCGCCGTCGCGCTGCCCTTGGCCGCCCTCGGCGCGGTGGCGCTGACCGGCGTCGTCGCCACCTCGGCCCAGGCGGCCGAGACCGTCAGCGGCTCCGTCACGCTGACCGTGAACGCCTCGTTCCTGCTGCAGCTGGCCCAGCACGGGATCGGCTTCGTGCCCCAGGACTACACCACGCTGAGCTACGCGAACGGCGCGGCGAGTGTCACCTACGCGGAGACCGCCGGCGACGCCGAGATCAGCACCTACTCCGGCACCGAGAGCTACTCCGGCGCCATCCTCGGGTTCGACCTCAAGACCGGCCAGACGGTGGATCTCAACACGCTCATCTTCGACCTCGGCGGCACCACCTTCTACGGTGAGTCCTCCAGCAGCGGCGGTGAGGTCCCGCTGCTCGACCTCGCCGGCGCGCAGAACGGCTACCTGAACGGCACCTCGGAGACCTACTCGGCCACGCAGCTGGTGCTCGACCCGGCCGGCGCGGACTACCTGAACAGCGCGCTGCACACCACCGCGTTCGTCGCGGGCACGGCGGTCGGCTCGTTCACCGCCGTCTGGGTCGACTAAGGGCTTGTCAGCGGCCGTACCCGCCACCCGCGAGTACGGCCTGAGCGCCGGTTCGCCACAGGGGCCCTGTGGCGAACCGGCTTCGGCGCGCACGGACGCGCACGGACACGCACGCAGCGCAGAAGTGGTGGAGGACATGAGAAAAGCGACACGCATCCGCCCCGGTTTCGGGGCACGTTTGAGGATTGCCGCACTGGTGCTGACGGCCGCCGCCGCGGTCGTCGGGTCCGGGCTCGCACCAGCGGCGAGCGCGGCCACGCCGAGTCCGGCCGTCAGCGCCGCGGCCTTGCCCGCGCCGGGACTTTCGAGCACGGACCACACGAGCTGCGCGCCGAGCGGCGAGGGCGGCACGACCTGTACGAACACCTACGGCGGGGACACCGCGTGGGACTGGTCCGCCAACGGCGGCAGCGGCGGGATGACCGGGGAGACCCCGACCGTGACGGTGGACCAGACGGTCAACCTGACCAACCAGATCGTGCACGTGTCCTGGAACAACTTCACCCCGTCCATGAACGGCAACTTCGAGGGCGGCTACCAGCAGGGCTCCGAGTTCTACCCGGTCGCGGTGTTCCAGTGCGCCGGGACGAACCCGGTGGCCAGCTTCCCGAACATGAACTGCAACAACCTGATGGTGGGCACCCCGACCTCCGGGGCGGCCGCCACCGGGGTGGAGAGCTACACACTCAGCGGTACCTCCACCAACCCCACCGACTGCCTGGGCGTGCAGCCCGCGGACACGGTGTGCGGCACCGGATACACCGACATCCAGGTGCAGACGAAGGTGCAGAACTCCACGCTCGGCTGCGACCAGACCCACGCCTGCTCGATCGTGGTGCTCCCGGTCTGGGGCGGGGACTACTCCACCCCCGACTGCGAGGACCACAGCTCGGACTACCAGGACGCCTCCTGGGCCGAGGACGTGTTCGAGCCCTGGCAGCGGGTGTGCGCCTGGAACGACGCGATGGTGGTGCCGATCACCTTCGCGCCGGTGCCCGCGACGTACTGCCCGGCCTCGGCCTACTCCTTCACCGCGGCCGGCTCGGCCATGCTGGAGAAGGCGATGGGGCAGTGGCAGCCGTCCTGGTGCCAGTCCGGCACCGGCACCGACCAGGTCGACTTCGACTACAACTCCGGGGTCAGCGAGTACCAGGCCCGCCAGCAGTTCCTGTCCGCCTCGCAGTCGGTCACCGGCAGCGTGGACGCGGCGCTGGTGACGGATCCGGCCTCGAGCGCGCTCACCGCGGGCTCCAGCCGGAAGTTCACCTACGCCCCGATCGCGACCTCGAGCATATCAATTGCCTACTATATCGATGACAATACGACGCAGGAGCCCGTCACCGACATCAAGCTCGACGCGCGGCTGCTGGCGAAACTGCTCACCCAGTCGTACTCGCTGCAGTTCGGCACCTGCCCGGCCGGACAGGTGAAGGAGAGCGCGACCTGCGACCCGGCCGTCTCCGGGAACCCGAGGACCATCTTCGAGGATCCGGAGTTCTACCAGCTCAACCCCGAGTACACCGAGGACGACTTCAAGTTCACCGGCAACGACGCGGCCGACGGCCAGTTCCTGCCGATCGTGGTCGCCGGCGAGAGCGACATGACCTGGGAGCTGACCCGCTGGATCGCCTCCGATCCGGACGCGCTGGCCTTCCTCGAGGGCAAGCCGGACCAGTGGGGCATGCACGTGAACACCGACTACGAGAAGTTCGCCTACCCGCTCTCGAGCTTCGTCGAGCAGGACCCGGGCTGGACCGACTCGAAGGGCATGAACGAGCCCTACTACAAGACCATGCAGGAGTCCTGGAACCCGGTCACCGGCGTGGACAACGTCGCGGCCGACCTGGCCGGCTGGCAGAGCAGCGACTTCCAGTTCTACGGGCTGTGCCAGAACGGCGCCACCGTCTCCGAGCCGCCGTGCGCCAACGGCATCCAGCCGAACAACCCGCGGGAACCCGTGGAGAACTTCCCGGACCGGGCGCTGTTCGCGGTGATGGACTCGGGCACCGCCGCGGCCTTCAGGTTCCCGACCGCCGAGCTGGTCAACCCGGCGGGCAACGCCGAGGGTCCGACCACGGACGCGATGTCCGCCGCGGTCAGCGCGATGAAGACCAACCCGGACGGCGTGACCCAGTACCAGGACTACGACGCCACCTCGCCGACCGCCTATCCGCTCACCGAGGTGCAGTACGCGATGGTGCCGACCTGCGGCCTGTCCTCGGCCAAGGCCGCCGCGATCGCCGACTTCCTGACGGACGTGACCGACTCGCAGACCTACGGCGTCTCGCTCGGCCAACTCCCGCCCTGGGGCGGCTACCTCGCGCTCAGCAGCGCGCAGCAGCGCAAGACGCTGGCCGCGGCCGCCGCGGTGCGCGCGCAGAACTGCAAGACGGTGAACCCGGACACCACGGTCAGCGGCAAGAAGCCGACCGGCGGCGGCGGGGGCGGCTCGACGGGGCCCACCGGCGGCGGCTCCGGCCCGGGCACCAGTCCCAGCACCGCGGCCGCGCCGAGCGCGAGCGCGTCGGCCGCCGCGTCCTCGGCCGCGTCCGCCTCGGCTTCGGCCACGCCCGCGCCGGTCGGGTTCGGCTACAAGGCCGCCGACACCAGCAGCGACGTCGGGGTGATCCTGCCGACGGCGCTGGCCGCGGGCGGGCTGCTGGCCATCGGCGGTCCGCTGGCCTACGCCTTCGGCACCGGCAGCCTGCGTCGGCCGCGGTTCTCCGCGCCCTGGCGCGGCGCGGACGGTTCCGCCGCCGCGGGCGGTGCGCCGGATCCGGAGGCCCAGCCGCAGCCGCCGTCGCAGGGCCCGGACGGAGGTGGCCTCGATGGCTGACACGACGCCCACCGAGGCGCTCGGCCCGCCGCTGTCCGGCGCGGCCGAGGTCCCGGACGTGCCGCGCCAGATCGTGGCGCGGCTGTCCGGGGCGGACCGGGCCTTCCGGGCCCTGCTGCGCGGCGGCGGCCTGGCCGTGTTCGCGATCACCGGGCTCATCGGCGGCTTCCTGCTCTACCGGGCCTGGGACACCTTCCGCGTGGCCGGCTGGAAGTTCTTCACCACCTCCACCTGGCTGCTCGGCTCCAACCACTTCGGCATCGCCTCGGTGCTGCCGAACGGCCTGGTGATCGCGCTGACCGCGCTGGTGGTCGCGGTACCCTGCGCGCTCACGGCCGCGCTGTTCATCTCCGAGTACGCCCCGGCCGTGCTCAAGCGGCCGCTGGTCGCGCTGATCGACCTGATGGCGGCGATCCCCAGCATCGTCTACGCGCTGTGGGGCGTGTTCTTCCTGCAGCCGCGGATCCTGGGCTTCTCGCGCTGGCTCTCGGACCACCTCGGCGGCGTCTTCCCGCCGTTCAAGGTGGTCGGCGGGGACATGCAGATCCTGTTCCAGGCCTCGCCGTTCGTGGCCGGGCTCATCATCTCCCTGATGGTCATCCCGATCATCACCTCGATCTGCCGCGAGGTCTTCTCCCAGGCCCCGTCCGGGGAACGGGAGGGCGCCTACGCGCTCGGCGCCAGCCGCTGGGGGATGATCCGCACCGTGGTGCTGCCCTACGGCCGCGGCGGCATGATCGGCGCGATCATGCTCGGCTTCGGCCGGGCCATGGGCGAGACCATCGTGGTCGCGCTGTTCATCTCGCCGGTCTACGTCTTCAACTGGCACGTGCTGCACACCGGCGGCCTTTCCATCCCCGGCCTGATCGCGCTCTGGTACAGCGAGTCCACCCCGACCATGATCTCGGCCCTGATGGCCGCGGGCCTCGTCCTGTTCGTGCTCACCCTGATCGTGAACGCGGTGGCCGGCGTGATCATCACCCGTTCGCGCTCTGGCGCGCAGACGGCGGATTGAGCGGAGGCAGACGATGACGGAACTCTCCACCGTGGCCGCGCCCCCGGCGCCGCCCGCCGCGCACACCCCGCGCCCCGGCCGGCCGGCCGAGGATCCGGACCTCGGCCGCCGGATCCGGCGCAGGAGCGTGACCCTGGACGGCGTGTGCGCCGTGCTCGGCTCGCTGCTCGCCTCCTTCGGCCTGGTCTGGCTGATCTACGAGCGGATCCTGCCGCTGACCGGCGCGGTCGGCTTCGCGCTGGTCTGGTACGCGGTCTTCCTGCTCTTCCTCGGCACCGTGACCGCGATGCTCTGGGGCCGGCGGGCGGTGACCGACCGGATCGTCGCGGCCCTGATGGTCACGCTCGGGCTGATCATCGTGGCGCTGATCCTCGACCAGGTCGGGTACGTGGCGTTCACCGGCCGGCACGCGCTCTTCCACTGGAACTTCGTGACCCAGACCATGGCCGAGGTCGGGCCGCTGGACCCGTTCACCCACGGCGGCGTGTGGCACGCGATGGTGGGCTCGCTCGAACAGATGGGCATCGCCACCGCGCTCGCGGTGCCGCTCGGGATCCTCGCCGCCCTGTTCCTGGTGGAGGTCGGCGGACCGATGGCCCAGGCCGTGAGGGCCCTGATCCAGGCGATGACCTCGCTGCCCGAGATCGTCGCCGGCCTGTTCGTCTACGCCCTGGTGGTGCTGACCCTCGGCCTGCCCAAGAGCGGCTTCGCGGCCGCGATCGCGCTGACCATCATGATGATCCCGTTCGTGGCCCGCTCCTCCGAGGTCATGCTCCGGCTGGTGCCGCGCAGCCTGCGCGAGGCCTCGTACGCGCTCGGGGCCAGCCAGTGGCGGACGGTGTGGACCGTGGTGCTGCCCACCGCGCGCTCCGGCCTGACCACGGCCGTGGTGCTCGGCATGGCCAGGGCGATCGGCGAGACCGCGCCGCTGCTGCTGGTGGACGGGCTCAACAACTACATGAACGCAGATCCGTTCCAGCACTGGCAGACCAGCCTGCCGCTCTACATCTTCGAATTCGTCCGCTACCCGCAGGACGCCGAGCGGGTCAGGGCCTTCGGCGCGGCCGCGGTGCTCATGGCCCTGGTGCTGATCCTGTTCACCCTGGCCCGCGTGCTCGGCGGAAAGGCGCCGGGGGAGCTGACCCGTCGACAGAAGCGGCAGATGGCCCGGGACCGGGCGCTGGCCGCCGCGGCGCGCGCCGCCGCCGAGGAAGGGGGCGACCATGGCGCCGCGTAGGACCACCCGGCTCCTGACCGCCCTGCTCGCCGCGCTGCTCGCGATCGGCGTCGGGTTCTTCCCGGCCGCCTCGCCGGCCGCCGCGGTGAGCTACGTACCGCTCGACGGCGACGGCTCCTCCTGGGCCGAACCCGCGATCCAGCAGTGGTCCAGGGACATCGCGGCCCAGGACGGGATCCAGATCAACTACACCGGCGACGGCTCGGCGCAGGGCCGGGAGAACTTCATCGTGCACCAGAACGACTTCGCCGGGTCCGACATCGCGTTCCTCAAGTCCCCCGACCCCTTCGGCTCGGGCACCGAGTCGGTGCAGTGGAACTACTCGTACATCCCCATCGTCGCGGGCGGCACCACGTTCATCTACAACCTGCACGTGGGCGGCCGGACCGTGACGGACCTGCGGCTGTCCGGGCAGACGCTGGCGAAGATCTTCACCGGCTCCATCGTGAACTGGGACGATCCGGCGATCACGCACGACTACGGCGCGCAGCTGCCGAACGAGCCGATCACCGTGGTGACCAGGTCGGACGGCTCCGGCGCCAGCTACATGTTCACCCGTTGGCTGGCCAAGGAGTATCCGTCGCTGTGGAACGCGTTCTGCGCGGCCCACGGCGGCCCGAGCCCGTGCGGTCCGACCGAGTTCTACCCGGGCTTCGCCAACTCGGTGCAGAAGAACGGCTCGGACCAGATGGCCTCCTTCCTCGCCTCCCCGATCAGCGAGGGCGCGATCGGCTACGACGAGTATGCCTACGCGCTCAACTACGGCCTGCACGCGGTCAAGATGCTCAACGCGGCCGGCTACTACACCCTGCCGACCCCGTCGAACGTGGCGATCGCGTTGCAGGCGGCCGTGATCGACGAGAACCCGAACGACGTCGACTTCCTCATGCAGGACCTCGACAACGTCTACACGAACCCTGATCCGCGCGCCTACCCGCTCTCCAGCTACAGCTACCTGATCATCCCGCGCGACAGCGGGAAGGGCTCGCTGGTGCCGGGCTGGGACACCGCGAAGGGCGTGACGCTGAGCACCTGGCTCAACTACGTGCTCTGCGGCGCCCAGCAGACCGCGGGCCAGCTCGGCTACTCGCCGCTGCCCAAGACCCTGGTGGTCGGCGGGTTCGAACAGGTGGACCACCTGCCGGGCCACATCGCCACCCCGGACCTGAGCGAACTGAACGGCTGCAACAACCCGACGTACTCCAACGGCGTCAACCACCTGATCAAGGACGCGCCGTACCCGAGCCAGTGCGACTACGAGACCGCGCCGCTGGACTGCACCGCGGGCGGCGGCGGTGGCGGCACCGGCGGGGGCACCTCCGGCAACGGGGGCACCTCCGGCGGCAGCGGCGGCTCCGGCGGCACCTCCGGCGGCTCGGGCGGTACCGGGGGAGCGAGCGCCTCGGCCGGGGCACACGCCTCCACCAGTGCCGGAGCGGGTTCCGGCGCAGGTGGCGGCTCCGGCGGCAGTGGCGGCGGGGCGGGCCAGTCCGCGTCCGCGCAGCCCATCTACGCCGAACCGGTCGCGGTGGCCTCCCGGCCCGACCAGCAGACCGGGATGGCGGTGCTGACCGTCCTGCTGATCATCGGGGCGGTGGGCGTGCCGGTGTTCGCCGGGGCCCGGATCCAACGACGCAGGAAGCGAGGCTGACC
>NZ_JAGSOG010000144.1 GCF_018139695.1 Actinospica durhamensis | reverse complement strand
GAGGGAAATGGTGTTCCCCTATGTGCCACATAGGGGAATCCGATGAGGCCGAACGGCCCCGGACCTTGCCTCGCCCGGCGTGGCGGTGGGAGCGTCGTGCTCACCACCCGGCCCCCTCGGCCGTGGACCGCTTCCCCGGGCGTGAGCCGACGCCGCCCGGGATTCCCCCGTCACACACCCGGTGCCGCGGGCAGGGCCCACGGCCGCAGGCGCTTCGCCGCAAGCCTTCGCGGACCCCGCATTGCGCGGACCCCGATTTCGCCGACCCCGTATCACCTGACCCTGCACGACCCGACCCTGCACTACCCTGCACTGATCGATCGAGGAGATGAGCTGACAATGATGTACATCTCGAGAGCCCGCGGCAGATCCGCCGCGTTCGCCGCCGCCCTGGTCGCGACCAGCCTGCTGGCCACCGCGTGTTCCAACACCATGGGATCGGCCGGCAGTGGAGACGCGTCCGCGGATTCCTCCCTGTTCGGCGGCTCCGCGGTCACCGGCGTCACCTTGACCCTGTGGCACAACACAGCCGACCCGCAGGCGCTGCTCGATCTGTACAAGGCCTACGAGAAGGAGTCGGGCAACACCCTCCAGTTCGTCGACATCCCGGCGAGCACCTTCCCGACCACGGTGCAGACGAAGTGGGCCACCGGGGCCCGGCCGGACATCCTGGAGTGGCACGGCAACCGCACCGACCTGCTCGCGCTCAACGGCTCGCAGACCATGGTCGACCTGTCCTCCATGTCCTTCGTGGCCAAGGAGGGACAGCTGGCCACGCTCTCCGGCAGCCTCGACGGCAAGACCTACGCCGCGACCATCGGCATGCCCACCGTCTTCGGCCTCTTCTACAACAAGTCCGTCCTGGCCGCGGCCGGGCTCTCGGTGCCCCAGACCTACGCGGACCTGGCCCACGACTGTACGGTGCTCAAGGCCAAGGAACCCGGCGTCATACCCCTGTACGAGGCGGGCGGATCCGGCTGGCCGCAGCAGGTGCTCTCCTCCTTCGACTACGTGGCCCAGTACAACAAGGGCAACACGTACGCCGCCTCGATCCTGTCCGGCGAGGCCAAGCTGAACGACCCGAACGGCCCGTTGGTCAAGGGACTCGAGGCGTACGCGGCGCTCAAGTCGGCCGGCTGCTTCAACTCGGACTCCGCCACCGGCACCTGGGAGACCTCGCTCAAGGACGTGCTCGCGGGCAAGGCCGCCATGGTCGCCAACGGTTCCGACAGCGTCCCCATGCTCGACGCCGACGCGGGCGGGAACGACGCGAGCGTGGACGCCGCGGTCGGGTTCACCGGCGTGTCCGCGACCTCCGCGGTCGCCGGCTACGCGCCCAGCCCGCTCGGCACCTACTACGTGCCCAAGACCGGCGACACCACCAAGGAGCGCGCCGCGATCCAGTTCATCGAGTACGTCACCGGCGCGGGCTACGGCGCGTACATCGACGAGGCCGCCACGATCCCGACGCTCTCGGGCACCGCGACCCCGAAGATGCAGGGCCTGATGCAGCAGATCGACGCCGCCTACCGCGACGGCGCCACCCTCACCTGGAACTCGCAGGTCCCCGGCTCGGGCAACTTCGGGCCCGAATCCGCCAAGCTGCTGGCCGGCCAGGAGGACGCCCAGGCGGTCGCCGACAAGGTCCAGGACTACTACCTGCAGGCGTCCGCCGCCGCGGGCAGCTGACCAGAGCGGACCCGGACCCCCATGCAACTGTTGACGCCCCCCGCGCGCGAGACCCGTCGCGCCGGCCGCGTCGCGCGTGCCGCGCTCCCCACTCCGGGGAGCGCGGCACGCGCCCGACGCGGCCACGGCCTGGCGCGCCTCGCCTTCGCCCTGCCCTCGATCCTGCTCGTGCTGGTCTTCTTCCTGATCCCGTTCGCCGCCAACGCGGTCTTCGCCTTCACCCGCTGGACCGGCTACAGCTCCGTGATCCGCTGGGACGGGCTGGCCAACTTCCGGTTGCTCGAGCAGCTCGGCGTGCTCACCCACGCCACCGAGGTCACGGCCGGCTACGCCCTGGTCTCCATGCTCGTGCAGAACATCGTCGGCCTCGCGCTCGCCCTCGCGATGCAGCGCACCGACAAGGTCAACGGCTTCTTCCGCTCCCTCTACTTCGTCCCCGTGCTCATCTCACCGCTGGCCGCGGGCTACATCTGGAGCGCGGTGCTCACCCAGAACGGGCCGCTCAACGCGGTCATCTCGCTCGTCGTCCCCGGCGGCTTCCACTACGACTGGCTCGGCCACAACCTCTCCGCGCTCGTCTGCGTCGCCGGCGTGGACGCGTGGAAGTGGACCGGCCTGGTCACGCTCGTCTACATCGCCGGGCTCAACCGGATTCCGCGTCAGATCCCGGAGGCCGCGCTGCTGGACGGCGCAGGCCCGGTACGCCGCTTCCGCTCGGTCACCTTCCCGCTGCTGGCCCCGGCGTTCACCTTCAACGTGGTGATCACCCTCGTCGGCGCGTTCAGCGCCCTCGACGTCGTGTTCGCCACCACCGGCGGCGGCCCGGGCGACGCCACCTCGGTGCTCAACGTCGCGCTCTACAACGAATACGGCCAGAGCTTCTTCGGCCTCGCCAGCTCGCTCGGCTTCGTCATCACGCTGCTGGTCGTGGTCACCGCCGTCCCGCTGATCGGCTGGCTGCGTCGGCGAGAGGTGCAGATGTGAACAGGACCCGTACTCGTACCCGCACGTGGCTGCGCTGCGGGCTGCTCGGCCTGTTCGCCGTGCCGTGGATCGGCCTGCCGCTGTGGATGCTGGTGGTCAACTCCTTCAAGACCCAGGGCGACGCCAGCGTGCTCTCGCTCGGGCTGCCGAGCCGGTGGAACCTGGTCGCGAACTATCGCACCGTCATCGATCAGGGTTCGTACTTCACCGGCCTGCTCAACAGTCTGCTGATCGCCGTGCCCACCATCGCGGCCGTGCTGCTGTTCGGCTCGATGGCCGCGTGGGCGTACGCGCGCTCGCAGTCCCGTTCACTGCGTGTCGCGTACTACGCCACGGCGCTCTCGATCGTGCTGCCGCCCGCGATCATCCCCACCGTGTACGTGCTCACGCAGCTGGGACTCAACGGCTCGCGCCTCGGCTACCTGCTGACCATCACGGGTACGCGCCTGGGCGTCGTGGTCTTCCTCGCCACCGGCTTCATCCGCACCCTGCCGGTGGACTACGAGGAGGCCGCCGCGCTCGACGGCGCGGGCAGGTGGCGGATCTATCGCCAGATGATCCTGCCGCTGCTCGCCCCGGTGCTGGTCACCGCGTCGGTCATGCTGATCATCTCGGTCTGGAACGACTTCTTCTTCGCACTGTTCCTGCTGCCGAACACGAGCGAGTCCACGCTGCCGCTCACCCTGTTCCAGTTCGCCTCCACCTCCACCCACGGAGTCGCCTGGAACCTGGTGTTCGCGCACGTCGTGCTCTCCAGCCTGCCGCTGCTCGTCGCATACGTGTTCCTGCAACGCAGGGTGCTGTCGGGACTGACCGAGGGCGGCGTCACCGGCTGAGGACGCATCCGGGCCCTGACACTCCGCGCGACGGTGTGTCAGGGCCGGCCCAGCGCCGCCCGCAACTGCTCGCGCAGCCAGCGCAGCCCCGGGTCCGCGCTGCGGCTCGGGTGCCAGAGCATCGACTCGGTGAAGCGGGCCCGGTCGTAGCCCGGCACCTCGTGGATGACGAAGCTGCCCGTGCGCGAGGCCCGCTCGGCCACCCGCCGGGGCACCAGCGCGACCAGGTCGGTGTCCTGCACCAGCCAGGGCAGATTCGCCCACTCGTCCGTGAGCACCGCCACCCGCGTCCGCAGCCCGAGGCCGTCGATCAGCTTGTGCGCGATCGTGGGCGAGCCGGACCGGCGGCTGACCCCGGCATGCCGCAGCGAACCGAGCGTCTCCGGCGTCAACTCGGCCGAGGCCGCCGGATTGCCGCGGTCGAGCAGACAGACGAAGTCGTCGCTGAACAGCTCCTCGCTCTCCGCCGGCACACTGAAGCTGAGCGGCGCGATCACCAGGTCCGCCTCAAGCAGATCGCGCTCCCCGAACCCGTCCCTGAGCGCGCAGAACTGGACCGAGAGCGTGGCCGAACACGCCTCGAACCGGGCCCCGAGCGGCTGCCCGATCACGCCGGTCGCGTAACCCGAGCAGGAGATCACGAACCGCCGCCCGCTGGTCTCCGGCGAGAACCCGGCGCGCGTGCGGAACACGCTCTCGGCCGCCGTCAACGCCTCGGTGACCAGCGGCAGCAGCCGGTGCCCCAGCGGCGTGAGCTCGTACGCCCCGGTGCGCCGCACGATCAGCTCGTCGTCGAAGTACCGGCGCAACCGGGCCAGGTACGCACTCATCGTGGGCTGGCTCATATGGCAGCTCTCCGCCGCCCGCGTCACATGCCGCAGCTCCAGCAGCGCGTGCAGCGGCATCAGCGCATTCATGTCAAGACCGCTGATATCCACGACGCCTCCTGTCCGGGCCGCTTCTCGGTCAGCCGGTGGCCCAGTCTGCCCCGCTTGATCACCGGCCACAACCCCGCCGGGCCGGGCCGACGGGCGCGTCGCGGGTCGGAAAATACGTCGTTCCGCGTCGTGATCAACGGCAAGGCGGCGGCGGTCGTAGACTGTGCCGTCTTGACCGGGTGCGAAGGAGTCCCATGGCGACCCCGCGGCGGGTGACGCTCAACGACGTGGCCGCGGCCAGCGGGGTCTCCCGGTCCACGGCCGGCTTCGTGTTGGCCGACAACCCGAACCAGACCATTTCGGCGGCGACCCGCGACCGGGTCCGGGCCGCCGCGCGCGAGTTGGGCTACGTGCCCAGCGGCGTGGCCAGAGCGCTGCGTGAGGGCTCCTCGAGGGTCGTCGTGCTCGAAGTCGACTGGGCCTACGACGGCAACTACGCCCGCAGCTACATCCGCGGCCTCGACGCCGAACTCGCCGCCCACGGCCACGTGCTGATGGTGCGCCACGGCTCCCACGATGACCGCGCCACCGAGCAGATCGTCCAGGCCATCGAGCCGCGGGCGGTGGTCCGCTTCGGCGAGTCCTACATGACCGGCCACGACCTGGAAGACATGGGCGGCGGCTGGCGCGGCGGTCTGGCCGCCCACGTGGCCCTGCAGATCGGCCACCTCGCCGCCCACGGCCACACCCACATCGCACTCGCGCTGCCGACCGCGCACTCCGCCCTCACCGAAGCCCGCCACCGCCTCACCGCGCGGCACGCCCAGACCCTCGGCCTGCCCGCACCCGTCGTCGTGGACTTACCCTCCCCGCGCGCGTCCGGCACGGCCGCCCTGCGCCGCCTTCGCGGCAAGCACCCGCAGGTAACCGCGATCGCCGCGTTCACCGACGAAATCGCCCTCCGTGCCCTCGGCGCGGCCCGAGACCTGGGCCTTTCGGTGCCGGGCGATCTCGCCGTCATCGGCTTCGACGACACCGAAGGCGGCGAGCTGTCCGTCCCCGCCCTCACCTCCGTCCACATCGACGCCGAAGTCCACGGCCGCCGCGCCGCCCGCTCCCTCCTGAATCTCGACCCCGGCACCCTCGACCCGGATCCCGGCCACGTCGTGGCGCGCGAATCGGTCTGAGCAGGCTTCCCATCGCCCGACGAAAGCTAAGGTGAACGTCGCGGGCTACTAGAACGTTCTAGTGATCGGCTCTAAGGTGCTGCTCTAGCGCCACTACTAGAACGTTCTAGTTCGCTCAAGGAAGAGGGAGCCGCATGCCCAAGCCCAGTCTGCAGGACGGCATCGAGAAGGCGGGCTCGCCCGTCGCGCTGCTGTGGAAGGCCAACGCCGCGCCGTGGACGCCGGAGGTGGTGGCGCCCGAGTACGGGGGGTGGCGGCAGGAGCAGGGGGCCTGGCACGAGGCGGTGGCGCTGCTCAATCTCTCCCACCATATGTTCGACCTCTTCATCTCCGGGCCGGACGCGCTGCGGCTGCTGAGCTCGGTCGGGGCGAACACGTTCGCGAACTTCGCGATCGGGCAGGCCAAGCAGTTCGTGCCGGTCACCTCGCGCGGGTTGATCGTGACGGACGGGATTCTGGCGCGGGACGGGCAGGAGGCGTTCACGCTCTCCGGGGTGCCGGCGGCGCAGCACTGGGTGCAGTACCACGCAGAGCGGGGCGGCTACGACGTGTCCTTCCGGACCGATCCGTCCTCGGCGTTCCGACAGGGCCGGGATCCGGAGCTGTTCCGGTACCAGGTGCAGGGACCGCGGGCGGCGGAGCTGGTGGAGAGCGTGTTCGGCGGGCCGCTGCCGCCGGTGAAGTTCTTCCACTCGGCGCCGGTCTCGCTCGGCGACCGCTCATTCAGGGCCCTGCGACACGGGATGGCGGGACAGGCCGGATGGGAGTTCATCGGGCCGTGGGAACACGCCGAGGCGGTGCACGACGCGCTTGTCGAGGCGGGTGAGCCGCTCGGGCTTGAGCGCGTGGGGGCGCTGGCCTACACCACGCCGAGCGTGGAGAGCGGCTGGATTCCCTCGCCGGTGCCCGCGATCTACACCGACCCGGACCTGGCCGACTACCGCGGCTACCTGCCGCTGTTCGGGATCGAGGGGCAGCGGCCCCTCAGCGGCAGCCTGTACTCGCCCGACATCGAGGACTACTACTGCTCGCCGTTCGAGCTCGGCTACGGCCGGTCGATAGCCTTCGACCACGACTTCATCGGCCGGGACGCGCTCGAGCAGGCCGAGGACGAGGTCCGGCGCACGAAGGTCACGCTCGTGTTCGACATCGACGACGTGCGGCGGGTGCTCGGCGACGGGGAGGAGCTCGAGTTCCACCTGACCTACGCCCGCAACCGGGTCGAGCGCGGCGGGGAACCGGTCGGCGTGACCATGCAGACCGCGAGCATCGACCCGGCCGGCACGATTCTCGCGCTGGCCCTGGTGGACCGGGAGCTGGCCGAGCCCGGCACACCGGTCGAGGTCGTCTGGGGCGAGCACCCAGGACCCGGCACCGCCGCGGATGCCGACCTGGGCTTCCCGCGCATCCGCGCCACCGTCCAGCCGGCCCCGTTCAACCGGTACGCGCGCACCCTCTACCGCCGCAATGGCTGAGCCGAGTCGCGGGACGGTGGCGATGCCTACCGATGCTGTCGAAGTGCTCGATCTCCTCGACGACTTCTCGGTGGAGATGACGGGCAAGGACGTCGCAGGGCTCGTCGAAGTAGGCGGGCTGCTGCCGACCGGCACACGCGTGAACGTGACCTACCTCGGCAACGAGGACGTGCGGATGCGGCTGGAGGCCGCCCGCGAGGCCGAGCGGCTCGGCTTCCGGCCCGTCGCGCACATCTCCGCCCGCCGCCTGGCCACGCCGGCCGCGCTCGAGGAGTACCTCGTCGGGCTGCGGGGCGTGGGCGGGGGCGTCGGCGAGGAGGTGTTCGTCGTCGGCGGGGACCCGACCACGCCGCAGGGGCCGTATCCGGACGCGCTCTCCGTCATCCGCAGTGGTCTGCTGCAGGAGCACGGGGTGCGGTCCGTCGGGATCACCGGCTATCCCGAGGGTCATCCCTCGATCCCGGACCACGCGCTGTGGGGGGCGCTGGCCGACAAGTACTTCGAGCTCCAGGCGCAGGAGCTGGCCGGCAGCATCATCACCCAGTTCGCCTTCGACGCGCACGCCGTGCTCGGCTGGGTGCAGCAGGTGCGCGAGTGCGGGATCGACCTGCCGGTGCGGGTCGGCGTTCCCGGCCCGGCCGGGGTGCGGCGGCTGCTGGGCTTCGCCGCCCGGTTCGGCGTGGGCACCAGCGCCTCGATCGCCCGCAAGTACGGGCTCTCGCTGACCAACCTGATGGGCACGGCCGGGCCCGACCGGTTCCTGCGCGCGCTGGCCGAGGGCTACGACCCGGCCGTGCACGGCGCGCTGAAGGTGCACTTCTACACGTTCGGCGGGCTCCGGGCCAGCGCCGAATGGATCATCCGCTTCCAGGAAGAAGGCCGACGTTGACCGCGACGACCGTCGACATCCCCGTGGCGCGCACGACGGGTGCCGTCCCGCGGTCCCCGGGCGCCGCCCCGCGTACGCTCGCGTCGCTGATCGTGCAGGGCGAGGACCGCATCGGCATCGTCTCGGCGGTCGCCGCCGTGCTCAGCCGGCACCGGGCCAACATCGTCTCGCTCGATCAGTACTCCGACGATCCGCACGGCGGCGCGTTCTTCCAGCGCACCGTGTTCAGCCGGGACGACCTGCAGGCCGTGCTGCCCGACATCGCCCGCGACCTCGACAAGCAGGTCAAGCGGCCCTACGGGCTCTCATACACCCTGCGGGACCTGTCCGTGCCCAAGCGCATGGCGGTGTTCGCCTCCACCTCGGACCACTGCCTGCTCGACCTGCTCTGGCGGCACCGGCGCGGCGAACTGCCGGTGAGCATCCCGATGGTCGTGTCGAACCACGCCGCCATGGCCGAGGAGGTGCGCGGATTCGGCATCCCGTTCTTCCACGTCCCCTCGATGGGGCCGGACAAGTCGGCCGCCGAGGCCGAGCACCTGCGGCTGCTGAAGGGCAACGTCGACTTCGTGGTGCTGGCACGCTACATGCAGATCCTCTCCGGCGCCTTCATCGAGGAACTCGGCGTGCCGATCATCAACATCCACCACTCGTTCCTGCCCGCCTTCATCGGCGCGGGCCCCTATGCCAAGGCCAAGGAACGCGGCGTCAAGCTCGTCGGCGCCACCGCGCACTACGTCACCGAAGACCTCGACGAAGGGCCGATCATCGAGCAGGACGTGGTCCGCGTCACGCACGCCGACACCGCCACCGACCTGCGCCGGCGCGGCGCGGACGTCGAGCGCGCGGTGCTCTCCCGGGCCGTGCTCTGGCACGCCGAGGACCGCGTCATCCGCAACGGCCGACACACCATCGTCTTCGGCTGAGGTACGACGCACGGCCGCGCAGGGAGCCGCAAACTCTCTGCGCGGCCGCGGCGGGGCAAGCGTGTACCTGCGGGCCGACCTCAGCCGTGCGGGCGAGCGGTCCTGCGTGTCATTGCACTGACGCAGTGCCCTGCGCCAGCGGGTTCGGTGTGGAACCGGGGGAGAGGGTTGACACCGCGGAGTTGCTGCGGCCAGTCTTTGGAGAGCGCTCTCCCCCGGGACCCGCGGTGGTGACGGCGGCGGCAGCGGCGCTGTGCATCGCAGGGCTCGATCAGGCGCACACCAGCGGGCTCGCGGCCGGCGGCGGCGTTGATTTTTATACCGCCTGCGCCCCGCTGCTCGCCTCCACGCTTGCCTCGGTCGTGACGCTGGCGCTCGGCCCGCCCGTGCTGCGGCTGCTGCTGCGCTGGTCGCGCCGCCGCCGTGGCGCGATCCTGCTGCTCGGCCTCGGGCGCATCGCCCGCACGCCCGCCCCGGCGGCCGTCACCGTGTTCATCCTCACGCTGGCGCTGAGCACCGCGGACCTCACACTCGCCCTGCACCGCACCCCCGGTGGCGCCGCGACGCAGACCTCTGCCACGCAGCCGCTGGCGCAGCCGTCCGCGAGCTATCTCGCCGCCCTCGCCGCGGCCGCCCTGGCCGCCGGGTGCCTGATCGTCGCACTCGCCGCTTTCGGGGAGGCGGCGCAGCGCCGGGCGAGCACCGCGCGGCTGACGGTCACGGGTATGACGGCCGGACAGGGCCACGGCGTCATGCTGGTGGAGCTCGCCGCTCCGGTCCTACTCGCCGTCGTCGGCGGCACGCTGACGGCGTTCGCGCTGCCGTGGGCCGTGCGGCCTGCACTCTCCGCGGTCCTGGGCGGCTCCGGCACACGGCTGAGCCCGGCCACCTTCGCAGCGCCCGTATCCGCGCTCATTCCGCTGGCCCTGGCCGCCGGGCTGCTCGGCGCCGCGCTCGCCCGGCGCGGCGCGGCCGGAGCCCTGCGCCTCGGCGACCAGGCGCAGGGAGACTAGGGAGACTTGGCCATGATGACCGCTTCCGATCCGACGCTCCCGCCGGCGATCGAGTGCACGTCGCTGGTGCGGATCTACCGCACCGACAATCTGGAGGTCCAAGCTCTGCAAGGGCTCGACCTGCACGTCGCGCAGGGCGAACTCATCGCGCTCGTGGGGGCGTCGGGGAGCGGGAAGTCGACGCTGCTGGGCATCCTCGCGGGTCTCGACGCGCCGTCGGCCGGTTCGGTCCGGGTGGACGGCCGAGAGCTGGCCGGGCTCGGCCCACGCGAACGCATGCTGTACCGGCGACGCAGCGTCGGCTTCGTCTGGCAGAGCCCGCCGCGCAACCTGCTGCCGCAGTTGACGGCGCTCCAGAACGTCGCGCTGCCGCAGCGGTACAACGGCGTCGGCCGCGCCGCCCGTCGTGCCCGCGCACTCGAGCTGCTCGACTCGATGGACGTCGCGCACTGTCGCGACCGCACGCCCGGCCGGCTGTCCGGCGGCGAGCAGCAGCGCGTCGCGATCGCCGTCGCGCTGGCCAACTCGCCCACGCTGCTGCTCGCCGACGAACCGACCGGAGAGCTCGACGCTGAATCAGCACACATCGTCATGGCCGCGCTGCGCGAAGCCAATACCGCGCACGGGGTGACCACCCTGATCGTCACCCACGACGAGGAGGTCGCGGGCCAGGTGCGGCGCACGGTGGCGATCCGGGACGGCCGCACCGCCACGGAGACGCATCGCGACGAGCCGGCCTCCGGCGCGGCGGACGCGCAGGCCGACGGCGAAGGCGCGACCCGCCCCCGGCGCGCCGACGTCGAGTACGCCGTGGTCGACCGCACCGGCCGGGTCCAGCTGCCGCCCGAGTTCACCGAGCCGCTCGGCATCAGGAACCTGGTTCGCCTGACCCGCGAGCCCGGCCACATCGAGGTGTGGCCGGAGCGCGAGGCGCAGCAGGAGCCTGAGCCTGCGAAGCCCGAGGAGGACGAGGCGTGAGCACCGAACCGCTGCCGGAGAACGAGAACGTGCCGCTGTTGCGCGCGCACGAAGTGACCCGTTCCTTCGGCTGCGGCGCGACCCGCGTCACTGCGCTGCGCGGCATCGATCTCGACGTCACGGCCGGGCGCATCCACGCCGTCCGCGGCCGCTCGGGTTCGGGCAAGACCACCCTGCTCAACATCCTCGGCGGCCTCGACCTGGCCACCTCCGGATCGGTCGCGATCGAAGGGACGGACCTGGCCGGCCTCTCCGACCGGGGGCGGGTGCTGCTGCGCCGGACGCGGATCGGCTTCGTGTTCCAGTCCTTCGGCCTCATCCCGTACCTGTCCGCCGAGGAGAACGTGGGCATGTCGCTGCGCCTCTCGCGCGCCGACCCGCACGGCCGGGACGAGCGCGTGCGCCACCTGCTCGGCGTGGTCGGACTCGCCGGCCACGCCGAACACCGCCCCGCCGAGCTCTCCGGCGGCCAGCAGCAACGCGTCTCCATCGCCCGCGCGCTCGCCCGGAAACCCGATCTCCTCATCGCCGACGAGCCAACCGGCCATCTCGATTCGCGCACCGGCTCGGGCATCGCCCGCCTACTGCGCGAGATCGCCGACACCGAGGGCACCGCCGTCGTCCTCAGCACCCACGACCGCCGTCTGGCCGAGATCGCGGACACCGTCTTCGACCTGCGCGACGGCCGGGTGGGTGAGCCGGCCGTCGCGCAGGTCGGGTGAGCCGCCCGTCCCGACGTCAGCTCTCGGACTCGCCCTCCAGCTGGAAGGCCACGACCCGGCCGGTCGGCTCGGCGATCAGGCCGAGCCGGTCTTGCGTCACCGTCGCGCCGTCGGCCGAGGCGTGCTCGACGCCGCTGAGCTGGATCTTCCAGTGTGCCGGGGCATCGCTCGCCTCGACTGTGACCGTGTGGCCCTCGCGAGTGGTGGTGAAGACCGCGGCCGTGGTGCCGTCGGCGGCGACGATGCGGGTGGTGACGTTCGCGCCGTCGGGGAGCTCGAAGATCCGCAGGGTCACGCCGTCGGCGTAGTCGTAGTCAGGGCGCTGCGTCTCTGATCCGACGGCGATGACGGAGCCGGGGCGGGCGAGGAGCGGGAGGCTCTGGAAGCCGTGCTGTTCGCGCACCCAGCCCGGGCCCTGTACGCGCTCGCCGGTGAGTACGTGCGTCCACGTGCCGGCCGGGACGTAGTAGCTCACCTCGCCGTCCTCGGTGAAGACCGGGGCCACCAGCAGGTCGTCGCCGAGCAGGTACTGGCGGTCGAGGTGTGCGCACGCCGGGTCGTCCGGGAACTCCAGCACCATGGCGCGCATGAGCGGCACGCCGCTGTGCACTGCCTGGTCGGCCGCCGCGTAGAGGTACGGCATGAGCTGCGCCTTGAGGCCGGTGAAGTACCGAAGCACGTCCACCGACTCCTCGTCGAACAGCCACGGGACGCGGTAGGACCGGCTGCCGTGCAGGCGGCTGTGCGAGGAGAGCAGGCCGAAGGCGATCCAGCGCTTGAACAGCGCGGGCGACGGGGTGCCCTCGAAGCCGCCGATGTCGTGGCTCCAGAAGCCGAATCCGGACATGCCCAGCGACAGCCCGCCGCGCAGGCTCTCCGCCATCGACTCGAAGGTGGCCTCGCAGTCCCCGCCCCAGTGCACCGGGAACTGCTGGGATCCGGCGGTCGCGGAGCGGGCGAAGACCAGCGCTTCGCCGTCGCCGCGGCGCTTGCGCAGCACCTCGAACACGGTCTGGTTGTACAGGTGGGTGTAGTAGTTGTGCATCCGCTCCGGGTCCGAGCCGTCGAAGTAGACCACGTCGGTCGGGATGCGCTCGCCGAAGTCGGTCTTGAAGCAGTCCACGCCCATTTCGAGCAGCGCGTCGAGCTTCCCGGCGAACCAGTCGCGGGCGGCCGGGTTGGTGAAGTCCACGATGCCCATGCCCGGCTGCCACAGGTCGGTCTGCCACACCGTGCCGTCGGCGCGCTTGAGCAGGTAGCCGGCCGCGGCGCCCTCGGCGAACAGCGGTGAGCGCTGCGCGATGTACGGGTTGATCCATACGCTGATGTGCAGGCCGGTGGCCTTGAGCCGGGCCAGCATCCCGGCCGGGTCCGGGAAGATCCGGGTGTCCCACTGGAAGTCGCACCACTGGTGCTCGCGCATCCAGAACGAGTCGAAGTGGAACACCGACAGCGGCAGTTCCCGCCGGGCCATCTCCTCGATGATGCCGGAGACGGTCTCCTCGTCGTAGTTCGTGGTGAACGAGGTGGTCAGCCACAGGCCGAAGGACCAGGCGGGCGGGAGCGCGGGGCGGCCGGTGAGCGCGGTGTACCTGGCCAGGATCTCGCGCGGGCTCGGGCCGTGGATGAGGAAGTACTCCAGGCTGTGCCCGGCGACGCTGAACTGCGTGCGGCTGACCGCCTCGGAGGCCACCTCGTAGTCGACCCGGCCGGGGTGGTTGACGAAGACGCCGTAGCCCGCGTTCGTCAGGAAGAACGGGACGTTCTTGTACGCCTGCTCGCTGCCGGTGCCGCCGTCGGCGTTCCACATCTCCACGTTCTGGCCGTTGCGCACCAGCGGGCCGAAGCGTTCGCCGAGCCCGTAGACGAAGTGGCCCACACCCAGGTCGAGCTGCTCGCGCAGGTAGTGGCCCGAATCGGTCTCCAGCGCGGCCATGGCGTGCGCGCCGCTGCCGGTCAGCCGCCGGCCGTCGGCCAGGAAGTCCAGCGCCCAGGCCTCGCCCGGGGCCGAGATCCTGGCGGTCAGCTCGCCCGAGGCGAACAGCAGCGTGCCGTCCTCGGCACGGGTCAGCCGGCCCGCGTCGGCGGACGGGTCCGCCTGCTCGATCGCGAAGTCCGGACCTGGCTCCGGCCGCGCGAAGTGCGTCACCCGCACCGAGATCACGCCGGGCAGCGGAGCGCCCAGTGTCACGGTCAGGGCCGGGCCGTCGAGCAGGTCGCCCCGGCGGGTGATCCGCCGCGACGGGGCGTGGATCACCAGCCCGCCGGTGGTCTCCTCAGCATCGAGTACCTGGGCCGGATAAGCCGGTCGCACGCCGGGTCGCATGAGCCAGCGGCCATCGGTGAACCTCACGGACAGCTCCCTCGCAGTCGTTCCGCGGATGGCGCCGAGGTTCCGAAAAGGTTTCGAAGCGCTTCGACGCGCGGGCCCATGCTAATCCCATCCACGCGCGGTCTGGAAGGCCTAGGGCGTGGATGGCCAGCAGGATACGGTTGTCGAACCGCTTCGATTAAATTTCCCTAACGATCTTCGCCGGTCACGGCGGAAGCCGGATCAGCGCAGCAGCGGCAGTACCCCCTCGGCGACGCGGTAGGCCTCTTCGAGGTGGGGCTGGCCGGAGAGGATGAAGTGCTCGACGCCGAGCGCGCGGTACTCCTCGATCCGCTCGGCGACCTGTTCGTGGCTGCCGACGAGGGCGGTGCCGGCGTGGCGGCGCAGCAGGCCGAAGCCGGCCCAGACGTTCGGGTAGACCTCGAGCCCTTCCTTGCTCCCGCCGTGCAACGCGGCCATCCGGCGTTGGCCGACGGAGGCCGAGGCGCGGAAACGGTTCTGGGCCACCGCGATCGCCTCCGGGTCCATCGCCTCGAGCAGCCGGTCGGTCTCGGCCCAGGCCTGCTCCGCGGTGTCGCGGGTGACGACGTGGAAGCGCACGCCGAAGCGCGGCACCCGGCCGTCCCCGCGCGCCTCGGCCGCGTCGCGCACCCGCTGGATCTGCTCGGCCACCGCCTTGGGCGGCTCGCCCCAGATCAGGTGCACGTCGGCGTGCCGGGCCGAGACCTCGGCGGCGGCCTCGGAGGCGCCGCCGAGGAACAGCGTGGGCGGCGGTTCGGGCAGGCGCCCGACCGTGGCCCCCTCGACCCGGTAGTGCTCGCCGGCGAAGTCGAACGGCGTGCCCGACCACGCCCCCCGCAGCACGCTGAGAAACTCGTCGGTGCGCGCGTAGCGGCGGGAGTGGTCGAGGTGGTCGCCGTAGCGGCGCTGCTCCGCGTCGTCCCCGCCGGTCACCACGTTCAGCGCCAGCCGGCCGCCGGACAGGTGCTGGAACGTCGCCGCCATCTGCGCGGCGAGGGTGGGCGAGAGGGCGTCGGGGCGCAGCGCCACGATGAACTTCAGCCGCCGGGTGAGCGGCGCGAGGGCGGCCGTGCTGATCCACGCGTCCTCGCACCACGTCCCGGTCGGGGTGAGTACGGACTCGAATCCGAGCCGGTCGGCCGCGCGCGCGACGTCGGCCAGGTAGCCGAGATCGGGAGCGCGCCCGACCTCGCGCGGGCTGCCGGTCGCCGTCTTCGCGTGCACCCAGCCGACCACGTCGCGCCCGTCCCCGGAGGTCGGCAGGAACCAGTGGAACACGGGTGCGTTCACGCGGAGGCGACGAACGGGGTGTCCGGGGCGCCGGAGCGCAGCGCCTCGAGCCACTGCACCACGGCCGCCGCGACGCTGCGGTGCGCGGCGTCGTTGAGCACGTCGTGCGGAGCCTCGCGCACCAGCGCCAGCGCGGCCCGCGGCAGCCGCCCGGCCAGCGCGGCGGCCAGCACCGGCGCCGCGAGCAGGTCGGACGCTCCGTGCAGCACCAGGGTGTGCGCCTGCACTGCCGCGTACGCCGCGTCGTCGAGGTCGAGGAACGCGCTCAGCCGCTCGGGTACGGGGTCGAACAGGCTGCCCCGCGTGAACTCGGGGTCCTCGGTCAGTCGGCCGCGGTGGGTCGGGCAGCCGGTGCGCAGCTCCAGTTCCCTTTCCCACTCCGGGGATTCGGTCGCGGCGTCATCGAACCCTGCGCCCGGCAGGCCCACCAGCAGCAGGCCGTCCACATCCAGCTTGCCCTCGGTGGCGAGCGCCAGCGCGTGCAGCGCGCCGGTGTCCGAACCGGCCAGCACCACCGGGCCGGCCGAAGCGGCGACCAGTGCGGCGATCTGGTCGCGCAGGTCCGCCGGGTCCTGCTGCGGCGGCGCGGCGATCGCGTGCACGGTGTACGCGTCGAAGGCCAGCCGGCGGCCGAAGCGTTCGTAGACGCCGGGGTGCTCGCCGCGGCCGGGCAGCAGGATCACGGTGCCGCGCACGGCCGGGCCGGGCTGCGGCGGCTCCCAGGTGAGGATCGCGTTGCTCATCGGGCCGCTCCGACCAGCGCGTCGGCGTCGGCGGAAGCGTCGGTGGACGCGGCGGCCGCGGCCGCGTCCCGGCGGGCCACCTCCGCGCGCACCAGCGGGATGAGTTCGCGTCCGTAGTCGATCGCGTCGTCCAGCGGGTCGTAGCCGCGGATCAGGATCGTGGTCACGCCGATGTCGACGTAGTCCAGCAACGCCTGCGCCACCGTCTCCGGGGTGCCGACGAGCGCGGTGGAGTTGCCGCCGGCGCCGGTCGCCTTGGCCGGGGCGGTCCACAGCGCCCGGTCGTGCAGGTCGCCCTTGGCCGCGGCGGCGAGCAGCCGCTGCGAGCCGGCGTTCTCCGGCTGCCGGTCCGGCGAGATCCAGGAGCGGCCCTTGGTGGCGAAGAAGGAGGTGCCGCCGTTCTGGATCCGGGCCAGGATGCCCTCGGCCCGCTCCCAGGCGAGCTCCTCGGTGGCGCCGAGGATCGGGCGGAAGGAGACGGAGATGCCCGGCAGTTCGGTGCGCCCGGCCGCCTTGGCCGCCGCGTGCACGGAGGCGATCTGCTCGGCGGTCTCCTTCAGCGGCTCACCCCACAGCGCGAAGGTGTCCGCGTGCTTGCCGCCGACCCGGTACGCCGCGGGGGAGGAGCCGCCGAAGTAGAGCGGGATCCGGTGTGCCGGCTTCGTCGCGGCGTAGTGGTCCTCGAACTTGTAGTACTCGCCCTGGTAGTCGAACGGCTCCTCGGACTCCCAGGTGCGGCGCAGGATCTCGAGGTACTCGTCGGTGCGGGCGTAGCGCTCGTCCTTCTCCAGGTAGTCCCCGTCCCGGCGCTGCTCGGCGTTGTTGCCGCCGGTGATGGTGTGCACCGCCACCCGGCCGCCGCTGAACTGGTCCAGGGTGGCGAACTGGCGGGCGGCCAGGGTGGGGGCGACGAAGCCGGGCCGGTGCGCGATCAGCAGGCTGATGCGCTCGGTGTGCGCCGCGGCGTACGCGGCCACCTGGGCGCCCTCCGGGTAGCCGGAGCCGTAGCCGATCAGGACCCGGTCGAAGCCGGCGTCCTCGTGGGCGCGGGCGAAGCGGCGGGTGTATCCGGGGTCGATGACGGGGCCGTCGGCGCGGGCGGACTCCGAGCCGGGCTTGGTGGCGATCATGCCGATGAACTCGACGGGCATGGGGGTGTCCTTATCTGTGTGCTTCGAGGGTGGCGCGGCCGAGCGCGCCGAGGATCGAGTCGTCCTGCGGGGTGTGTACGCGGGCGCACAGCACGTCGCGCAGGTGGCGCTCCAGCGGGTTGCGGCGGGTCAGGGCGTTGTTGCCGACGAGCGCGACGGCGCGCTGGACGGAGTCGATGGCGGCCCGGGTGCCGATCAGCTTGGCCGCGGCGGCGTGCGCGGCGGCCTGCGGATCGCCGGCGTCGTGGCGCAGGGCGAGGCCGGTGAGCAGGTCGCCGGCCGTGATCAGCTGGGCCTGGATCAGCCCGACCTCGTCCTGGAAGCGCGCCACGGTGGCCAGCGGCCGGCCCAGCGCGCTCGGGGTGCGCTCGTTGAGGAAGCGCACCAGCCAGTCCCGGGCGGACTCGGCCACACCGAGGTAGAGCGCGGTCAGGCCCAGGTTGTTCCACACCACCAGGCCCGGGTCGCGGCGCGGATCGGTGGCGGTGGGATCCACGAGCCCGGACACCGCGTCGGCCGGGAGCCGCACCGCGTCCAGGATCACGTCGTCGCTGCGGCTCGCCCGAAGCCCGAGGTGGTCCCAGGTCGGCTCGATCCGCAGGCCCGGGATGTGGCCGGGCTCGGGCGCGCGCAGCAGGAACGAGCCCACCCGCGGCGTGTCCTCGTCGGTGCGGGCCCACACGGCGAGCCAGCGCAGGCCGACCGCGCCGGTGGAGAAGATCTTGTGGCCGCTCAGCAGCCAGTCACCGGTCTCCGCGTCCCGGCGGGCGGTGGTGGCGGGCAGGCCGCCGCGGGCCGGGGTGCCGAGTTCCGGCTCGACGCGCAGGGAGTTGACAAGGGCCGGACCCTCGGCCGAGTCTCGCAGCAGGCTGCGATAGTGCGGCTCCGGCCAGCTCGGCGCGGCGGCCTGCGCGGCGTGGGTGAACAGCGTCATCGCGGTCACCAGGGCGACCGAGGGATCGGCCGCGCCGAGCGTGCGCAGGATCTCGACCGTGGCCGCGATGCCCGCGCCCGGCCCGCCGTACTCGGCGGAGACCGTCGCGGTGAGCAGCCCGGCCCGGTGCACCGCGGCCACGCCCTCGTGCGGGAACGAGCCGTCCCGGTCGTGCTCCTCGGCCCGCGCGGCGAGTTCGGCGGCCACGCCGGGCAGCGCGTCGAGGGCGAGCGGCGGGAGCGTGGGGGCGTCGAGCGCGGTGTCGGTGTCGATACTCAAAGGTCTTCCTTTCGCAGCAGGGTCGGCGGCGCGGTCACGGTGACCGGGGGAGGGTCGCCCGCGTACCGCTCGACCTGGACGAGCGCGTGCTGCCCGGTGCAGCCCTGGGACAGCCGGGAGGAGGGGAGGTCGGCGGTGACCGCGTTCGGATTCCCGTGCACGCACAGCGGTTCGGCGCCGCCCGGCTGCGGCAGCGGGTCGTACCAGGCCCCGGTCGGCAGCTGCACCACGCCGGGGCGCACCTGCGCCGTGAGCACGGCCCCGGCCAGGCAGGCGCCGCGGTCGTTGAACACCCGCACGACCTCGCCCTCGGCGATGCCGCGCGCCGCCGCGTCCGCGGGATGCAGCCGGATCGCCTCGCGCCCGGCCACCTTCGCGGCCCGGCTGACCGGTCCGACGTCGAGCTGGCTGTGCAGCCGGGTGCTCGGCTGGTTCGCGATGAGCACCAGCGGGAAGCGGCGCGCGGCGGGCGCGCCGTGCCACTCGTCCGGCTCCAGCCAGACCGGATGCCCCGGGCAGTCCGGGTATCCGAAGCCTGCGACGGTGGGCGAGTACAGCTCGATCCGGCCGCTGGGCGTGCGCAGCGGCGCGCCCCGCGGGTCGGCGCGGAAGTGCTCGAACAGGGTGAAGTGCTCGGGCCCGGCGGGCAGCTCGAACTGCCCGGCCGCCCAGAACTCCTCGAACGGCGGCGCGCCGACGCTCGGGCGCCAGGGTTCGTAAAGGTGCACCAGCCACTCGCGCGCGCTACGCCCCTCGGTGAAGGCCTCGCCGAAGCCCAGCCGGTCCGCGAGGCCGGCCAGGATCGCGTAGTCGTCGCGGGCCTCGGCGTACGGGTCGGCGGCGCGGTGCATCGCGATCAGGTGCGTGTCGCGGCGCCCTCCGCCGAGGTCCTCGCGCTCGAGCGTGGTGGTGACCGGCAGCACGAAGTCGGCGTGCCGGGCGCTGGCGGTCCAGTACGGCTCGTGCACCACGACCGTGTCCGTCCGGGCGAAGGCGCGGCGCAGCCGGGCGAGGTGCTGGTGGTGGTGGAACGGGTTGCCCCCGGCCCAGTAGACCAGCCGGATGTCCGGGTAGGTCAGCCGCGCGCCGTCGTAGTCGTACTGCTCGCCCGGGTGCAGCAGCATGTCGGCGATCCGGGCCACCGGGATGAAGGTGCGCACCGGGTTCGTTCCCTGCGACAGGTGGGGCAGGCGCGCCTCCGGGCCGTGGTCGCCCACGTCGCCCATCGAGCCGTAGCCGTGCCCGAAACCCCCGCCCGGCAGGCCGATCTGCCCGAGCATCGCGGCCAGCGCGATCCCGGCCCAGATCGGCTGCTCGCCGTGCTGGATGCGCTGGAGCGACCAGGTGACGGTCACCAGGGTGCGCGCCGCGGCCATCCGCCGGGCCAGGGCCCTGATCCGCTCGGCGGCCACCCCGCAGATCGGCGCGGCCCACGCGGCGTCCTTGGCCACCCCGTCGGCACGGCCGTCGAGGTAGCGCTCGAACACGTCGAAGCCCGCGGTGCAGCGCTCCAGGAACTCCCGGTCGTACAGGTTCTCGGCCAGCAGCGTGTGGGCGAGCGCGAGCATCAGGGCCGTGTCGGTGGCCGGCTCGATCGGGATCCAGTCGGTGGCCGGCGCACTGCCCGGCAGGTCCGCGCGCAGTGGGCTGATCAGCACCACCTCGGTGCCGCGGCGGGCGAGCGCGTCCAGGGCGCCGGGCGTGACGTGCCGGGTGACGCCGCCGGGGGTGACGAACACGTTCTTGGCCGGGATGCCGCCGAACGCCACGATCAGCTCGGTGTGCTCGACGATCGTGGGCCAGGACGAGGCGCGTCGCAGCACCGTGTCGGCGTCCCCCACGATGTGCGGCAGCACCACCAGCGAGGTGGCCAGGCTGTAGGAGTTGCGCGAGGAGGTGTAGCCGCCGTACAGGTTCAGGAACCGGTGCAGCTGGCTCTGCGCGTGGTGGAACCGCCCGGCGCTGGCCCAGCCGTAGGAGCCGCCGAACACCGCCTCGTTGCCGTGCCGCTCACGTACCCGGGTCAGCTCGGCCGCGAGCAGGTCGAGCGCCTCGTCCCAGGGCAGCTCCACGAACGGTTCGGCGCCGCGCCGGTCGCTCGGCACCGGGTCCAGACCCCGCGCCGCCCGCTCCAGCCAGCCGCGCCGCACCGCGGGCCGGGCCACCCGGGTGCGGTGGCGCAGCGCGCCGGCCACGTTGCCCAGCAGCGGCGAGGGCGCCGGGTCGGCGGGATGCGGCAGCACCGCGATCCCGCCGTCGGCCGACGCGTCCGGGCGGGCCAGGTAGGCACCCCAGTGCGATGTCGTCGGCACACCCGCGCTCGTCATGGTTACGCACCCGCTCCGACGAGCCGGCCGGCCTGCTCGGACTCGCGCACCAGGCGCACCAGGGTGCCGTAGTCGCGCGCGTCGTCCAGCGGGCTGAAGCCGCGGATCAGCAGGGTACCGACGCCCAGCTTCACGTACTCGCCGAGCGCCTCGGCCACCTGCTCGTAGCTGCCGACCAGCGCGGTGGAGTTGCCCGCGGCACCGGTCTCCTTGGCCACGGCCGTCCACAGCCGCTTGTCGTGCACGTCGCCCTGGGCGGCGTACTCGAGCAGCCGCTGCGAGCCGCGCGCCTCGGCGTGGTCCCGCTTGGCGCCGCCCCAGCCCCAGGACTTGCGCAGCTGCCCGGCCCGCTCCTTGGTCAGCTCCAGGATCTCGGCCGCGCGCTCCCAGGCCTCGGCCTCGGTGGCGGCCGGGATCGGGCGCAGGCTCACGCTGAACCGGGGGTCGCGCCCGTACGGCGCGGCGGCCGCGCGCACCTGCTCGATCCGCTCGGCGATCCCGGCCAGCGGCTCGCCCCAGAACGCGTACACGTCCGCCTGCTTGCCCCCGACCCGGATCGCGTCCGCGGAGGCGCCGCCGAAGTAGATCGGGATGCCGCCGAGGGCCGGGCGCACCGCGGACCAGCCGCCGCGCACGGTGTAGAACTCGCCGTCGAAGTCGAACGGCTCGGCCGACTCCCACTCCTTGCGCACGATGCTCAAGAACTCGTCCGAGCGCCGGTAGCGGGCCGGCTTGTCGCTGATGTCCCCGTCCCTGGCCTGGTCCTTGTCGTCGCCGCCGCTGATGGTGTGCAGCGCGATCCGACCCGGGTGGAAGGCGTCGAGGGTGGCGTACTTGCGGGCGGCGTAGGTGGGCGAGACGAAGCCGGGGCGGTGCGCGAGCAGCACGCCGAGCCGCTCGGTGTGGGTCAGGATCTGGTCGGCGACGGTGAACCCGTCCGGGGATGCCGAGGAGTGCGCGACCAGGATCCGGTCGAAGCCGGAGTCCTCGTGCGCGCGGGCGATCGCCTTGAGGTAGTCGGGCTGGATGATCGGGCTGGTGGGGTCGGCCGCCTCGGACTCGCTGCCGGGGCGGGTGTGCGCGATGCCGATGAACTCGAGGGCCATGCGGATCAGGCTCCTTGTACGGTGAGGGAGGGGACGGGGGC
>NZ_JAGSOG010000143.1 GCF_018139695.1 Actinospica durhamensis | reverse complement strand
GTGGGGGAGCGGGGTGGGCCAGCGGCGCGGGCGAGCGGCGTGCGGCCCGCGGCTCAGTCCCGGCGCGGGTTGATCTTGCGCAGCAGGTCGCGCAGCACCACCCGCTCGGGCTCGGCCAGCGCGGCCAGCGGCGCGGCGGCGAAGTCGAGGTCGGCCCACACCTTCGCGGACAGTTCCGTGCCCGCGGGCGTCGGCGCGATGAGCTTGACCCGGCGGTCCGTCGGGTCGGGCCTGCGCTCGACCAGGCCGCGCCGCTCGAGCTTGTCCACCAGCCCGGTCACGTTCGACGGCTCGCAGCGCATGGACACGGCCAGCCGGCTCATCGGCTTCGGCTCGCCCACCACCAGGGCCAGCAGCCTGGCCTGCGCGCCGGTCAGCTCGTGCGCGGCCGCCGCCTCGTCGTACTCGGCGATGAACCGGCCGGTCAGGTCGGCGAGCGAGGTGATCACCTCGAGGCTGATCGGGTCGCGTCGGGTCATGCGCCCACCTTAGCCCAATGGTTAAGGAACTGAAATGTTTGACGACTGACGATCTCCCGCCCTAAAGTACTTCAGTCTCTGAACTTTCTGTCTGCTGAAACAACTCTGGGGAGTAGTGCGCATGAGCGCGACCCTGACGCCTCGCAGCGGCGCCGCCGACCTGCGCCCGGCCGCACCCGCGCGACCAGGTCTGGTGCTGGCCGCCCTGGTCCTGGCCATGATGGCCTTCACCGTGGTGCAGACCTCGGTGGTGCCGATCCTGCCCACGCTGGCGCAGTCCTTCCACCTCACCACCGCCACCGTCGCCTGGATGATGACGGCCAACCTGCTCGCGGCCGCGGTGCTCACCCCGCTGCTCGGGCGGATGGGCGACCTGTACGGGCGCAAGTGGGTGCTGGTGCTCTCCGTGCTCGGCCTGGTGCTCGGCTCCGGGCTGGCCTACTCGGTGCACAGCTGGCCGGTGCTGGCGGTCGCCCGGGTGCTGCAGGGCTTCGGCGGCGGCATCCTTCCGCTGGCCATCGCGGTGATCCGGGACGAGCTGCCGCGGGAGAAGGTCACCGGCGCGGTCTCGCTCGTCTCCGCCTCGCTGGGCGTCGGCTCGGGCCTGAGCCTGGTGCTGACCGGCTGGATGATGCAGCACTGGTCCTACCAGAGCGTGTTCCTCATGGGCCTGATCCTCGGGCTGGTCGCGCTGGCCGCCGTGCTGTTCGCGATCAAGCACGACCCGGTGGAGGACCGCGCGGGCGGCATGGACCCGCTCGGCGCGGTGCTGCTGGCGGCCTGGCTCAGCGCCCTGCTGCTCGCCCTGTCCGAGGGCTCCGCCTGGGGCTGGGGGTCGACCTCGGTGATCGCGCTGTTCGTCGGCGCCGCCGCCGTGCTCGTACTGTGGATCGCGGTGGAGCTGCGCACCGTGCACCCGCTGGTCGACGTCCGCGTGCTGGGCCGCCCGGCCGTCGCGGTGCCGAACGTCTCCGGGTTCTGCGTCGGCTTCCTGATGTACGCCTCGTTCACGCTGCTGTCCGACTTCACCCAGACCCCGAGCGCCGTCGGCTACGGGTTCGGCGCCTCCATCCTGCACTCCGGCATCCTGCTGCTGCCCTCGGCGGTCGGCTCCTTCCTCGGCGCCCCGATCGGCGCCCGGCTGATCGGCCGGTTCGGTCCCAAGGCGCCGATGGCCCTGGGCGGTCTACTGGCCGGCCTGGCCATGCTCTACCTGGGCCTGCGCCACGGCGCCGAGGGCGACGTCTACGCCGCCTCGGGCGTCATGGGCCTGGGCATCGGCCTGGCCTACTCGGCCATGCCCGCCTACATCAACGGCGCCGTCCCGCCCGAGCAGGCCGGCATCGCCAACAGCGTCAACGCCGTGCTGCGGACCGTCGGCGGCGCGGTGGGCACGGCCGTGGCCGGGGTGATCCTGACCTCGCGCACGATCAGCGCCGCCCTGCTCGCGCACACGCCGCTGGCCGGCCAGGTGCTGCCCACCGGCGACGCCTACCGCACCGCGTTCCTGGTGTGCGCCGTGCTGGGCCTGGCCGCCGCCGTGGTCCCGCTGCTGGTGCGCTCCCGCCGCGCGGGCTGACCGCCGCGCCGCCGACGGCCGCCCGCCCCGGCCGTCGGCGCGCGCGGTAGGCGCGGGAAATCCGGGGGAAACCGCAGCCGGGCGGCCGTACCCCGGATTGACTCTTGACGCGACCTATGTGTGGAACCCAGCATGGAACCCCTTTTGTGGGGAGGAAATTGGTGGGTTTTCCAAACAGGGGGCAACATGACAGAGACCGATCCGTGGGCCATGCCACAAACGGCGGCGGTGAATCCGGGAAGTGTGGGTCTTCCCGGCTCGATCTACGGACCCTCACCCAGGATCAAACCGCTTGAGAGCAGGCTGCCGCGGTTGGTCAGCGGCCTCGCCCTGCTCTACATGATCCTCAGTATCGCTGAGATCTTCTATATCGATCATGCCGCGACCTTGGCCGAACAGCTCAACTCGATGATCCTTTCGAATCAGTTTCCGAGCATGGCCCAGTCGACCCAACTGCAGGCCGACGACACCACGGTCGGAAACATCTCCTGGATCACCTTGATCGTGTTCCTCGCCCTGCTGGTGATGCTCGGGGCATGGCAGCGCTCGTTGACCGAGGCTCTGGGCTCGGTCGGCGCGCGCGGGGCCGTGTTCCGCCGGGCCCGCTACCGGTACCTGCGGGTGGTCTGGGTGCTCTCGCTGCTGTTCTCGCTCTTCCTCCAGGCGACCACGACCAGCGGCAACGTCAACTCGTACCAGGACGTGCTCAACCACGACCACCTGTACATGGCGTTCTGCGCCGCCCGGGCCGGCCTCGGCTTGCTCGTGCTCTACTTCGCCCGCCGGCTGCGGCGGGTGGCGGACGAGGGGGTGGGCCTGCTCAACGGCACCTACGTCCCGGACTGACCGGACGCAGCGTACTGACCATCGCGTCCGCCGCGCGGTAGGGTGCCCGCAGAATCGGTTACCCGACAGTAGCTACGGAGGTGGCGGATGCGGGCCGCGATGGTGCGTACGACCGGACAGGAGCGGGCCGAGGTCCTCGAGGGCTTCACGACCAGGCCGCTCGGACCCGAGGACGTCCGGGTCCGGATCAGGGCGAGCGGGGTGTGCCACTCCGACCTGTCCGCGATGAACGGCGTGCTGGCCAACCGCCGGCCGTTCGTGCTCGGCCACGAGGGCGCCGGCGAGGTGCTCGAGGTCGGCCGGGACGTGCGGGCGGTGCGGGTGGGCGAGCACGTCACGGTCTGCTGGGTGCCTCCGTGCGGCCACTGCGCCTTCTGCCTGCGAGGTGAGGGCAACCTGTGCACGGAGGTGTTCGTGCCCGCGGCGCAGAGCCCGAACTTCCTGCTGGACGGGGAGCCGGTGTACGGCATGTGCGGCACCGGCACCCTGGCCGAGGAGGTGGTGCTGCCCTGGCAGTGCGCCGTCCCGGTGCCCGCCGACGTGCCCTTCGACGTGGCCGCGCTGATCGGCTGCGGGGTGACCACCGGCGTCGGCGCCGTGTTCAACACCGCCCGGGTGCACCCCGGCGCGACGGTCGCGGTGATCGGCTGCGGCGGCGTGGGCGTCTCGGTGATCCAGGGCGCCCGCATCGCCGGGGCGGCCGAGATCCTGGCCGTGGACCCCAGCGCGGACAAGCGCGAGCTGGTCGGCCGCTTCGGCGCCACCCGCACCGCGGCCCCGGACGAGGTCAGGACCCTGATGAAGGAGCTGACCGGCCGCCAGGGCTTCGACTACGTCTTCGAGTGCGTCGGGCGCGGCGCCCTGGTGCGCCAGGCCTACGAGCTCGCCCGGCGCGGCGGCTCGGTCGTCGTGGTCGGCGCCGGCTCCCGGGACGACAAGGTGGAGTTCACCATGAACGAACTCTTCTACGACAACAAGCGCATCCTGCCGACCATGTACGGCGGCGGCGACGTCCGGGTGGAGTACGACCGGCTGATCCGGCTCTGGCGGGCCGGCCGGCTCGACCTCGCCTCCATGGTCACCGCCCGGCTCCCGCTGGAGCGGGTGGACGAGGCCCTTGACCTGCTGCGCTCCGGCGCGGCCGTGCGCACCGTCATCGAACTCTGACGAAGACCGAGGGCGGGCACGGTCGCCCGCGTGCCCGCCCTCGGCTCACCGCTCAGTACTCACGTACTCAGTACTCACGTACTCAGTACTCCGTGCTGCGGTGACGGGTGCTCACAGCTCGTCGGCGATGAAGTTGCCGCCGTTGTACGAGCCCCAGCCCGAGACCGGGTCGTAGCCCGTGCCCGCGCTGTAGCCGCCGTTGTTACCGCTCGTCACGTCGTGGAACGCCGAGCTGTAGTACGAGGACTCGGCCACCGTGTAGATGAACGAGTTCGCGTACCCGAACTTCGACTTGCCCAGCGCCGCCGCGGCCGTGTCGTAGTCGGCCGTGAACGCGGCCCAGTTCGGCGCCGCCGCGCTGGTGCCCCACACGTCCTCCCAGCTGCCGCCGTCGATGTACCAGGGGCTGTTGTTGCCGCCGGCCGCCGAGACGTCCGGGACCTCGCGGTCGCCGGTGGAGTTGACCGAGGTCTGGAAGCTCGGGGTGGCGTATTCCACGGACTTGCCGCCGCCGCTGTCGGACCACGCGGTCTCGGCACTCCACGCGTACGAGGAGGTCACCGAGAGCTGGGTGCCGCCGACGCCGGAGACGTACGGGTCGGAGGCCGGGTAGTCCACCGACAGGCTCGATCCGTTGTCGTCGGCGCCGTCGTCACCGGAGGCCGAGTAGATGGACTGACCCTGGGCCGCCATCTCCGTGAAGTCGGTGTTGTCGGAGGTCAGGTTGTCCTCCTCCGTCTCCGGCTCGCCCCAGCTGCTGGAGATCACCGGGACGTCGGCGCTGGCCAGCGCCGCGTACAGGGCGACCTCGCCGGCGTCCGAGTTCGGGGCCTCGTACGCCTTCACCGTCGCCTTGGGCGCGAGCGCGTACTCGACCTCGATGTCGAGCTCGTCCTCCACCGCACCCGAGGAGTCGGTGGTGCCGCCGTCGACCTTGACCACGGTGGCCGCCGTCGCGCCGAGGCTGTACTTGGTGTTGTACGCCGCGACCGCGGAGGCGGAGTAGGACGAGAACTCGACCAGGCCGACCGTCTCACCCGAGCCGTTGTAGCCCGAGCTGATGGAGGAGGCCAGGTTGTACGCGTCCCGCGCGATGGTCGGGGTGAGCGCGGTGGTCGCCTTCGCCGTGGTGGCGTGCGAGGTGACCGTGTACGCGGCGGTGCGCACCGACGAGGTGGACAGACCCGCGACTCCGGCCACGACCGAGGCGATGCTCGAGGGCAGCGAGGGCGCCGCCGCGTTCGCGTAGAAGGAGTGCGAGCCGGTCTTGTAGGTGCCGATGGAGACGTCGAACGCCTTCTCCACCTGCGCCGTGCTGCCACTGACGGCCAGGGTCAGGTGGTTGGCCGTCACCTTGCCGACGGACAGGCCCTGCGAGTGCAGGTACGAGGTGACCTGCTGGACCTGGGCGTCGGTCGCCCCGTACTCGGCCGCGTACTGCGCCACCGTGAGGTAGTGCTTGTACAGGGACGACTTCGGGTCGGAGACGGCGCGGATGAAGGCCGCCAGCTTGGCCTGGTTGCGCGGCGCGAGGCTGACCTCGAGGCTGAGGTTCTGGCTCGCGGCCAGGGAGCCGGTGTGGGTGGCCTTGGCCAGGCCCGGCACGGCCTCGCCGGAGAGCACGACGCGGCCGGAGAGGGCGGGGGTGGCGGCGTTCGCCGGCACGGCGAGCGCGAGGATGGGCAGGGGCGCTGCGAGCACGCCGATTATTCGAATATTTCTACGCACGACCATTCCTGTGGGTATGAGGGAACAGACGATTGGACCGCGTGGGCAGGGTTAGCCTCGCGGTAGTACACCGGGCACGGTGGGACGACTGGGTAAGTGAATGCCCGGGTGAACGGTGGGTCGATCTGAAACTAGCGCGACCGGTCGCGCGGGGAAATACCCGTCCATCACAGTTAACATGAGATTTTCCTCATGAGGTCTGATAGATCTTGAAGTTTTCCTGGACGACACATGAGGGCTCGAAGATCGGGCTCTTTTCCCGGCTCGTCTAGGATCGGGGCATGCCGACGCTCGCCGAGATCACGGCCGTCTTCGACGCCGCCTATCCGCCCGCCACCGCGCAGTCCTGGGATGCCGTGGGCCTGGTCTGCGGCGACCCCGAGGCCGAGGTCGGCCGGGTCATGTTCGCCGTCGACCCGGTCGACGCGGTGCTGGACGAGGCCCTCGAATGGGGCGCCGACCTGCTCGTGACGCACCATCCGCTGCTGCTCAAGCCGGTCAACGCGGTGGCCGCGACCAGTTACAAGGGCCGCTCGGTGCACCGGCTGATCCGCGGCGGCTGCGCGCTGCTGACCGCGCACACCAACGCCGACGTCGCCCGGCCCGGCGTGTCCGACGCCCTCGCCACCGCGCTCGGCCTGACCGTGGCCGGCCCCATCCTGCCCTTGCGCGGGGCGGCGCTCGGGGCGGCGTCCGGCTCGTCGGCCGGCGCGGCGGACGAGCTCGGCCTCGGCCGCTTCGGCACCCTGCCCGAGCCCGAGCCGCTGCGCGCGTTCGCCGAGCGGGTCGCCACCGCGCTCCCGCGCACCGCCGCCGGAGTGCGGGTCTCCGGCGACCTCGACCGGCCGGTGCGCACGGTCGCGGTGTGCGGCGGGGCCGGGGACGACCGGGAGCTGCTCGCCGCGGTGCGCGCGGCCGGCGCCGACGCGTACGTCACCGCCGACCTGCGCCACCACCCGGCCTCCGAGGCCATGGAGGCCGCGCGCTTCGGCGGCGGCCCGGCTCTGGTGGACGTCGCGCACTTCGCCAGCGAGTGGCCCTGGCTGTCCGTCGCCGCGGCCCTGCTGGCAGGCGGTACGGTAGACACGCGGGTGTCCACGCTCGTGACCGATCCGTGGACCTCGCACGCGCCGTGAGCATGGCGCAGTCGCTGTGAATTCCAAAGAGTCGAGGAGTACCGCCACGTGAATGCCGAGGCCGCCGACCAGCTTCGCCTGCTCGATCTTCAGGCACTCGACTCCAAGCTGGACCAGCTCGCGCACCGTCGGCGCACCCTGCCGAAGCTGGCCGAGCTCCAGACGCTCGACATCCGGCTCGGCCAGCTGCGCGACGTGCACGCCGTCTCGGCGGCCGCGGACTCCGACCTGGTGCGCGAGCAGACCAAGGCCGAGGCCGACGTGGACCAGGTGCGTGCCCGGGCCGAACGCGACCGCAACCTGCTCGAGTCCGGCCGCGGCAGCGCGAAGGACCTGGAGAACCTCCAGCACGAACTCGAGTCCCTGGCCAAGCGCCAGGCCGCGCTCGAGGACGTGGTGCTCGAGGTGATGGAGAAGGTGGAGTCCTCGGCCAAGCGCACGGCGAAGCTGGCCGCGGACCGCTCCGGGGTCGAGTCCGAGCGCGGCCGGGTCGCGCACGAGCTGGCCGGCGAGCAGTCCGGCCTGGACAAGGACTCCGTGTTCACCCAGGGCCAGCGCGACCTGACCGCCGCGAAGATCCCGGCGGACCTGCTGGCCCTCTACGAGAAGCTGCGCGCGCAGTACAACGGCGTGGCCGCGGCCCCGATCGTGCGCCGCCGCTGCCAGGCCTGCCAGATCGAGCTGGACATCTCCGAGGCCAACGCGGCCAAGGCGGCGGCCCCCGACGTGATCCTGCGACACGACTCCTGCCGCCGGATCCTGGTGCGGACGGCCGATTCCGGACTGTAGATCCGGCACAATCCTCCGTATGCGCACACTGATCATCGAGGCGGACGGCGCCTCCCGCGGCAACCCCGGCGAGGCGTCGTACGGGGCCGTGGTCAAGGACGAGGACACCGGCCGGGCACTGGCCGAACTCGCCGAGTACCTCGGCCGCGCCACCAACAACGTGGCCGAGTACCGGGGTCTGATCGCAGGCCTCGAGGCCGCCGCCGCGATCGACGCCGGGGCGCGGGTGAAGGTCAGGATGGACTCGAAGCTCGTGGTCGAGCAGATGTCAGGGCGCTGGCAGGTCAAGCACCCGGACATGAAGCCGCTGGCCGAACGCGCCCGCGGCCTGCTGCCGGGCGCCGCGGTGAGCTACGAGTGGATCCCGCGCACCCTCAACAAGCACGCCGACCGGTTGGCCAACGAGGCCCTGGACGCCGCGGCCGAGGGGCGCACCTGGGTCTCGAAGACGCCGCTCGCCACGGACGGCGCCGGCCAGACGCAGCCGCGGGCCGAAGTCCCGGCGGCCTCCGCCGAGCAGCCCGCGCCCGAAAAGGCCCGGGTCGCCTGGTCCCCGGACCTCGGCCGTCCCACCCGGCTGCTCCTGCTGCGCCACGGCGTGACCCCGCTGACCCTGGAGAAGCGCTTCGCCGGCATCGGCGACCCGCGGCTGACCGCCGAGGGCGAACAGCAGGCCCGCCGGGCCGCCGACCGGCTGCGCGCCGACGTCCGCTACGGCCCGATCGACGCCATCGTGGCCTCGCCGCTGCTGCGCACCCTCGCCACCGCGCAGGCCGTGGCCGACGCGGTGGGCCTGCCGGTCGAGCCCGAGCCCGGCGTGCGCGAGATCGACTTCGGCCTGCTCGAGGGCCTGACCTTCGCCGAGGCGCACGAGCGCTACCCGGCCGAGCTCTCCGCGTTCCTCGGCTCCAGCGAGGTCGCGCCGCCGCAGGGCGAGACCCTCGGCGCACTCGCCCGCCGCGCCGTCGAGGCCAAGGACCGGCTGGTCGCGCGCCACCCGCGACAGACCGTGCTGGTGGTCACACACGTCACCCCGATCAAGGCGCTGGTGTGCGACGCGCTCGGCGCACCGCTGTCCGCGGTGAACCGGATGGAGCTGGCCGCGGCCTCGCTCAGCGTCATCGACTACTACGGGGACGGCCTGAGCAACGTCCGCTGCGTCAACGACACCGCGCACCTGGACTGACCCGGGGCGGGCCGGGGCCGAGGCCGGCCCGGCGTACCCGGGCCGATCCGGCGCGTGTCCTCAGCGGAATCTCACAGCTCGCTGACCACGACGTCCATGGTCGTGGGGGAGTGTGGACGGGTCGGCTCGGGCCCCGGCTCCACGGTGAAACCGAGGTCGCGTACGACGTCGACGAACTCGGCCGGCTTGCCCGGAACCTGCCCGGATTCCAGCAGCGCCCGGGCCAGCCGGCCCTTCGTCGCCTTGTTGTGGTGCGAGATGATCTTGCGGACGGTGCGCCCGCCCGCCCGGTACTCGTGCAGCACCCGCAGGGTCACGGCGTTCGCCCCGGGCTGCCAGAACCCGGCGTACGCGCCCGAACGCAGGTCCACCACGAGCTCCTCGCCCACGTGCGCGGCCAGCGGCGCGCGCAGCGCCTCACGCCACACCGTGCTGACCGAACCGAGGCCCGGCAGCTTCACTCCGGCGGAGCAACGGTAGTGCGGGATCCGGTCGTTCGGCCGCACCACGCCCCAGAGACCGGAGAAGATCAGCACGTGATCGACAGTGACGCCGCGCTGACGCAGCGAGGGCAGGCCGAAGGCGTCGTACAGCACGCCGGTGTACACGTCCGCCGCGGCCGCGGCCGGGGCCTTGCGCAGGCCCTGGTTGTAGGCCAGCTCGCCGGCCAGTCCGCTGCTCAGGCCCAGTACGCCCAGCGCGTCCTCGGCCGGGCCGCGGCACAGCCCGACCAGAGCCTCCCGCAGCGCGCGCCGGGTCGCGGCGAGCTCGGGCAACGCGAGGGAACCGAGTTCCGCCGGACCCGCGTCACCAGGGACGGCCTTGGATTCCGAAGGTGGGATGAAGATAAACATCGTGGAACGGTTCCGTCATAGAGCGAAGTGTGGGCGGACCCACCTTAGCTGGAAACCGTATGATTTCGCCGATCCGAGTTGCCGGAGCGGACGATGACGATCCGTCAGGCCACACCGACACTTGCCGGGGAGAAGAAGGCGCTCCACATGTCACCCACCCGCAGACGGGTCGTCACGGCCCTGACCGTCTGGTTCCTCACCAGGGCCGTGCTCTACGCCGCCGCCACCGGCCACATCCTGCGCCGCTGGGGCGTGCCGAGCGTCGGCGATGTCAAGACATATATGGTCTGGGCTGAGAAGTGGCTGGTCAACGGCCACATCCCGATCGACACGAAGTGGCAGTACCCGCCGCTGCTCGCGCCGATCCTGACCTTCCCGCAGTGGCTCTCCGACGCCTGGGGGCTGCACTACCTGACCACCTTCACCGTGATGACGGTCCTGGCGGACGCGGCGATCGTCGCGCTGCTGCTGTGGACCGCGGCGCATCGCGGGGTCTGGTCCGGCCCGTGGTACTGGATCGTCGGCGTCCCGCTGCTCGGCCCGATAGTGTACGGGCGTTACGACGTCTTCCCCGCCCTTTTCGTGGTGTTCGCGCTGGTCCTGCTGGGCAAGGGCATCCCGGCCGCGCTGGCCGACGACTCGGGTGACACGCGTTCGCGGCGCAAGCGCTGGCTGGCCGGCATCCTGATCGGCTTCGGCGCCGCGGTGAAGATCTGGCCGGGTCTGGCGATCTTCGGCATGCCGCGCACCCGCCGCGGCTGGGAGACCATCCTCGCCGTCGCCGCCTCGGTCGTCGGCGTGATCGCGCTGCTCTCGCTCTTCTACACGCACACGCTCAGCTTCATCGGCAACCAGAGCGGCCGCGGCATCGAGATCGAGTCGATCTGGGGCGTGCTGTTCCTGCTCGGCAAGCGGCTCGGCCTCGAGCACGTGAAGGTCAAGCTGGTCTACGGCTCGTACCAGACCCTCCCGGACAGCCACGCCATGCACATCCTGGTGAGCCTGGCCTACTACGCCTCGATGGCCTCCACGGTGCTCGGCTTCGGGCTGCTGGCCTACTGGTGGTGGCGCAAGACCTGGCGCCCGGCGATGGTGGCCGACGCGACCTTCGTCGCGACGCTGATGATGATCGTGGTCAGCCGGGTGATCAGCCCGCAGTACATGATCTGGGCGCTCGCCGTGGCCGGCTTCTGCCTGCTCTACAAGGACACCACCCAGCGCCGCAGCGCGCTGCTGGTGCTGATCGCGCTGCCGCTGACGCAGTACGAGTTCCCGTTCTTCTTCCAGCAGCTGCTGCACGCCCACCTCGTGCCCGTGCTCGTGGTGCTGCTGCGCGACCTGCTGTTGATCGCCGCGACCGTCATCGGCTTCCGCGACATGTGGGTCTCCTCGGTGGAAGGCGGCTTCCTGCCCCGGCGCCTGAGCGCCCGGCTCGGCCGTACGGCCGCCCAGGGCGCCCCGGCCACGGACGCCGCGGACGCGGACCCGCACGGCACCGCGGTCGGCACCCAGCGCCCGGCGCCCGCCAACGAGGCCGAGACGCAGTCGCCCTCCGCGGTGGAGCCCGCCGCCCAGACCTGATCGTCTGAGCGGCCCCCGCGCGGCGACGCGCGCGAACGCGAAGCGGCCCGGCATCCTCACGGGGATGCCGGGCCGCAACGTTTCCGGCTGAGACGGCGAGCTAGGGGCGTGCCCGCGCCGCCAGGACCGCGTCCTCGGTGCCGTCCGCCTGGGCCATGACCGGGGCCGCCGGTTCGCGGCGGAAGGCGACCAGCAGCAGCGCCACCACCGCCACCCACACGTACGCGCTGCCGATGATCTGCTCCCACAGCGCCCAGCCGTACTCGCGGTTCATCGTGTGCGGGAACCAGACCTGCGGCTCGGCCAGGAACACCCCGGCCACGGCCGCGGCGATCCAGAAGTACCGCTTGCCCGCGCCCGCCCGCCACATCCGGCGCCCGCGCACCAGCGCGCACAGCAGCACCGGAGCGCACCAGACCCAGTGGTGGGACCAGGACACCGGGGAGACGAGCAGCTGCGCGCACGCGGTCAGCGCGACCGCCGTGACCGTCCGCCCCGCCCGCACCGAGCGCTGCACCGCGATGAACGCGACCACCCCGGCCACCGCGGACAGGACGAGCCACACCCGGTTCTCGGCCTGGCCGGACAGGTGCGCCCGGTAGAGCACGCCGGTCAGCGACTGGTTCCCGGAGAAGACGTGCGGGCCTATCCGGTTGGTCTGGAACACCGTCTGGGTCCAGTACTCCCACGAGTCGTGCGGCGCGAACACGGCCCCGATCAGCCCTATCGTCAGGAACCCGGCGAGCAGGCTGAGGCAGCCCTTCCAGTCCCGGCGCGCGACGAAGTAGAGCAGGAACACCATCGGCGTCAGCTTGAGCGCGCCCGCGATGCCGGTCAGGAACCCGCGCGGCCAGCCCACCCGGCGCCCGCGCACGGTGAACCAGGTGCTCGGCAGCAGGCAGTCGAACGCGACCAGCGCCATCAGCACGATGTTGATCTGGCCGTACGCCAGCGTCGTGCGCACCGGCTCGAGCAGCACCGCCACCGGCAGCAGCGTCGCCGCCAGCCGCCACGAGGCCCGGCCGGTGGCCAGCTTCGTGGCCCGGAAGAACAGCGCAAGCACGCACACCAGCAGCGCCAGGCTGATCGCCGTCATCAGGATGCCGGCCAGGGTCGAGGGGATCACCGCGAGCGGCGACATCACCACGGCCGAGATCGGCGGGTAGGTGAACGGCTCGGGCAGCCCGCCCTGGGTGTCCGGCAGCTGGCCGTAGAGGGGGTGGTTGTGCAGCCACGCCTGCGCGCCGATACGGTAGACGTCCAGGTCGAGCCGGTAGACCCCCAGGTTCAGCGAGCCGTGCTGCCAGGTCAGCAGACAGGCGAAGAAGACCAGTAACACCAGAGCCGCCAGAACGCCCTGACGGCGGCTCGGCCGGCGCCGGGCGGACGTGAAGAACGCCACCCGCTCCACCCCCTTGGGTCCGCCCCGGCTCAGGGCGCGCTCGTGATCGTCAAAACACCGATGATGGTAGCCGAAGCGGAAGTTGTGCTCCTTACCGGTACCATCCGTGTGCCCCCGCAGCGCACACCCATCTCACTTCGACGTGGAAGGCCGCGATTCCGGTTTCCTGACGGTGGATCCGGCCAGGCTCGCCCGGTGCGGCAGTGCGTGCAGCGGCACATCCGCCGCGTCTCCGGTTGCGCCCGTCCGGGTGACCCGCAGCCGCGGCGCCGCCGCGGTGCCGCCGACCGCGACCCGGTACTCCAACCCGGCCCAGCCGAACACCTTCACCGCCGCGGCCGGCGCGTACTGCCGGGTGTCCGAGCCGGTCTGCTCGACCCGCGCCACCGTCTGCCCCGCCGCCGCGACCGTGGCCGTGCCCAGGGCGTGCTCCGCACTGTCCACCAGTCTGCCCGCCGCGGTCAAAGCGGACCACGGCGTGCCGGTGCTGCCGGCGAGCCCGAGCACGATCCCGAGGATGGTCACGGTCTTGCCGTCCACGGTGTAGTGCGCGGAGAACAGCAGGCAGGAGCCCGCGGCCGCGGTGGTGCCGGTCTTGATGCCGTCGATCCCGTACTCGCCGAGGTCCTCGTTGTAGTTGTGCACCGTCCCGGCCACCGGCACCGAGGCGTCGGACTCGGCCACGATCGAGGTGAGCGCGGGCACCTTCTGCACCGCCTCGGCCAGCTTGAGCTGGTCGGCGATGGTCGAGACCGTACTCGCGGCCAGGCCGGTCGGGTCGGTGTAGTCGCTCCGGGTCATGCCGAGCGCGCGGGCCTGCTTGTTCATCTTGACCAGGAAAGCGTCCACCGAGCCCGCGTCCCAGATCGCGAGGATGTCCGCCATGTCCCCGGCCGAGGCGAGCATCATGGCCTCCAGCGCCTGACGCTCGGTCAGCTGCTCGCCGGTGCGCACCTGCACGGCCGACTCGTCCTGGTCTATCGCCTTGCCGTACTCCGCGGCCATCTCGGAGGTCAGCGTGATGGTCGGCCCGGACTCGCTCGCCCCCAGCGGATGGTCCTTGAGCACCACGTACGCGGTCATCGTCTTCGTGATGCTCGCGATGGACGCCTGCCGGTCGAGCGAGCCCTTCTCGCCCATCAGCCCGTAGCCCACGACCTCCACCGCGGCCGAGCCCGCCGACGGCCAGACGAGGTCGGGCGAGCCGCCCGGGTAGACGAAGGTGCCGCTCGCGCTCTGCACCAGCCGGGCCGGCGCGGCCTGTCGCTGCGCCGCCGTGCGCGTACCCGAGAGCAGCGAGACGTGCGCGGCGCTGGTCAGGCCCCACAGTCCGGCGCCGAGCGTGCCGAAGACGATCAGGGCCAGTCCGAGCGCCAGACTCTCCCGCGTCCCCCAGAACGCGGGTCCCGGCACCCGGTCCGTGCGAACCAGCTCCCGGCGCGCCCGTCCGGCCAGACGGCTCAAGCGATCAAGCACCATTCCTCGGCTTTCCCTCTGCCCGCTGTGCTGCTGCCCGCTGTGTTGCTTTCACTGCTGTCACTGCTGTCACGGTCACTCGATGCCGCCCCGGGAGAGCTCAGTGTCGCTCACCGTGCTCCACCGCCCGAGCCCCGTCGTTCTCTTGACGTCCCGCCCCACGCTCTGGTTGCGCTCGGCCTGCGTCCGGCACCGATCCGCGGGCAAATAGTCTGATTTCACCCGTTTGCCGGATCCCTGAGAGGGCATCAGATTCGCGGGGAGTCATCAAGACACTGAAATGCATGGGAGGGTCGGGTGGACCTCACGGTACTCACCTACGTCGTCTATCTGCTGTTGTCCGTCATACTCACCGTCTGGGTGGCGCGCACGCTCAGCCGGACCGGCCACGTCTTCCTGGTGACCCTGCTGCGCGGGGACGAACTGGTGGCCGGCGCGGTCAACCGGTTGCTGGTGGTCGGGTTCTACCTGCTCGACCTCGGATTCGTGACACTGTTCATGCGCATCGGCGGCACCGTCGCCTCGATTCGGGCGTGTTTCGAGGCACTCTCGGTCAAGATCGGTACGGTGCTACTCGTGCTCGGAGTCATCCATCTCGCCAACGTCTACCTGCTCGCCCGCATCCGCCGCCGTTCGATGCGCATGCTCGCCCGGGGAGGCGAGTGATGCCGGTGGCGCTCACCGATCCCGCCCCGGCGGCAGGAGCGCCAAGCCCGGCGTCGGTCCCGACTCGATCAGCCGCAGCAGCGCCGCCGTGTCGACGTACGCGTCCACCGCGTCGGCCAGGCGATCGAACTGGGCCTCCCGGGCGGCCGCGAACTCCACGCCGGAACGCGGTCGCGGATCGGTAGCGCTCTGCTCGGCGCACGCCTCGCCCTCGCCGGCGGCACGTGCGCCGAGCCAGTCCAGCAGCGCGGACCGGAACCCGTCGGACTCGAGCGCGCCGTGCCACAGCGTGCCGAGCACCGCGCCGACCACGCAGCCGTCCAGCGCCCGGCCGTCGGCGTCGGTGAACAGCGGCGTACCACCGCGTATCTCGACCTGGCCGTGGTGGATCTCGTACGCCGTCGCCACCGCCGCGCCGAAGCCGAACCCGGTCGGCCGGGCCAGGGTCTTGCCCGCGACGAAGCGGGTGCGCACCGGCAGCAGGCCGAGCCCCGGCACGGTCCCGCCGGCGCTCTCCACCCCGTCCTCGTCCTCGATCTCGAGGCCGAGCATCTGATAGCCGCCGCACACCCCGAGAATCGCCCCGCCCCGCGCGTGCCGGGCGAGCAAGGCCTCGACGATGCCGCGCTCGCGCAGCCACTGCAGGTCGGCCACGGTCGACTTGGTCCCCGGCAGCACCACCAGATCCGCCTCGGCGATGCCGCGCGGCGAGGTGGTGAAGCCGACCTCCACGCCTGGCTCGAGCCGCAGCGCGTCGACGTCGGTGAAGTTCGACACCCGGGGCAGCCGCACGACCGTGACCGTCAGCGGTGGCGTCTGCTTGTCCGTCAGCGGTTGCGTGGCGGGGACCGGTACGGCGGAGTCGAGGCTCAGCGAGTCCTCCGCGTCCAGCCATAGATCCCGCAGATACGGCACCACCCCCAGCGTCGGGCGCCCGCTGAGCCCGTGGATCATCTCCAGTGCCGGATCGAGCAGCGCCGGGTCCCCGCGGAACCGATTGATGATGAACCCTGAGATCAGCGCCTGGTCGGCCGGCTCGAGCAGCGCCACGGTGCCGTGGAAGGCCGCGAACACCCCGCCCCGGTCGATGTCCCCGACCACCACCGTCGGCAGCTCGCGCGCCCGGGCCAGCCCCAGGTTCGCGATGTCGCCGCGCCGCAGGTTGATCTCGGTCGGCGACCCCGCGCCTTCGCAGACCACGACGTCGAATCGTCCGCGCAACTCGTCGTACGCCGCGAGCACGTGCTCGAGCAGCGTCGCCTTGAGCTCCTGGTAGCCGAGCGCGTCGGCCTGCCCGAACGGCCGCCCCAGCAGCACGACCTGACTGCTGCGGTCCGAGCCCGGCTTGAGCAGCACCGGGTTCATCTGCGGAATCGGGATCACCCCGGCCGCGGCCGCCTGCATCGCCTGCGCCCGCCCGATCTCCGCGCCCTCGCCGGTGGCCGGATCCAGGCAGACCGCCGAGTTGTTCGACATGTTCTGCGCCTTGAACGGCGCTACCGACACGCCCTGCCGGGCCAGCCAGCGGCAGATCCCCGCCGTCAGGACCGACTTCCCGGCATCAGAGGTCGTACCCGCCACCAGCAGGCCGCCCCGCAACGGCTTTCCCGCCGGTCGTGCGGCAGTCGTCTTCTCGTTCGTCGCTGGCGCGTCGTCAGCCACGGCGTGCGCATCCGGCCCGGCCGAGCAGCGCCCCCGTCGCCGCGAGCACCGCCGCGCTCGTGCACACCGCCTTGGACAGCCGCGTCGCCCGCGCGATGTCGAACCCGCGCGGACTGCGCCCGGCACCGAGCTGCGGGCGCTCCTCCACCCGCGAGCCGTACACGTTCGTCCCGCCCAGGCGCAGCCCGAGCGCGCCCGCCGCCGAGGCCTCGCAGTGCCCGGCGTTGGGGCTCGGGTGGTGGCTCCCGTCGTGCCGCAGCGCCTGCCAGGCCTGCGCCCGGGTGCCCCCCACGCACGGCGCCGCGGCCACCGTGAGCAGCCCGGTCAGCCGGGCCGGGACCAGGTTCAACAGGTCGTCGAGCCGGGCCGAGGCCCAGCCGAACCTCTCGTAGCGCTCGGACCGGTGCCCGACCATCGCGTCCAGCGTGTTCGCCGCGCGGTAGGCCAGCAGCCCCGGCGTGCCCGCGACCGCGCCCCAGAACAGCGGCGCGACCACCGCGTCCGAGGTGTTCTCAGCCACCGACTCGATCACCGCCCGGGCCAGCGCGCTCTCACCCAGGCCCCGCGCGTCCCGGCCGCACAGCCGCGGCAACCGCTCCCGGGCGCCCTCCAGATCCCCGATCTCCAGCAGCCGCCCGATCTCCTCGGCCTCCCGCCGCAGCGAGGCCGCGCCGATCACGGTCCAGGCCGCGCTCGCCGTCGCCGCCACCGCGAGCACCCGCCGCGTCCCCGTGCCGCCCACGGCACCCGCCGCGCGGTCCAGCGTCGCCCCGAGCGCCGCGCTGCCGCCCACGCACACCGCCGTGAACGCGGCCCCGCGTACCCGAGAGTCCTGATACCAGCGCTCTTCCAGGCCGCGCGCGCCCCGGCCGAACAGCGCCACCGGGTGGCCCCGCCGCGGGTCGCCGAGCAGCGCGTCCGCCGCGTACCCGGCCAGCAGGCCGGCCGCGAGCGCCGCCGACCTCCCCGACCGACTCCGCGTTTTCCCCGCTTCGGGCTTTCGCGTGCCGGCCTTGCCGGTGCTCGAGCTGTTCACCCGGCGATGGTAGCGAGTGCGGCAGCCGCGCGCGGACACGGCAGGATGGGTTCCATGGCCCACGCGTTCGACCTGCGACACCACGGAGACCGGGAGACCGCGGCCGGTTTGACGGACTTGGCAGTCAATGTCCGTATTCCCCGGCCGCCGCTCTGGCTGCTCGACCGGATCGCCGCGACGCTGCCCGAGCTCGCCGCGTACCCCGACCCCGGTCCCGCCACCGCCGCCGTCGCCGCCGCACACGGCCGCCCGCCGGAGCAGGTACTGCTCACCTCCGGCGCCGCGGAGGCGTTCGTGCTGCTCGCCCGGGCCCTGCGCCCGCGCCGCCCGGTGGTGGTCCACCCCCAGTTCACCGAACCCGAGGCCGCGCTGCTCGCCGCCGGGCACGAGGTCACCCGGGTGCTCACGGCCGAGCGCGACGGCTTCCGGTTCGACCCGGCGAGCGTGCCCGAAGACGCCGATCTGGTGATCGTGGGCAATCCCACCAACCCGACCGGCGTGCTGCATCCCGCGAGCGACCTGGCCGCGCTCGCCCGGCCCGGCCGCGTCCTGGTCGTCGACGAGGCCTTCATCGACGCCGTACCCGGCCAGCCGGAGACCCTGATCCGGCGCGCCGACCTGCCCGGCCTCGTCGTTCTCAGAAGCCTGACGAAGACCTGGGGCCTGGCCGGCCTGCGCGTCGGCTACGCGGTGGGCGACCCGGCGGTGCTCGCCGCCCTGCGCGAGGCCCAGCCGCTCTGGTCCGTCTCCACCCCAGCGCTCGCCGCCGCCACAGCCTGCTGCGAGCCCCGCGCACTGGCCGAAGCGGAAGAACTGGCGCAGCGGGCCGAACAGGACCGCCGCTACCTCGAACGGCGCCTGCTCGAACTGCCCGGCGTGACGCTGCCCGCCCTCGCCCACGCCCGAGCCCCGTTCGTCCTCGTCCACACCCCGGGCGCCGACAAACTCAGGCTCCGGCTACGCGAGGAATCCAGCTTCGCCCTGCGCCGCGGCGACACCTTCCCCGGCCTCGGCCCCGACTGGCTCAGGATCGCGGTACGCGGCCGCGAGGTCACCGACGCGCTGATCGCCGCCTGGCCGCGCGGCTGACGGCTGGTCGGTTCGCCGCGGCGTCGGCCTCAGGGCGTCGGCCTCAGCCGACGTGGCGCGAGCTCAGCCGACGTGCCGCGGCGCCTGCGGCGGCTCGCCCGGCTCGGTCGAGGACGTCGTGGTCGGCGGCGCGTTCGGGGCCGGCAGCGGGGCCGAGGCGTCCGGGTCCTCGAACACCCCGATCGGCCCGACCACCGCGGAGAGCACGGTCGAGTTCGGCAGCAGCAGCGTCCCGCGGTCGGTGGCCAGCCGCACGTACGTGAGCGTCATGTCCACCACCTCGCCCGAGTACGGCCCGCCGATCGGCCCCGAACGCACCGAGATCCGCTGCCCGACCGAGACCGGACGCACGATCAGCAGCACGAGTCCGGCGAAGAAGTTCCCGAACGCCTGCTGCGCCGCGATACCCAGGATCACACCCGTGATCCCGGCGCCCACCGCCAGCCGCTCGATCGGCACGTTCAGCGCCCCGAGCGTGCCGAAGATCACCAGCAGGTACCCGGCGACCAGGCAGATCCAGCGCAGCCCCACCTTCCGGTCGTCGCCCACCGAGGACGGCACCGTCTTGAGGACCTCTTTGGTGGCCGAGCGCACCGCGACCACACCGAAACCGAAGAAGAACAGCGCGCCGATCACCGAGCACACCGACGCCAGCCCGCGGTGCTCGGTGAAGTAGGCCACCGGCGCGGTCCCACTGGCCAGCACGCCGCCGCACACGTAGGTCAGCGCCAGCCCCAGCAGCGCCAGCACCCCCGCTCCGATCGCCCGCCGGAAATCCGCGCTGATCGCCTGGTTGATCGCCGCGAACGACCAGTGCTCGGCGGCCTCGACCGCCTCGGCGGGCTCCTCGGCCCGCGCGCCGGGTTCCGCGCCGGGCTCCTCGTGCTGCGTGGGGTCCTTGGGTTCCGGGGTGCGCGGCATGAGAGCATCTTACGGAGCAATCCCGAGGCCGAAAGCCAGCCACCCTGCGGTAAACAGGGCGGGAGCTGTCATAGTGTGACGAAACGTCAGATGGCGGGTCGGCATGCCGTACCGAGTGCGGCCCGGGCCCGGAGGAAGAGGCGAGGCGGGCTTGAGCGAGCCGATCGAGGGTGAGGTCGTCGGCGGCGGGACCGGAACGTCCGGCGCGGGCGGCGGTGCGGGCGGCCCCGGCGGTCCGCGTCGCGGCTTGGACCCGGCCCGATTCCAGCGGATGTGGCTGCTGCCGGTGGGCTTCGGCGTGGCCGGCGTGGTCCTCGGCGTGCTCGTCGTGGTCTGGCCCGGCCACACCGTCTCCGCGCTGACCTTCCTGTTCGGCATCTACCTGCTGCTCACCGGCCTCTACCGGTTCGTCACCGCGATCCAGCTCAAGGGCGTGGAACCGGTGGCCCGGGTGGTGGCGGTCGTGCTCGCGGTGCTCTCGGTGGCCTTCGGCGTGCTCTGCGTCGCCCGCCCGTTCCACACCGCCTCCACCCTCGCGCTCGTCATCGGCGTGTTCTGGCTCGCCAGCGGCGCCCTGACCGTCTTCGGCGCCTGGCAGCGCAGCCGCCGCACCCCCGGCCGCTCGCCCGGCCTGGCCGGCGGCGTGTTCGCGATGATCATCGGCCTGCTCATCATGGCCTTCCCCGGCGCCAGCCTGGTCGTGCTCGCCTGGATCCTGGGCTGCTGGCTCATCTTCTTCGGCGTCAGCGCGGTCGCCACCGGCCTGACCGCCCGCAAACTCCTCGAGCGCGCCCGCAGCGCCCCGCTCTACTGGCCCTGAGCCACCGCGCACGCTGCGTCTCGGAGCGCAGGGCGGCCCTTGCCCATTCTTGCCCGTACCCTTACCCCCTCCGACCGCATTCGCCCTGGCCGTAACCGGTGCGGCGTGGCTATGCTCCGGACATGTCGAACCTAGTCGAAGATCTCAAGAATGACGCCCGCGAAATCGCCGGCGATCTGGCCGAGCTGCGCCACGCCCTGCACCTCGAGCCCGAGCTAGGCCTCGAACTTCCCCGCACCCAGGAGAAGGTACTCGGCGCCCTCGACGGCAGCGGTATAGAACTCACCCTCGGCAAGGGCCTCAACTCCGTCATTGGCGTGCTGCGCGGGTCCCGCCCCGGCCCGACCGTGCTGCTGCGCGGCGACATGGACGCCCTGCCGCTGCAGGAGACCTCCGTCAGCGACGTGCCGATCTCCCGGTTCGACGGCGTCATGCACGCCTGCGGCCACGACCTGCACACCAGCATGCTGGTCGGCGCGGCACGGCTGCTCGCCGCCCGGCGCGAGCAGCTCGCCGGGAACGTGGTGTTCATGTTCCAGCCCGGCGAGGAGGGCGAGGACGGCGCCGGCCACATGATCGCCGAAGGCGTGCTGGCGGCCTCCGGCACCCACCCCACTGCCGCCTACGCCCTGCACGTGAGCTCCGGCATGCTCCCGCGCGGCGTGTTCGGCGCGCGCCCGGGGCCGATGATGGCCTCCTGCGCCGACCTGCGCGTGACCGTGCACGGCCGCGGCGGCCACGGCTCGGCCCCGTTCCGCGCCAACGACCCGATCCCCGCCGCCTGCGAGATGGTCACCGCGATCCAGACCGCGGTCACCCGCAAGTTCGACATCTTCGATCCCGTCGTGGTCACCGTCGGCTCGTTCCACGGCGGCACGAAGGAGAACATCATCCCCGAGTTCGCACACTTCGACGCCACCGTGCGCACGTTCTCCGCCGCGGCCTCCGAGCGCACCCGGGAAGTGCTCGTCCCCCTGATCGAAGGCATCGCCCAGGCCCACGGCCTTGAGGTGGAGGTCAGCTTCGAAGGCCTGTACCCCGCCACGATCAACGACGCCCACGCCATCGACATCGTCCGCGACACCGTCGGGGAACTGTTCGGCCAGGACCGCTTCGAGACCATGCCCCAGCCGCTGGCCGGCGCCGAGGACTTCTCCCGCGTGCTCCAGCAGGTCCCCGGCGCCATGGTCTTCCTCGGCGCCACCATCGAAGGCCGCGACCACCAGAACTCGCCCTGGAACCACTCGCCCGAAGCCGCCTTCGACGACCGCGTCCTGCCCGACGGCTCCACCCTCCTCGCCCGCCTCGCCCTCGACCACCTGGCCGGCGCATAGGCTCCCGCGAGCACACGACGCCGGCGCGTCCCCACCCCCGGACGCGCCGGCGTCGTGTGCTCTGTCTCT
>NZ_JAGSOG010000142.1 GCF_018139695.1 Actinospica durhamensis | reverse complement strand
CGCCACCGCCACCGCCACAACGGTAAACCCCTCGGTCCCACAGGCTGCCCTCCATCTTCGACCGCTTCCGCACCGTTGCTGGACTCCCCCACTTCCACATCCACCACCTCAAACACACCACCGCCACCCTCCTCCGCGAGGAAGGCACCGAACTCCACGTCATCTCCGGCGTGCTTGGCCACGCCCACCTGGGCACCACCGCAGACATCTACAGCGAAATCCGCCCCGCCACCCAACGCACCGCCCTCACCGCACCCGACCACGCACTCCGCAGAGAACCATAGCTGCACTGACGGCAACGCCCCTCCACGCCCCGGCTTGATGCTGTGCAAATCAGGCCGGGGCTTTCGCGTGCCTACAGACGTGATCAGGCCACGCACCGCGGACTTCACCGGTCTGCGCTCTGATGGCAACGCACTCAAATCATCAATGCCCTGTGAAGGTGAACCTGACGGAAACACACTGATGACCATGCGTCGGTCAAACGGATGAGACCGGCAAATCAGTACGAGTCACAGGGAATCCACTGCCGTCAAAGCAGCCGATGAAACAGCGGAAAATCCGCTGGGCGACACCGAGAAACGCCGACGGAGCCCTACTATGAGGAACGCCTCGCCAAAACCCTTCGGCTCGACACCCACAAGGACGTGCTTGCCCGCTTCGTCGCCACCGCCTGAACCTCATGGCTGGTCGACGGGCCCTGACTGCCTGACGGACGAGCCGTTCGACCCGCGCGCTCTGACGCCCGACCATGATCAAAGACTTGTGGGGAGCTCGTAGCAACCGTTATCGGCCGCGGCCGCAATGGCAGCGGACGCTCTCGTCAAGTTCGACGTCGAAGCGATGACGTAGATCGTGGCCTAGCTCAACCAGTTCTCGAATCTGCTGGAAGGTCAACCGCCGACCTTCCCACATCAGTTCGGCGAGGCCATCAGCGTACGCGGGTGCAGAGATGTTCTCGGTCACGGCGACGTCACACAGCACGGCAAGATCACCGACGGGTATGCCAAGAAAGTACGCGAACCCGCTGACGAGTTGCGGGTCGAGCGCCTTGCCTCCGAGGGCGATCTGGTTAACCGTGGGCCTCGACAGGTATGGGCCCCCCGAGTAGAGCAGCAACTGAGCGGGCGACGTGCCCTTGAAATTTCGGTAATGCAACAAGCGACCAATGATCGCACTTGTCTTGTCTTCAGGGAAGGGACGAAGCGGCGGGGGCAGCAGCCCTACGAGTGGCAGTTGAGGCATGGCTCGGGCTGCAGCGAGAAGGGTCGGCCGGGCCAGCGGCATGGCGACATAATCCCAGGCGATCAGGCCCGGATCGGCTTTGGGATCCGTTGGGGCGAGATCGGCGGGCAGGTCCTGTCCGGCCAGCACGAACAAGTCGGCTGCGTGCCAGCCCAGCACTGGAGCAAGGTGCCGCAACGACTCCGGTGCTGCAACGTCGCCGCCCGTCTCTCTCGCTACCGCCACGGCGTTCCAGCCACGCCGATCCGTCAGCCGACGCAGGAGAACCTCGAACTCCATACGATCTCCCCAGCCTATTGCTCAGCGGGTCATTTATCTGCCTTGCGTTGCCACTATCGCAGCAACGCATGGTACTGATTGTGCATCAATGCTCAGGAGCCTGCATTGTTCCGCGCGTGCGCGACGGCATCCTCTACAGCGTCAAGGGCAAGGACACCTTTATCCACCCCAAAGCCAAAGAACGCATGCAGCAACAGGCCCGGGAACGGATGACGACCGGCCCCGTCGAGATCACCAACGAGGAGCAGTACCAAGCGATCTACGCGGGGTACCAGGCCAAGCTCGATGCCGCCCTAAACGAGGTCGAAGCCGTCCTCGCCCGCATCGACGCCGACCTGGAGAAGGTCTACATCGAGCTCAGCCCCGCCATGGCCGTCACCCACCTCTACGTCATGCGACAGTTCGCCGGCCACGGTCTGGGGTCCCGCCCAAATCCCTCAAGATCCCCCGGCACCTCCGCCTACAAGTGGACCGTCTTCGGCGACCCCGATCTCACCGACGAGGAGATCGACGAGATCTACCGCAAGCGTGAGGAACAGGCCCGCAGGCGCGAAGCCCGCCAAGGCGAGCAGGCCGAATCCACCGACCGACAGGCCGACGAACCCGACACCGGCGAGAACTGACCGGCACACCGCCGACCTGCAGAGCATCATCAACCCCTGGTCGAAAATTCCCCCACAAGAATCAAGCACAGCCAGCCCGCTCCGTAGGCCGGCTGTGGCGACCGCGTGCACGGGCCGGTCTTCGCTCCTTGTCTCCGCCACCGCGCGACCGGCCCCAGCCCCCGGCCGCAACTACCTCCCAGATGAGCAACCGGCACGCCCGAACCGTGGCAGCGGAAGCCGCGCCCTAAACCAGATGACGCCACCGGGCCGAGCTGACACAACGTCAACCAATTGACGGCCGCGCCGCGGCAGACGCAGGCCGCTGACCAGCTAGTATCGCACCCCGTGGCTCGCGACCCGTGTAGAAAATCAGAACCCTCTGACGGCTGCGCTGACGGCGACAGGAGCGCACACCATTGGCCCCTTGCCCGATTTACACGATTAATACCATCGCAAAGGATTGGGGCTAACGCCAAGGTCAGTCAGCCAAGACCCATATACAGCCTAATTCGATTGACAACCTCGCCGAGGCTGCCCACACGATACTCCTTCGACTCCGCACCAACTTCTCGCAAGCGATACTCCGCACCTTTTTCCTGAACGAAAATAACTCCACGCCCATGCTGTGCCGGGTGAACCTTGAAGCGAATCTCCCCGTAACTAATCTCGGGAAACAGCCCTCGTAGCGCCTCGTAATTATGCAACTTAGCAAGCAGAGGCAGGCAGCTAGATGGGTATCCAGAGCCCAGCAAATTCTCCCACTGAGCTTCCGCCACGTTGCCCCGTTCATGCGCATTGGCCAATTCACCGGGAATCATGAACGGGTGATCGGATGTAAAGCGCCCAATATTTGCACCTTCTCGCCACGCTGCGACAGCCGCGAGGGCACCGTCTAGATTGGTCGTCGAGCCCGTAGCCCACTCGATCCCAGACTCATAGATCCCGACAAGGAAGATCCTTCGCTCCGCTCCCAGAAGAATTGTGGCGAACCCGCGGGCTGTCGTTAGCTTCACTCCTCCAACGCAGTTGGCAAGCCCGTCGAACGCCAAGCCTTGGTTACGCGCAAGGCGCTCGACCGAAGCAGCTGGGCCGCCCGCGAAATCAACCTCAGGGTAAAGACGCTGCAAACTACCCATTTCCCCGGAAGACATACCCTACTCACCCCAATCAACTGCGCCATCACACATACACATCGTGAACTTACTATCCACAGGGGCAAGCTTGCCAAAATCTGACCAAACTGGCTCAGTCGGTCTGACAATTGGCACAATATCGCCATTCGCATCGGCTCTATAGAAGTTTACAGAGTCCCAAGTGCGCTGTCCCTTGGACACCGCCCTCGCGATCCAGCCCATTTCAGTCTCCGTAGCCAAACCTCCTGCTTCAGTTAGTCCATTTCTCACCGCGCCTTCGAAGTCCGTTGTCCAGCCAGTCATGTTGACATGGAGCTTGACGTTAGGGTCGCCGATCTGACGCTCGACGGGAGTTCGCCATCCATCGTTTGGCGCATTGATGTAATCTTTGAACCCATTATCACTCGCCCACTTGCTGGTGCCCTTGGTGCGCCATCCTAATGCGAGATCGCAGTTATGGACGAGAACCGGTGTGGACCCGGCTACGACGTAGAACGTGTGCAGGGCACCGATGGTCAGGTCGTAGGTGGTGCCGTCCGCGTGAAAGAGCCGGATGCCGGTGATCTGGGCGGGGCCGGCGGGGCTTTGCAGGAGGTCGCCGGGCTTGAGGTTCTGCGCCTGGATGAAGGCGCCTTGGGACTCGTCGTAGAAGGGGTGGGTGAATGTGGTGGTGATGATTGCGGGCGCGGCTGCGGACGTGACTGCGGACGCGGGTTCGGGGTGCGGGGGGCGGCGCCGTTGCGGGCGCCATGGCCGCGGTGGCGGCCATGGCCGTTGCGGCGAGGGTCTTGGTGAGCTTGGAGGCGGCCCGAACGGAACCGGGCTTGGTGACGGGCTTGACGGTTACGGCGACGTAGTCGTGGTCGGTGTGGGTGACGATGACGGCGTCGACCTTGTGGGTCTGCAGGCCTGGCTTGCCTGCGGCGGAGTTGGCGACGAGGTCGCCGACGTGGAGCTGGTCGATCGGCTTGCTGGTGCCGTCGGCCATGAGCACGCCGGTTTCGCCGGTGAAGCTGTGCGTGACGCACTGCACCGCGTTCTTCACCGCGTTGACGAACTTGTTCTTGAGGCTGCTCGACGGTGCCGGGTCGGCCGGATCGCCGTCGTCCTTCGGCGCCGGGAGGTCTCCGTTCGCGTCGGTGGCGCCCGCGCTGCTCCCGGCGTCGGCACCTTCGCCCACGCCCGCGCCCGCCGACTGCGCGGCGTTCTCCAGGGCCGTGTCGGCCAGGGCGCTCGCCGCGACCGGGTCCGCGTCGTCGACCGGCACGGTGTCGGCTGCCGGCGCCGGTCCGTCTACCACCGCGCTGGAGTCGACGGTGTCGAGAGCGCTGGTGGCGAGCATGTCCGGCGGCAGGACGATCTTCACGATGGGCAAGGCCGCTGTGGCGACGGCGGCCGTGCCGAGGGCGAGGTTGAAGAAGTCCGAGCCGGCCTTGGTCAAGTTGCCGCTCTTAAGGTCCTGGTAGGTGGCTTTGAGCGCCTTGTAGGTCTGTTTGACGGGGACGACGATGTCGATCAGGTCGATGACGCCCTTACCTAGATCGATCGGGTTCTTCGACTGGGAGAAGTTCATCAGGCTGTTGCCGGCGGCCTTCAGATCGTGCTTGATCCCCGAGATCAGGTTCTTGTGCGTCTCAGGAGTCGGATGTTCGGTGGCCTCGAACCAGCTCTGCAGTCCGTCGCCGACGCCGATTCCGAATTCCTTCAGCCCGTGCAACGTGACGCCGGCCTCGACCTTGGCGACGTTGAAGTTGAACAGGTCGCTGATGAACCCGCCGAGAGACCAGTGGCCGGTGGGGTCGGTGTTCACCAAGGGGTTGTCGTCGCCGTAGGCGAAGGGGTTGGCGTTGGCGGTGTCCGGGGCGGCCGAGTTCGCGGCCGTATCGGCAGCGAGGAACTGGCCGGTGGACGGGTTGTACCAGCGTGCTGCCATGTTCACGTGGCCGGTCGCGCTGTCGGTGTACTCCGACTGGTAGCCGAGGGTCACCCCGGTGGTGGCGCCGGTATCGGTCAGCACCTCGCCGAGGGGGTTGTAGGTCTCGGTTCCGGCCAGGCTGCCACCGCTCGCGGTGAACGCGCCGACCACGTCGGTGTGCGCGTCGGTCCACAGCAGCGCGCTCGTGCCGGTGGCGGCGTCCGCGGTGCCGATCAGGTCGCCGTTAGGGTCGCGGCTGTAGGAGTTCGCCCCGTCGTAGGACACGTCGTTGCCCGTGCCGCTGTATTGCAGAGTGGTCGACCCTGTCGTGCCAGCGGTCTCGCCGAGCAGACGTCCCAACGCGTCGTACGTGTATCCAGCCGTTCCGGCGCTGACCTGCTGGCCGTACGCGTCCGAGGCGAGCGAACTGGTGGAGGTCGCTCCGGTCGAGCTGACCGTGGCGATCTGCGACACAGTGCCCTGCGCCGTGTATGTGTACGCGCTTGAGGAGGTGTTGACCGAGTCGGTGACACCGGTTACTTCGTCGCGCGCGTCATACGTGAGTGTTTCAGCGCTCGTGGCCTTGCCGGTCGCCACGGACGTCGTGGTGATGCAGGTTCGGTTCGAGTCCGCGTCGTAGGAGTACGCCGTGGACGTGGTCGGGGTGGACCAACTCGTCAGCCGAGCGGCTTGGTCGTAGGTGTAGGTGTTGGCGGTTCCCGAGGAGTCCGTCTTGCCGGTGAGGTCTCCGGTGGCGTCCCATCCGTATGTCAGGGCCGCGACTGTGGTGCCAGACGAGGTGGCGAGGGTGTCGGAGGTCGGTTCGCCGACTGCGTTGTAGTGCAGTGTGCGCACGTCGCCGCCGGTTCCGTAGGTGATGGTGCCCGTGTCGGAGGCGGGGTTGTACCCGTAGGTGAGCGTGGTTCCGGTCGTCGGGTCGGCGAGGGTGGAGAGCCGGTCCGCGGTGTCGTAGGTGTAACCGGTGGTCTGCGTCGTGGCGCCGGTCCCGTTGCTCGCGGAGACCTCGAGGCTGTCGCCGTTGTAGGCGAGGTCGCTGGTGCCGGCGCTCCCGGTGACGGACGTCAGGTCGCCCCGGTCGTCGTAGCCGAAGGTCTCGGCGGTGGCGTTGGTCCCCGGCCCGGCGGTTCCGGTGGTGGCGGTGGAGCTGGCGCTCGGGCTGCTGCTCGCGGTGAGTGTGTTGGAGGTCGCGGCGGAGGTCACCCGTCCGTCGAGGTCGTAGCTGAACGACCGGGTCGCCGTGGGTGCGCCGGCGCCTGTGCCGCTCTCGGTGGTCAGGTCGCCGTAGCCGTCGTAGCCGTCGGTCTGCGTGACGCCGCCCGGCTCGGTCACGGTCGCGATCTGGCCGTCCGCGGTGTAGGCCTTGGTGGTCTCGCGGTCCGCCGCCGAGGTGTACGTGTTCGATGACGCCGCGGGCTCGACGGCGGTCTCGGGCAGCTGCCAGGCGTTGTAGGTGGTGTAGTCCGTGTGGCCAACGTCGCCGATCTTGCCCTCGCCGTTGCCGGGGTCGACGCTGTCGCCGTCGGCGAACGCGGTCTCGTTCCCGACGGCGTCGTAGCCGTAGGCGTCGCCGACCGAGTCGGCCGGGGTGCTGTTGACGGGCTGGATCTCGGCGGTGAGCAGGCCGGTCGGGTCGTACTGGTACTGGGTGAAGGCGTAGGAGGAGTTCGCCACGCAGGTACTGGTGTAGTTCGCCGGGGTCACCGCTGCGGAGCCGGTGGCCGACGGCGGCCCGGGCAGGGCGGCCACGGAGGTCCCGGGTAGCGGGCCCTCCGCGCAGATCAGGTTCCCGTCGTCGTCGTAGACGTCCTGGGTCCAGGTCTGCTCGGTGCCGAGCTTGTCGTAGGCGGCCGTGCCGATCTGGCGACCGGCTTCGTCATACGCGCTGGTGGTGTACGAACCGTCGGGCTTCGTCGTCTTGACCACGCGCCCTGCCGCGTCGTAGGTGTAGCCGGTCGTGCTGGCCGCGGCGCCGGTGCCTTCCGTGACCGCGATCTTCTCGCCGAGCACGTCGTAGGCGTACGTCTCGGTGGTGCCACCGCCGTCGGCCGCGGTGGCGCCCGCGTGGGCGCCGAGCACGGCGTCAGGGCTCTGCACCTCGCTGAGCCAGCCGCCCGCGCCGTAGGTGTAGTCCGTGGTGTAGGCGACGCCCACGCTCTGTCCGTCGGTCGGATCGCGTTCGATGCGGGTGCTGGTCGCCACCCGGCCGAGGAAGTCGTAGGTCTGTTGCGCCTGGACGCCGAGCGGATCGGTGACGGCGAGCTCGCGCCCAGCCCGGTCGTACGTGTACGAGGCCGAAGCGGTGGTCCCTGCGGTGTAGTCCGTCGACGTGCTGCTCGAGGCCTTGCCGAACTGATCGTAGGCGACCTGGCTGACGAGTCCCGCCGTGAAGGCGGTGGAGCCGGAGGCGAGGTAGGAGTCGTACGCGACCGGATCGACGGTCTCGATCGGCTCGTCCGCCCCGTCGTACTTCGTCACCGATTCCGCGAGCGTCGCGCTCGTCGCCCCGGGGGCGGTGTACTCGGGTTCGGTGGCAGAGGTCCGGTTCCCGTCCGCGTCGTAGCTCGACACGGTCGAGTCCGCGGTCGCGTTCTTGGTCCCGGCCAGGCCCGCGTTCGGCGAGTCGGCGCCTTCGTACTCGACTTCGTCGCCGAAGGTGTCGTAGCCCGTCGTGGTGATCGCGTACGCACTCACTTCGGTGGGCGACATCGTGGCGACGTCGAAGGTCGTCGAGGTGATCTTCGGGGACTGCGTCGCGACCAGGCGGCCGGCCTCGTCGTAGATGAAGTAGGTGGTGGAGGCGGCCGCGTCTCCGGAGGCGCCGTTCGGCGAGGTCTGCGATGTCGGCAGCCCCCGCTCGTCGCGTGTCGTGGTAGTGGTGAGCGTGCTCGATCCGTCGGCCACGCTCTGGGTCAGCTGCTCCCCCATCGGGCTGTAGGTGTAGGTCTCGTCCTCGACCACGGTGCCCGAGGCGCCGGGGCCAGCGGTCTTGGACTCGCTGACGTATCCGTCGGCACCGTAAGCCAGGGTATTGATTCTGTCAAGGCCCGTCGTGACCACCGCGGTCGGCGAGCTGGGCGTGGCCGGGTCGAGGGTCGTGGTGATCTGACGTCCGGCGGCGTCGTAGGTGAAGTCCGTGACGGTTTCGTCATCGGACACCGTCTGGGTCAGGTCGCCGGCATTGTCGTACCAGTTCAGAGTCGTGATCATCGCCTTGCCGGCGGCTTGGTCCGCGGCGGCGGCGCTGGCCGTCCCCGGGCAGATGGTGCTCTGGTCCGTGGCGATGCGGATGACGGCGTAGGTCTCGTCGTCGTCGTAATAGAGGTAACAGGTGGCATAGCTCGCGTTCGCGTCCGCCGCCGGGCTCGCGGCGTTGTAGTCGCCGTCGGACTCCTCCGCGAGCCGGCCGGCCGGGTCGTACCAGCGCCGGTCCAGGGTCAGCCAGGCTCCGGTGGTGCTGACGGTCCCGTCCGGGTTGGTGTTCAGTTCCTCGGTGACGGCGGCCCGGTCGTTCGCGTCGTAGAGGTACCTCGTTGCCCGGCCCTGCGGATCCGTCTGCGTCTCGACGTTGCCGAACGCGTCGTAGGTGTACGTCGTGGTGTGGTTCTGCGTGGTGTCCGCGGGGATGGTCGTGGTCACCCCAGCCGTGGTGCTGCTCGACGGGTTTCCGTCCGGCGAGGTCTCGCCGACCTTCTGGTCGTCACCGTTGTAGGTGTAGGTGGTGGTGCGCGAGTAGTCCCCGCCGGTGGAGTCCGCGACGGTGCTCGAGAGCAGGTTGCCGTCGGCGTCGTAGGCATCCGTGGTGACGGCGGTGTGGGTGACGCCGGTGACGCGGTCGGTGGTGGCGGGCGCGACGGACTGGACCACCCGGCCATCGCCGTCGTAGGCATAGTCGGTGGTGAGCGATGCGCCGTACTGCACCAGCGGCGCGGGCACGTTCGCCGAACCGGTGACGGTCTTGGCCAGGACCCGTCCGAGGCCGTCGTAGCTGTAGAGGGTCTCGAGCCCGTCGGCGTTGACGGTCTCGCAACTGTCACCGTTCGGGTAGTAGAAGTACGAGGTGACCGGCAGCGGCGCGGCGCCGGTGTTCTTCGTCGTGCTCGCCAAAAGGCCGGCCGGTGCGTGCTGTGTGGTCGAGAGCGTGCCCGGACTTCCGGGCACGCAGGCCGGGAAAGTCATGGTCGCGTTGGTGTAGACGCTGGTCGTCGAGGGGCTGGCCGGCGGCGTCACGGTGGTGGCGTTGCCGCTGGCGTCGTAGCCGTAGGTAGTCCGGTACGTGGTGTCGCTCGGGGAGGACGAGCGTGCGTCGCTCGAGGTCACCACCAGGTCCGCGTCCACGTCCGCGGTGTTCGCGGGCTCACTGTGCGCGCTCCAGTAGAACGCGGCGTACGAGGTCTGGCACGCGTTCGCGGCCTGGTTCTGGCAGGTCGTGGTGGACACCGCGTTCCCGCGTGCATCGCGGCCGGTGATCGTCTCATCGCCGTTCGCGTCGACCGTGGTGGAGGCAAAGCCGTTGATGTCGTAGCCGTAGGTGGTGCGGTCGCCTTCCGGGTCGGTGTAGCTCACCTGGCGCCCGTCGTGCAGCGGGTCGAAGGCGTAGGTCTCCGTGCCGGAGCTGCCGGTCAGGGTGTTGGCGGGGTCGGTGACGGTCACGGTCTCGAGCGGGGAGATCGAGCCGACCGCGTTGTGGTAGGCCTGCCAGAGCGTGGAGACCTGGTCCTGGCTCAGCGCGCTGGGGAAGAGCGCGACGTCGGAGACGTCGCCGGTGAAGTTCCAGTAGCCGCCGCGCACCGTCGTCTCGGGCCAGGCGCCCGAGGCGTATCCATAGCCGATGAACGAGTTCGCCTGGCCCTCGTTGTTGAAGGTGCCCGTCTCGCTGCCGACGAGCGAGCCGTCGAGGTACATCGACTGGCTCGTGGCGGCCGCCGAGAGCACGACGTAGTGCCACTTGCCGTCGTCGACCGGTTGGGCGGATTCGACGTACCCGGTCGAGCCCATGTACCAGCCGCCGTACAGGCGCCCGTTCGCACCGACGTACAGCGGGCAGTCGGCGAAGCCCGGGGTCGTGCCGGCTCCGGTGTTCTGCATGCAGTACAACGGCCCGGCGGTACTGGTGAGGAACCACATGCCGATGCTCTGCGGCACCGTGGTGCCGGCGTTCTGGGGCAGCTGTATGTAGGAGCCCTGTGACGCGGTGAATTTGGCCGCGGTGGTGCCGTCTGCGTCCGGTTGGAGGTTGAACGGGCTGGGATCGGCGCCGAGGCCGACGTTGTTGTAGGCGGCGGCGATGGGCGGGTTCGTCCAGGCGTCCGCGTTCACCTCGTCCGCCGGATAGCTTCCGCTCGTGTCCTCGAGCCGGTAGTAGGACGAGGGCGCGTCGGCCAGCACGGCTTCCCGGAAGACCTGCCCGGAGCCGGTGACGGCCGGTGCCGAGACCAGATAGGTGCCGCCGTTCGCATCGGTGACCTGCTTGACCCGGCCGGTGACCGTGTCGTACTTGATCACCGCCGCCGGCTGCTCGGTCGTCTGCGTGCCCGCCGCCTGCGCGTCGGGCCGGTTGACCTGAGTCAGCTCCTGCGCCGGGGTCGTGGCGGCCGAGTACAGCGAGGCGACCTCGGTCGCGGGCACGCCGTCCCGGTACACGGCGAGGTCCGCGATCGAACCGGTGAAGAACCAGTTGCCCTGCGCGCTCGGCGTGGCCGGCCAGTTGGCGCCGTTGTAGCCCGCGCCGACGTACTCGTACTGCATCGCAAGGTTGTTGATGGTCCCGGAAAGTGTGCCCACGGGCGCGCCGTCCAGGTAGAGCGTCTGGCTCGTGCCCTCGCCGGAGAGCAGCGCGAAGTGCCAGGTTCCGTCGTTGACCGCGGAACTCGTCGTGATCGGGTTGGTCGAACCGATGTACCACTCCGCCCGCAACTTGCCGTCCGTGCCGATGTAGAGCGGGCAGGCCTGTTGTGTGGAGGTCCCCGTGATGGCGATGTTCTGCTCGCACAGCAGAGGCCCGGACTTGGTGGTCTTGAACCACAACCCGGCCGAGATGTACGTGGAGTTGAGCACCATCCCCGACGGCAGGGTCATATAGGAGTCGGTGCCGTTGAACGCCGCGCCCGTCTCGCCCGAGCCAATCGCGGTCATCGGGCCGACGGGGCTGGTGGTGGAGGAGTCCGGGCTCAAGCTCTGATAAGCGGCGACGCCGGCACCGATGTTCGCCGCCACGAGCGAGGTGCCCACCGTGTTCCCGCCCGCGGTGTCCGACATCGGCCAGAACTGATAGGCGCCGGAGTCGAGCACTGCCTGCCGGTAGACCGACCCGTCCTGGTACGTGTACGTCGCACACGTGCTCGAGGCCTGCGCGGACGCGGTCGCGCTCGGTGCGCAGACGGTGGCCAGCCGGTCCGCGCTGTAGCCGTAGGTCCACAGCTGCGCGGTCGAGGGGGTGTTGGCGGTGGCGTCGTTCGTCAGGACGGAGGCCACGTGCGGCTGCGAACTGCCTTCGTCGGCCGGGATGCCCTCACCCGACTTGATGTTCGGCCACACCCAGTTGAAGGACAGCAACCGCCCGGTGACCGCGTTCGCGATCGTCCCGACCTCGGTGAAGGTGCCTGTCACCGTGATTGTCGCGCCGGAGTCCTCGATCTGGCGGCTCAGGCTCACCTGTTGCCAGGTCACCTGCAGCGCCACGCCCTCGTGATCGGTGACCGCGGTCAGTCCGAACCGGCCGGGCACGCTCTTCGACCCCTGATTCAGCGTGCCGGCCGTGATGACGTGCCCGAACGTGTAGCTCGTGCCGTCTTTGTCGCTGAGCGTGTAACCCACCACGGTGCCGCTCGAGGTGATCGGCGTGAGCGTCGCGTAGCGGCCCTGGGGCGGCGAGTAGGACCCGTCCGCATTCAGCCCGAACACCACCAGCGACCCGTCCGGGTAGGTCACCTCGGCCGTGCCGAGTGCGCCGGAGGGACTGAGCCCCTCGGTCACCTGCGCGTCGAGCAGCGAGGACCAGCCCGCGCCGAACGCGCCCGTGTGCGAATCGTTGAGCGAGTTGTAGTCCCGCACCACCGCGAGCGACGGCCCGACACCGGCCACGTCCGCGTCCGTGGCGCTCGCGGTGTAGTCGCCCGACTCGGCGTCGAAGCCGTGCCCGTCGGTGGACTGCGACATCGCCTGACCGAGCATCGGACCCGGCGCCGTCGTCGCGAACCAGTTCGTCGGTATCTGCGAGCCCGGGTCTTCGCACTCGTACCCGTCCCACACGCAGACTCCCCACTGGTAGGTATTGCTCCAGCGCAGCGTGTGCGCCGGCACCGACCAGGCCCCCGAGGACTGCAGTTGCGAGTGCGCCAGCGGCGTGCCGTTCGCCGAGTAAACGTAGAACTCGTACTGCACCGACGCGTCCGGCCACGCGTCCGCGTCCGTGCCCGACGCGGTGAACTCGGGCGTCAGCGTGGAGACCGCCGTGGCCGAGGCAGGCGACATCGTCGAGAGCGTCGGTGCCACGTCAGGCGTGTAGGTGAGTGACAGGTACGGGCTGCACGCGGCGACGTCCGCGGAATCGAACATCCGGTAGTAGGCGGTGTTCGACTCGCTGCCGGCGATCAGGAACACGCCGTTCCATTTGTAGGTGCCCACCGCGAACTGGGAGAGCGCCGCGGCGTTGAGCGTCGTACCGATCCAGTTCCCGCCGGCCCCGTTGCAGGGCCCGGTGTTGACCACGCCGCCGCCGTAGGTACCCAGCTCACTGATATAGCTGCCGGGGGCGTTGCCCGCGTCGAGCGTCGTCGGCGACCACGGGTAGGCCGAGGAGTAGACGGAGAACGGGTCGGTGCCGGCCGTGGAGCCTGAGGTCATGAACATCGTCAGGCTCGCCGCGGTGATGTGATACCCGGTCTGCTCCAGGCCGCTCGGGTAGTTGATGTAGGCGCGCTGAATGTCCTGGCTGGGGCTGGTGGTGTACCCGACACCCAGGTGGCCCGGGTCCGCGGCCACGGTGCTCGTGCCCGTGTTCGAGTTCCAGCTCGGGTTCGCCGCCGATATGTAGGCCGACGTCTCGGTTCCCGGATTCGAGAGCGTCGGGTCGACGGTGACGGGGAACTTCCGCGCGGAGCTCGCGAGCCATGCCGCATCCAGCGTCATCGTGAGCCGCTGGACACCCGCGACCGTGCTCAGCGTGTACGTCACGGCCTGCGTCCGGGCGCCGGCGGCGTCGTTGGCGAAGGGCGCGGGCAGGACGGCGACGACGGCGCCCGACGTATTCGTGAGCTGCCACCGGCCGGCCTGCGTGCGGCCCAGCCTCAGGCCGGTGACGGCGAGCGGGAACGTCCAGGTGTGTGCGGCGGCCGCCGAGGCGAGGGTGAGCTCCTCCTTCACACCCCAGTTCTCGCTGATGAGGGTGAGGTCGGTCTCCGGCAGGATCGCGCGGTAGGTCGCGACCGAGCCCGTGACCGAGCCGGTCACGTCCGCTGCCCCGGACAGATTCCATCCGAATGCCTCGCCCGCGCCGAAGCTGAGCGCGACGAGCTCGGCGGGCGAATTCGTCGCCGAGCCGGTCGAAGCCCGCGCTCCCGGCGTGTAACGAGGCGCGTTCGCCGCCTGGCCGGAGTCCGCGGCCAGCATCAACCCGAAGCTGTTCGCCTTCTGCTGCCACCCGGCCGCGCCATTCTCCAGCAGGCTGGTGTCGATCGGTGCCCAGGTTCCGGCGGCGGTGCGGTAGTTCACCGCCGCCGCCGAGAGCTTCTCCGTCTCGGTGCCGTCCGCGTTGCGCCACCAGGAGGTCTTCGCGCTCGACTTCGCCGCCAGGAACGTGCTCGTGGCCGGATCGAATCCGCGGCGGATCGAGCCGGAACGCGCTGGATGGACCCGCTGAGTCTCTGCGGCCTCCGCGGGCTGCTGGCCGATGCCCACTCCCGGCGCGCGGCCGGATCCTGCGTGCGCCTTCGTACCGCCCGGCGCCACCCCGTGCCCGTATTCCTGTCTCGGCGCCGGCGCCGGCGCGGGCGCGAACAGGTCCTTGACCAGCCGCTCCACCCCGCCGAGGGGCAGCCGCCCCGGGGTGAGCTGCGCGGCCGTCGCCGACTGGGTGCCGATCGCGACGACCATCAGCGCGAAAGTCAGGCTCGCCACGATCCGGCGGGCCTGACGACTCCAGATCCGGCGCTCACGAGACTTCGACAGCATGCGCATACACCCCCAGGGTTTCGGAGCCCGCGGCGCACGCGGGCGGCGCATCTGTCTAACACGCACTCAGATCAGCGGACCAGCGTCCAGTCCGCTGTCCAGGACAGCCTGGACGTGCGCGGACGCGGATCCTTAACCTGGCCCTGATGCACGGCATCGCGGTGCACTGATTTGGGGGATCCGCGTCATGGCCACCTCGCCCCGCAACCGGGCGCGCACAACGCCGCCCACCCCGGCACGCGCGCCGATCTCCCGGCGCGCCCGCAACGGGCTGTTCGCCGCGGCCGGCGTGCTCACGGCGCTCGGCGTCGCCCTCGCGCTCCTCGCCTGGCCTGGCGGGGCGGGCCGGCCGGGAGAGATCACGCCCGTCGCACGCGCCCGTACGTTCACCGCGTTCGACGCCTGCCTGCTCACCGACCGCGGCGGGCTCGAAGGTAGCGCCGCGGCAGCCTGGACTGGCATGCAGCGCGCCGCGGCGGCGACCCACGCGCAGGTCAGCTACCTGTCGATGCAGGGCCCGGAAACGGCGGGGAACGCGCAGACCTACGTCGATACTCTGGCCCTGCGCGGCTGCGCGATGATCATCGCGGCCGGCCAGACTCCGTCCAGCGGCGTCTTGGCCGCCGCGCGCACGTGGCCACGTCTGCCCATGCTCGCCATCACCCCGCACCCGCCGACCCGGGCTCCGGGGAACGTCACCGTCCTGACGGCGGCCGCCGACGCCCAGAGCCGCGTGCAGGCGCTGGTGCTCGCGGCCGGCCGCAGCGCGGGCACGGCCTCGCCCTGAGCCGCTCACGGGCCCAGACCGTCCTCGGCGCCGCCGAGGGCCACCATCATCCACATCCGTACACACCAGGAGCCGCACCCGTGTCTGTCCGCGCCCGGAGGGCAGCCGCCCTCACCGCCTCCGTGCTCGCCGCCGCCCTGCTCACGCCCGGCGCCGCGCAAGCCGCCGCCCGGCCGCTGTCGCATCCGGGGAACGAGAACGTCGCCAGCAGGCCGTCCCTGTCCACCCAGGTCACCCACGCCACCGTCACGGCGCGCTCGCACGGCCTGACCGCGGCGCTCACCCCCGTCAGCCCGCGAGGCTCGGGGCTGAGCATCGACCTCGACGCCTCGACCTCACGCACCGCCGTACCCGGCGCGCACGTCACCGGCTACCGCTTCTCCTTCGGCGACGGCCGAACCGCGACCGGCGACTCCAGCCGGGCCGCGCATCGTTACGCGCGCCCCGGCACGTACACCGTGGCCGTCACGGTGACCGACTCGACCGGCCACAGCGCCACTGTGGACAGCACGATCGAGATCGCGGGCAGCGACTTCACGCCGGTCGCGCCGACGCGCATCCTCGACACCCGCTCCGGCCTCGGAGCCGCGAAGGCGAAACTGACCACCACCACGTCCGTCCACATCCCGATCACGGGCGTCGACGGCATCCCCGCCGACGCCACCGGCGTGGTGCTCAGCCTGATCGCGGTCGACACCGTCGAGAACGGCGCCGTCACCTGCTATCCCGACGCCACCACCGAGCCCGGCGTCTCCAACCTCAACTTCGGCGGCAATCAGACCATCGACAACCTCATCACCGTCCCCGTGCCCGCGGACGGCGCGATCGACTGCGCCCTGAGCGGCGACAGCGGGTCGAGCGCCGACCTGATCGGCGACCTCGAGGGCTACTACTCGAGCGGCTCAAGCTCCAGCTACGTCGCGATCCAGCCCGGACGCATCCTCGACACACGCACCGGCCTCAACACGGCCAAGACGAAGCTGGCCAACGGCCACAGCCTGACGCTCACCGTCGCCGGGGCCACCGCGACCACCAGCACCTCGAGCACAGCCACCACCACCGAAACTCTCCCGACCAGCGCGATCACTGCCGTGGCACTGAACATCTCGACCACCGACACCAGCGGCAACGGCGTCCTGACCGCCTTCCCAGACGGCTCGGGCTCCCCCACCGGCAACGTGCTCAACTATTTCAGCGCGAACACCGACTCCAACCCCGCCGTCGTCCCGGTCGGAGCCGACGGCAAGATCGACATCTCCAGCATCGGCACCGAGGCCAGCACCACCGACGTGTTCGCTGACATCGAGGGCTACTACACCACCGGCGCCGGTGGTGCGGTGTACGTGCCCGCCGCGGCCATCACCCGGATCCTCGACACCCGCTCCGCGGCGGGCGGAGCCGTCATCGCCGGCGACTACCGCAACCTCACCGGCCTGACCACCGCCGACGGGGTCACCGCGTACGTCCTCAACGCCACGATCACCCAGCCCACCGCCAACGGCAACCTCTGCGTGTTCCCGACCGGCAGCATCAACCCCCTCGACGTCGCCGCATCCAATATCAACTACGGAAACGGCGAGACCATCGCCAAATTCGTCCAAGCCACCGCCGGCAGCACCGGTACCAGCTTCTTCAACGACGCCACCAGCGGCAGCACTCAGCTGCTGGTCGACGAATTCGGGTACTTCACCACCCAGTGACGTCACCACCCGGCGACTTCGCCACCCGGTGACGGCTCGAGTCCGACCGGGGATCGGATCAGGCCCAACCGGTGTCCAGACGCGGAGAGTCCGCGCCTGGACACCGGCACTTCGACTGCGTCAGCCGAGCCCGGGCCGCAGCGACGCGGTGTGCGGCATCGTCGCAGCCGAGAGCTCCGGCGCCTCGGAAGCGCTCGCCCCCATCGTCACCGGCACAGCGTTGCCCGACGGCTCGCGCGGGAATGGATTCGCAATACTCGAGTTTGGCCGTGTATGCGTTCAACCACGCCGAGACGGTACGAGCTCGGTCGACGTGTACTGACTCCGGGCCGTCACCTCTACCTCGACACCGGACGCCCGAACGAGCCTCATCGCCCCAGGTCTGACGAGCCCACTCTCATACGCATAGATCACCGCCCGCGTCCGATCCCGCAGCCCGAGCTTGCCCAGGACCTGGCATCAGTGTTCCCAGCCAGTACGGGGGGTTCACCGCCCGCCGCTGATGCTCATCCCCAGCTGCCGACAACCGCAACGCGAGGCCGCGTTCTTGCTGTTCAGCGCCTCAACGCGCAGCCCAGGACCCCTTGGAATCAATCATCTGGCCTGAACTGCCGACATGTCACTGAGGCTTCTGCGCATGGCGGCCCGCTCGGCTACACCACGCCATGCGTCGGCGTGCGCCTGTGCCAGATGCTGCAGATTCTCCAACGCGTACTGTGGGGCTGAATCGACGAGCCTGTCCGATTCCTTCGCGAGAACCGGATACGCGCTCAACAGCCGCAGCAGCAGCCTACCCGCGTCGGTCGATCGCAAGGCCGGGTCGCCGGCGAGCCGGTGCAATCCTTGCCGCGAATCGTGCTGAGGCCGCCTGGGGCTGATGGGCTCCGTCTTTCGCACGGCGACTGATTCGAGGTGCGCCGCAGCCAAGCCAGCCTTCACCGTGCGAACGGTCTCCGGTGAGACGCCCGCACGTACCGCGATGCGGCGCAACGAGGCCGACGTGTCCTCACCCAGCAGGCGCTCCACCTCCATCCTGCGCGCGCGGGCATCGACAGGCCTGGCCCTGCCATCGGCCCCGACCCGCCGGCCGCCGAGCGTCGCGTCCTCGGGACCGATGCGGGCACGGATCGCGGCCACCGTCTTGTCCGAGAGCCCCGCCGCGGTCGCGACCCGCCGATTCGACCAGTGCGGATGGCTGCTCAGGATTCGCGCGGCCGCGACACGCCGATCCCGCAGCGGCAACGGCAGCCCGTGCGCCACGTTCGCGCGCACCGCGAGCACGAAAGCGTCGGCAAGCGTGCCTTCGAAATAGCGCACCGCGATCGTCGCGAGACCGCGCCGACGCGCCGCGAGCAGCCGGTGCATCCCGTCGATCACCCTCTTCGACCCTCGGTGCACCAGAATCGGCGGCAACTCGCCCACTACCTCGGAAAGCACTTCGACGCTCTCGTCGCTACAACCGTCCAAGCGCAGCGCGAAGCCGCGCCGCAGGCATTCGATCGCCACCTGCAAAACCGGCAGTCCACTGAAATCCAACTCGGTGTCAGACATCCCGTTTCTCCCCTCGGCACTAGGCTTTGCCCTGCTTTCGCAGCAACCTGTCTTTTGCTCTCCACAAGCCGACCGTCATCCGTATCCAGCTCGCGAATGCCTGGCAAGGTACTGTCGATTTGACTGAACGCCTCGCTTCCGGCCCGCTCAGCAGTCTGGCTCAGAAACCGGCTCGCGCCATCGAATCCTGCACAACCCTGCACACCTGGCCATCCACTCATGGCAGCTGGCATCAACGGTTTCGGTACTTGCCCTGCACGGCGAGCGACGAGGCGGCCCAGAGAAACGACTGCGGAAGGACTCGGTCACACCGCGGACCACCACCGCCTAGCGCAATCGGAAACGAACAGACTACGATGATTGACATGGCGGATGCTCACATCGACACCGCTCCAGACCCTGAAGCCGCCGCGGATCTCGCGGAATTCGTTCGGGAGTTGGGGCGGCTTCGCGTCTGGGCTGGGAACCAGCCCTACCGCCAACTCGCCAAGTCCGTCGGCTCCCGCATGAACCCGCCGCGCAACGTTCCCTATCGCACGGTGGCCAGCATGTTCCAACCAGAACGGCGGCGGCTGGATTTGGATCTGGTGGTCGCGATCGTGCGCGCGCTGGGTCTGCCCGAACCGGACGTTGCACGATGGCGTGCGGCATGCAACCGAGTCCACGCCGAGTCCGGGCTCGCCAAACCTGCCAAGGCATCGCGCCACCTGCCCGCGGACACGCGCAGGTTCATCGGCCGAGCCACGGAACTCGACAGGTTGCTCAACAGCTCCGACGAAACCGAGGGCGCCGTTTCGCCCGCAGTGGTGATCACCTCGATCGACGGCATGGCGGGAGTCGGCAAGTCCGCGCTGGCCATACGTGCCGCCCACCTGTTGGCCGACCGTTATCCAGACGGACAGTTGTTCCTCGACCTGCACGGACACACACCAGGACTGGCTCCACGCGAGCCGGCTGACGCTCTCGCCACGCTGCTGACCGCGCTCAACGTCGCTCCTGACAAGATCCCCGCCGGTCTGGAAGCCCGGGCGGCGGCCTACCGCAACCGCCTAGCCGGCACAAGAACCATGATCGTGCTCGACAACGCCGCCACTGAGACACAGGTGAAGCTGCTGATTCCCGGTGCCGGCGGCTGTCTCGTTCTGATCACCAGTAGAAAGCGCCTGAAATCCCTGGACGAAGCTCACACCATTGCCCTAGACGTACTGTCGAACACGGACGCGGTCGCCCTACTGCAAGCCATTCTTGAGCCCACACTCGCGCCAGCCGAGGATCCCGGTTGGCAAGAACTGGCGGACCTGTGCGGAAATCTGCCGCTGGCGCTTCGCATCGCCGCTGCTCTGATCCGGCACCGCCCCGCCTGGACGCTCGACAACCTGGCCGTGAGGCTCCGCGCGGCGCGTACAGAGCTTCGTTCCTTCACCGACGGAGAACGAGACCTCTCAACGGTCTTCGGCCTTTCCTATCAGACCCTCACCGACCCGCAGCGCCTGCTGCTCCGGCGCTTGGGCCTGGTCCCGGGACCGGATATCGACAGGTACGCCGCTGCCGCGCTCCTGGTCACCGATCCAGCCCGAGCCGACCAGCTCCTGCAGGACCTGGTCGATCACCACCTTTTGACCGAGCCGGCCCCGGACCACTATCGGATGCACGACCTGATCCGTGGTTACGCCTACGCCCAATCCGCGGCTCTGGATCCCGAACACGAACGCGAATGTGCTCTAGATCGCCTTCTGCGCTACTACGCCCACACCGCACGATCCCTCTCTCGCTCCGTCTCCGTTCAACCGCGGATCGAGCCGGACACACCTGAACCGACGCATGCGCCCGACCTGCGTGATCCAGCGACTGCCCTGGCCTGGCTGCGGGCTGAGTACACCAACCTGAACGACGCTGCCATGTACGCCCACGTCCGTCGACTTCACAGCCACACCGTCGCACTGGCCGCGGCGCTAGCCGACATCGTGGATATCGACGGTCCCTGGACCCGCGGTCTGAACGTGCACCAGTGCGCCGCCGACGCCGCCGAACTCCTGGGCGAACCCACTGCTCACGCCATCGCCCTGACCGATCTCGGTCGCATGAGATGCATGACCGAGGACTATCCGGGGGCAGAAGAAGCGCTCACCCGGGCATTGGAGATCTTCCGGACACTCGGCCATCGCATCGGCGAGGCCATCGCCTTGACTGGCCTGGGGCGCGTGTGGAGCAACACCGGGGACTACACCAGGGCCGAGAACAGCCTCGGCGAGTCGCTGGAGATCTATCGCACGATCGGCCACCGTCACGGTGAAGCCAGTGCTCTCGACGACCTCGGGCGCGTGCACTCCTTGACCGGAGGCCAGCAGAACGCGGTCGATGCCTTCACCCTGGCACTCGAGATCTACCGTGAGCTCGGCCACCGGGGCGGCGAAGCCAGCGCTCTGTCCCGGCTGGGACACAGCCGGTCCCTGATCGGAGATTTCCGCGGGGCCCAAGAGGCTCTCACCGCTGCGCTGGAGATCTGCCGCTTGGTCGGTGACCGCAGGGGCGAAGCGAGCGCGCTGCACAACGTGGGACGCATACTGTCAGTGGTTGCGGACTTTCCCGCAGCCATCGACGCGTTTACCCGGGCGCAGGCGGCCTACCATGCACTCGGCTTGCGCAGGGGCGAAGCCGCCAGCCTCGCGGACCTGGGTCGGATGCGGTCCGTGACCGGCGACTTATCGGGGGCCGAGGAAGCCCTCAACCAGGCCCTCGCGGTGCACCGTACGCTCAGCCAACCAGACGGCGAAGCGACGATCCTGACCGAACTGGGGCAGGTATGGAAGAAAACCGGTAACCACTCCGAGGCTCGCGACGCCCTCGAACGTGCACTGGAGATATTCCGCACGATAAAGCGCCTACCTGGCGAGGCCTACGCCCTGACCGCGCTAGGGCATGTATACAGCCTCACCGGAGATCACCCGGCCGCCGAATGCTCTCTCACCCGAGCCTTGGAGATCTACAGCGAGATCGGCGAGCACGGGAACGTGGCGTGGGCGATGAATCACTACGCCGCCGCCGTCGCCTCGGCCGGCGATCAGCCCCGGTCCCTCGCGCTCTACCAGCAGGCCCAGGCTATGAACCAGAAGTTCCACAAATTCGACGACGAAGCGATCTCCTGGGAAGGTATCGGCGACCACCACCTCGCCGCCGGAGACATCGATCAGGGAACTGTGCACCTTCGCCGAGCTCTGGAACTGTATGAGCGCCTCGGAATGACCGATGACGCTCAACGGGTCACACCGCGACTCGCGGATCTCGCCAACGCGCAACCGCGAGGTCCCTCTCTGACAGTCTCGACTGAGCCTGGATCCACGTGTGCCACGAACGCAGAAGGGATCTCAGCGTGTAGGTAGATGAGCATCTTGGATGCGGTGCTGTACGAGAGATGAAGGTTTGGCCCTTCGGGGCCGCCCCTGCGGGGGGAGGCTCCAAACCGCCC
>NZ_JAGSOG010000141.1 GCF_018139695.1 Actinospica durhamensis | reverse complement strand
CACCACCGCCGCGTCCGCCGCCGACCGCCCGTTCGTGGGCGTGGCGCACGGCCGGTTCGCCGTCGGCGGCAAGACCTTCAGGTTCGGCGGCACGAACTGCTACTACCTGCACCAGCAGTCCCACTACATGATCGACGCCGCGCTCGACGACATCGCGGCGGCCGGGTTCTCGGTCGTGCGCGCGTGGGCCTTCGCCGACGGCAGCGGGCACGGCTACACCGCGCTGCAGCCCGAGCCCTACGTGTACGACGACGCGGCCTTCGACGCGCTCGACTACGCGATCCACAAGGCCGGGCAGCTCGGTCTGCGCCTCGTCCTGCCGCTGGTGAACAACTGGCCCGACTACGGCGGCATGGCCCAGTACGTCACCTGGTTCCTGAACCTCACGGACGACAGCTACGGCGACGCGACCAACCACGACAAGTTCTATTCGACCCCGCAGATCCGCGACTGCTACAAGGCCTTCGCGCAGTACGTCATCGGCCGGCGGAATCCGTACACCGGCCTGCGCTACCGCGACGACCCGACGATCATGACGTGGGAGCTGGCCAACGAGCCGCGCAACCGCAGCGACAAGACCGGCGCGACCGTGCTCGCCTGGGTGACCGAGATGAGCGCGTACCTCAAGCACCTGGCGCCGCGTCAGCTGGTGGCCGTCGGCGACGAGGGCTTCTACGGCGATCCGACGAACTACGACTACCCGTACTCGACCTACGAGGGCGACCGCTGGAAGGACTTCGTCGCCCTGCCCTCCGTCGACTACGGCACCGTCCACCTCTACCCGCAGGGCTGGGGCGAGACCCCGTCCAACAGCGGCACCGACCCGGTCGCGTGGGGCACCGCGTGGATTCAGAACCACCTGGCCGACGGCGCCGCGGCCGGAAAGCCGGTCGTGCTCGAGGAGTACGGCCTGAGCGTGGACGGCACCGTCATCGCCGACGAGGCCGCACGCGCCGCCGGATACACCGCCTGGACCGAAGCCGTGCTCGCCGGCGGCGGAGCGGGCGACCAGTTCTGGCTGTTGACCTCGCGCGTGGACGACGGCTCGTTCTACCCCGACTACGACGGCTACCGCGTGATCTGGTTCAACGACGCGTCGAACTCCACCAACGACCTGGCCACGCTGCTCTCCGCCCACGCCAAGGCCATGGCGGCGGCCAGCTGACCCGGGCCGGCGGAAAAGCCCTGCGGACGAGGCCTGATACGGCGCTACCCTGACGCCATGTGCCGGTATGCCGATGTCACCTACAAGGTCCACTACGTCTGTGTGCCGTGCCGCCGGAGCAGCAAGCACGCATGGAACGCCGCCGAGCACCGGTGCCCGACGTGCGCGGTGCCGATGGCGTGCGCGGGGCACGACTTCGCGGCGCCGCGGCGCCAGGACCCGGACGGGTGGGCCGCGGTGGCCGCGGTGCTCGCGGCGGGGCTGCGGTATGACGGCTTTGTGCTGTGCGGCTGCAACTTCGACCCGAAGTTCCGCCCTCGAACCCGCGCCGAGGTCCGCGCCCGCCTGCGCATCGCCGAACGCAGCGGGCTCAGCGCCGCCGAGGCGCTCGGCCGGCGCGATCCCTACGGCGAGACCTGAACCGGACTCGCCGCCGGGTCGTGTTCGTGTTCGGGGACGGCGGCGAGCGTGGCGCGGGTGGCGCGGGCGAGGTGGAGCACGAGCGCGAGGCAGACGGCGGAGACCGCGGTCATGAGCCAGGGCACGCAGCCGATGCCGAAGCGTTCGATGCCGAGGCCGGTGAGGGGACCGGCCACGGCGCCGCCGACGTTGGCGGTGAGGATGGCGCCGGTGGCGGCCCAGCGCACGCCCGGGGCGGCGCGCACCAGCCAGGGCAGCGCGACGGGGAAGACCGGGGCGTTGAACAGGCCGACTCCGGCGAACGCGACGGGGGCGAGCCCGGGTATCGCGGCGAGGGCCAGGCAGGCCGTGGTGCCGAGGCAGCTGACGGTCACGATCGCCGGCGCGCTCCACCGGCTGGTCATCGGGCCGACCAGCAGCCGGCCGACGGCGAGCATGAGCCAGAAGCCCGACGTCACGTCCGCCGCGTACACGGCGCCGTGGCCCAGCCTGGTCTGCAGATACGTCGGCTCCCAGGCGCCGACGCCGGTCTCCACGGTGACCTGCAGCGCGTAGAACGCGAGGAACGCGACCACCAGCACGAGCACCGAGGTCGCCCGCGCCGGTCCGTGCGCGTCGGCGTGCCCGGCCGAGCTCGTGGGAGGGGTGTGGACGCTGCGCAGGAAGACGGCGGCGACGCCCAGGAGCCCCGCGACCAACCCGAACGCGACGGGGTAGTTCTCGACGCCGACGAGGCTGATCAGCAGCGGCCCGCAGACGGCGCCGAGACCGTAGTGGGCGTTGAGGATGCCGAGCATCGCGGGGCTGCGCCGGCCGAACCCGATCGCGAACAGGGAGTTGAGGCCGTAGTCCATGCCTCCGGCGCCGAACCCGCACAGCAGGCACGCGGCCAGGGCCCAGGACCAGTTCGCGGACAGCGCGAAGCCGAGCGACCCGACGCCCATGACCACGAGCGAGGTGATCAGCAGCCGGCTGTTGCGGGTCCGCGGATGTATCACGCCCGCGAGCAGCACCCCGGCGACGGCTCCCACGTAGTACATGCTGAGCGCGAGGCCCGCGTCGGCGGGGGTGAGCCCGAAACGGCTGCGCAGCGCCGGGATCGCCGGCCCGAAGAACGCGTTGAGCGCGCCGAGCAGCACGAACGCCGCGCACGCGGCCACCGTCGCGGCGGCCGGGAACAGCGGCCGCTCGACCGGCGGGGACGGGGCCTGGTCGGTCTGGGCGCTGTGATCCACGGGTTGACCTTATCCGGGTGCGCGGGAAAGCCGAAGAAAGTCCCCCGCCACACCGCGCCACCCTTGACACTTAACCGGTTCAGTGAAAGCATCGCGCCGGGACCCGGCCGAAGGCGAAGGAGACGCCATGGGGACGTCGACTCAGAACGTCGGTAGCGTCGCGGCGATCGACATCGGGGGCACGAAGATCGCGGGCGGGGTGGTGGACGGCTCTGGACGCGTGCTGTACGCCACGTCCTGCCCGACGCCCGCGCCACCCGCGCCACCCGTGCCGCCCGTGTCCGCCGCGACGATCCAGAGCGCGTCGGACGACGCGCTCCACCGCGCTCCCGACGGCATCAGCTCGGCGGCGGCCGAGGTCATGGCAGCGGTGTACGCGGTGCTGGACGACCTCGCGGCCTCACCCGCCTGGGACGGCGTGGACGCGGTCGGGATCGGCAGCGCGGGCCCGGTGGACGTGCAGAACGGCACCGTCTCGCCGGTCAACATCCCGGCCTGGCGCTCCTTTCCCCTCATCGCGCAGACCGCACTGCACCCGGCCGTAGGCGATCGCCCCCTGACCCTGGCCGGAGACGCGGTGGCCATGGCCGCCGGCGAGCACCTCTACGGCGCCGCGGCAGGACACGCGAACGCGCTCTGCATGGTCGTCTCGACCGGCGTAGGCGGCGGCCTGGTACTCGGCGGACGCGTCATGCCGGGCGCGACCGGGAACGCCGGCCACATCGGCCACATCACCGTGGACCTAGACGGCGAACCCTGCCCCTGCGGCGGCCGCGGCTGCCTCGAGCGCCTGGCCAGCGGCCCCTCGATCGTGCGCCGCGCCCTCTCCTTCGGCTGGGTACCCCAGGCAACTGATACACACGGACCCGACCCGCGAACCGACGCCCCCCGATCCGCCACCCTCACCCACTCCGCCGCCGCCGTAGCCCACTCCGCCGCAGCAGGCGACCGAGCCGCACTGGCCGCTTTCGACCGAGCCGCACAGGCCCTGGCCGCAGGCATCGCCGCGACCGCCGCACTAGTCGAACTGGACCTGGTGGTAATCGGCGGAGGCGTAGCACAGGCAGGCGAGCTCCTCTTCGCACCGCTCCGCGCATGGCTGGCGCAGTACGCAACCCTCGCCTTCACCCGCCACCTCACCGTCGTCCCAGCCCGCCTCGGCACCCACGCCGGCCTGGTAGGAGCCGCCGCATGCGCACGCTCCGGCGCCTTCCCAGCCCACCACCCCGACACACGCGCCGGCGAATCGGCCGTGGCGTGGGCGTGAGGCGTGGGCGTGAAGCGTCGGCGTCGGCGTGAGGCGTGGCGTACTTGCGGATTGTAGGCTCATGCGGTGAGTTCGCAGAGTATGGCGACAGTCGAAGTCGGCAAGGTGTCGTTGTCGTATCGCGTCGCCGGGCCAGCGGAAGCGCCGCCCATGGTGCTGCTCCATGGCCTAGGACAACGCGCTGCCAGCTGGCAAGCGGTCGCCGACGCATTCGCCGAGAGCCACCGCGTCTTTGCCCCGGATCTGCGCGGCCACGGCCAGAGTGCCTGGCCGGGGCGGTATTCCCTTGAGCTGATGCGAGACGACGTGCTGGGATTCGTTGAGGCGCTGTCTCTGGACCACGTGGTGTTGGTCGGCCACTCCGCCGGTGGCCTGGTGGCGCTCCTGTGCGCCGAGCAGCGCCCGAAGCGGGTCGAGCGATTAGTCGTCGAGGAAGCCCCGGTGCCGATCGTCGGCGGACAACCCGAGCCACTGCGGCCGCGCCTGGCCGGGCAGCCAGGGTTCGATTGGCTGGCAGTCGAGTCGTTCGTTGAACAGGTCAACGCCCCGGATCCTGCCTGGTACGACGAACTGCGTCAGATATCCGTCCCGACGCTGCTGGTCGCCGGCGGACCGGCGAGTCGTCTGTCCCAGGAGCGAATTACCCAGGATGCCGCTCGGATTCCGCACTGCACACTCGTGACGATTCCAGCCGGACACCACGTCCACCGTGACAGGCCGACCGAGTTCGTCACGGCCGTGTGCGCATTCTTGCAAGGGTGACGCTGCCAGCCTGCTTCGGCTCACTGGCCTGACGGCGCTACCGCAGCGCCGCCTTCAGGTGCGCCAACTGCGCGAGCAGTTCGGCCGAGTCAAGCAAGCGGGCACTGGTGAACGCCGCGCCGGAGAGCACTCTTGCTCACCTGCCCCGAGGGTCGGAGGTGGGTCGCGTGATCCAGGAACACATGGCGAGTAGGGGCGTTTGTCTTGCCGCCGAGCCGAGCCGGGTTGGCTGGGAGCCAACCGCGATTCATTGGGCCCCGGAGGGACACTTCGTAAGCTTGTTGATGGTTGCCTCCAACGGCTGGATCACTGCGAAGTACGTCTCTTCGGCCACCCCCCTCGGTGAACACCTCACGGGGTCGCCTTCCCAACCCATCACCGCGACGCGCAGCGGGCGAATCGGCCGTGGCGTGGGCGTGAGCGTGGGCGTGAGCAGGCGCACAAACCCCCGCCGGGCCGCGCGGCGCTGAGGTGACACCGCCGTTCACCCGGTCGTCGTCGCGTCGCAGTGCCCTGTGTGGCTCGAATCCGTTCGGCCTGCCTAGGTTCTCTGCCAGTCAGTACCCTACTTATCGGTAACCGACGATCCGCACCGGCAGCAGGAACCACCCACGGCCCACTTCCGGAGGTAGCCCCGTGTCCGAGCCGATCCGTACCCCCGACGACCCGCGCGACGATGCCGAGTCCACCCGTTCCCTCGCCTCCGAGCTGACCCGCCGCGGTCTGATCACGGGGGCGACGGCGGTGGGCGCGGCTGCCGTGGTGGGCGCGGGATCGCCTTCCGCCCAGGGCGGCGCCGCGCCCACCGCGGCCCAGTCCCGGCTGATCGAGACCGCGCTCGCGGCGTCCACCACCGCCTCGAGCCTGAACGACATCAAGCACATCGTCGTGCTGATGCAGGAGAACCGCTCCTTCGACCACTACTTCGGCACGCTCTCCGGCGTGCGCGGCTTCAGCGACCCGAACGTCCCGACCCAGAACGTCGGCGGGGCGAGCTACCCGATCTTCGACCAGTTCGGCTACCAGCCGGGCACCGGGGCGAGCTCGACCGGGTACATCCAACCGTTCCGCCTGCTCAACGACCCGCCGCTGGAACTCGGGCAGACCACGAACGACATCGACCACAGCTGGGCCGGGCAGCACAACTCCTGGAACGGCGGGAAGCTCGACTCCTTCATCACCTCCCACCTGTCCACCGACGGCGCCACCAACGGCCCGGTGACCATGGGCTACTACACCCGTGCCGACCTGCCGTTCTACTACGCGCTCGCGGACGCCTTCACGGTCTGCGACGGGTACCGCTGCTCGGTGCTCGGGCCCACCGACCCCAACCGGCTCATGCTGATGTCGGGCACCATCGACCCGGAGGGCGTGGCCGGCGGCCCGGTGGTGCAGACCTTCTCCAACCGGGTCGGCGAGTACGGCAAGCTCAGTTGGGAAACGATGCCGGAGCGCCTGCTCGCGGCGGGGGTGAGCTTCAAGGTCTACAACGACCCGATCGGCCTGACCGCGCTCAGCCCGCTTCCCTACTTCAAGGCGTACGACAATCCGTTCTCGATCACCGGCCTCGAGCTGATCGCCAAGGCCCTGACGCCGACGTATCCGGGCACGTTCGAGTCGGACGTGGCCGCGGGTTCGCTGCCCTCGGTCTCCTGGATCATCCCTCCGGTGGCGGAGTGCGAGCACCCGGCCGCGCCGCCGGCCTTCGGCGAGTACTTCGTCCAGCAGGTCCTGTCCATCCTGGTGTCGAACCCGGAGGTGTGGGCGCAGACCGCGGTCATCGTCGTGTACGACGAGAACGGCGGGTTCTTCGACCACGTGGTCCCGCCCACCGCGCCGGAGGGCACGGCCGGGGAGTGGCTCAGCACCCTGCCGTCGGCGGCGGGCGGGGTGAACGGGCCGATCGGGCTCGGCTTCCGCACCCCGGCGCTGGTGATCTCGCCGTTCAGCGCGGGCGGATACCTGTACTCGGGCACGCTGGACCACACCTCGGTGCTGCGGCTGATCGAGACCAGGTTCGGGGTGGACGCGCCGAACGTCTCGGCCTGGCGGCGCTCGGTGACCGGGGACTTCTCCGGCGCCTTCAACCTGACCGCCGCGCCGACCACCGCGTTCCCGTCCCTGCCGTCGGTGACCATCGGCGACACCGCCGCGGCGGCCGAGGCGGTGCTCCAGGCGCTGGCCGGCACGCTGGACGTCGGGGTCGCCTTCCCGCTGCCGGACGCCAACTCCATGCCGGCTCAGGAGACCACCCCGGCCCGGCCGCAGGTGCCGTAGCCGCGCCGCAGGGTCGGCCGGAAAGACGAGGCCCACCCCCGGTTCCCGGCGCGTCGGAGATCCACACGCCGGGAACCGGCCGGGCGGCGGGGGTAGGCTCGACGGGCATGAAGCCCGCCCGCACCGCCCCGACCGCCCTCGACCTCGCCGCCGCACGCGGAGGTACGGCGCGGTTGTGGGTGCAGCGCGGGAGCGAGACGCTGCTGGACGCCTCCCTCGGCTGCGCGCCCGACACGCTGTTCCTGCTGTTCTCCGCAGGCAAGCCGTTGACAGCGCTGGCGGTGCACCACCTCGCCGAACGCGGGCTGATCGAGCTCGACGCCCCGGTGTGCACGTACTGGCCGGAGTTCGCCGGCGGCGGCAAGCGCGAGGTGTCGGTGCGGCACGTGCTCCAGCACCGCTCGGGCGCGCCGACGTCCACCGGCTCGATCGTCGGCGACGCGCGGATCATGACCAGCTGGGACCGCTCGGTCGCGGCGGCCGAGCGCGCGCACCTGCGCTGGCCGGCGGGCGAGGTGCCGGCGTATCACATCCTCAACTTCGGGTTCGTCCTCGGCGAGCTGGTCCGGCGGGTGAGCGGCATGGACATCGCCCAGTACGCGCACAAGGCGCTGCTCGAGCCGCTCGGCCTGCACGACACGCACGTCGGGCTGACGGCCGGTCAGGAGCACCGGCTGGCACCGCTGCGGGTGCACTCGGGCGGCCTGGCGTCGTACGTGCGCTGCGCCTACTTCAACCGCCCGGCGGTGCGCGAGGCCGTGGTGCCCGCGGCCACGGTGACGGCGACTGCGGCCGATCTCGCGCGGCTGTACCGGATGGTGCTGCTCGGCGGCACCCTCGACGGCGTCACGGTGCTGCGTCCGGAGACGGTGGCGGCGGCGCTGCGGCCGACCACGGAGCGGGGCGAGACGGACCGGCTGCTGCGCATACCGGTCCGCTGGGCCGAGGGCTTCCAGCTCGGCGGGGCGGCCGGCCGCGGCGCCACCGCGATGGGGACGTCTCCGTACCCGGAGACGTTCGGGCACAACGGCAGCTACGTCTGCAGCGCCTGGGCGGACCCGAGCCGGGACCTGGTGTGCGTGTACCTGACGAACCTGGTGGTCGGGCGCGCGGACGGGGAGCGGCACCACGCGGCGGTGAGCGACGCGGTGCTGCGCGAGTTCGGCTGAGGCGGCGTCAGTCCTCGCGCACCCGCCCGCGGGCCTTGAGCGGCACGCCGGGCAGCGGCGGGGCGTCGAGGCGGGCGCCGTCGTAGCCGTGCACCTCGCCGAAGCGCTCGCCGGCCTGCCAGGCCTCGCGGAAGGCGGCCACCTCCTCGCCGGTGCGGCCCAGGAAGTTCCACCACATCACGATCCGCTCCTCGAACGGCTCGCCGCCGAGCAGCATCACGGCGCCGCCGGACTCGCTGCGCAGGCGCAGTTCGCGGCGGCCGCAGCCGAGATACAGCATGCTGCCGCGCTCGACCGGGACGCCGTCGACGTCGACGAGGCCGGTCATGGCGAGCGCGGCGTATTCGAAGTCGGGTTCGAGCGGGAGGGCGGTGGCGGCGCCGGGGGCGAGGTCGAGGTCCATGCCGACGATCGGGGTGTAGGCGGTGCCGGGGGATTCGGCGCCGTCGAAGCGGCCGAGCATCAGCGTCGCGCTCAGGCCGTGGGCGGTGCGCACCACCGGCAGGTCGCTGTGGTGCTCGAAGCCGGGCGCGACGTCCCGGCTGGCGTCGGGCAGCGCGATCCAGAGCTGGGCTCCGTGCAGCAGGGCCGGATGGGGGACCGGCGACTGCTCTGAATGGGCGATGCCGTGACCCGCCGTCATCAGGCCCAACTCGTACGGCCTAATCGTGGCCACGCTGCCGACGCTGTCGCGGTGCTCCACCTCGCCCTGGTGCAGCCAGCTGAGCGTCTGCAGGCCGGTGTGCGGGTGCGGCGCGACCCGCATGCCGGGCTGTTCGGAGATGTCGTCGGGGCCGTAGTGGTCCACGAAGCACCAGGCGCCGACCATCCGCCGATGGATGTTCGGCAGCAGCCGCCGGACCAGGCTGCTTTCACCCAGTTGCACCGTCCTGGGCGTGAGCAACTCACGCACGGGCTCGGCGGCGACCTCGGCCAGTCCGCCGCGGACGGTCACCACCGGGCTGCGGTCCAGATTGCTCACGGCGCGCTCCTCTCCTCGCTGATGCGAAGATTGTCGTGCACGCGTGCACGCCGGGCCAGGCGGGAGACGGATCCGCAGGTCGGGCGTGTCCGATCGGCGAGGACGGAGAGACGCGACGATGAGTGAGGCGCACACGACCGAGGACACCGCCGGCGGGAACGCCGAGGTGGCCGACCATCCGGAGTCCAACCGCTACGAGGTGCACGTGGACGGGGCCCTCGCGGGCTTCGCCGACTATCAGCGCGGCCCCGGGCAGATCGCGTTCACGCACACCGAGGTCGACTCGGCCTTCAGCGGGCGCGGGCTGGCCGGGCGGCTGGCCCGCAAGGCCCTCGACGACGCCAAGGCGGCCGGGAACGAGGTGCTGCCGTTCTGCCCGTTCTTCCGCGGCTTCATCGCCAAGCACCCGGAGTACCTGGAACTGGTGCCGGTGGACCGCCGTTCGGAATTCGACCTCTGACGATCTGACCCGGCCGGCGGAACAGGGAGGGAGTTGCGGTGGCGCGCAGTGTGTACGTGACCGGGATCGGTCGCGGTGACGGACGGCAGGTGGTCGAGCTCGGCCTGATGGAGCTGCTCTCGCGGCGCTCCGACCGGGTCGGGGTGTTCCGGCCGCTGACGCACCGTTCGGCCGACGACATGGTCGAGCTGCTGCGCTCGCGCTACCGGATCGAGCTGGCTCCCGGGCTGCTCTACGGGATGGACTACGAGGCGGCGGCCGCACTGCGGGCCGAGCGCGGCCAGGACGAGCTCGTCTCGGTCCTGGTGGACCGGTTCCGGCGGGTGGAAAGGCACTGCGAGGCCGTGCTGGTGCTCGGCACGGACTTCGCCGACACCAACATCCCGGACGAGCTCGCGCTCAACGCGCGGCTGGCCAACGAGTTCGGCGCGCTGGTGGTCGCGGTGGTCGGCGGGAACCGGCAGAACGCGGACACGGTCGCGGCCGAGGCCCGCAACGCCGAGCGCGCCTACGCCGGGCTCGGCTGCAACCTGCTGGCGCTGGTGGCCAACCGGGTGCCGGCCGCCGAGCGGGAGGCGACGCTGCGTCAGGTCGAGCAGGCGTGCGCGGTGCCGGCGTACGTCCTGCCGGAAGACCCGGCCCTGGCCGCCCCGACCGTGGCCGAGGTCGTCGCGGCGACCGGCGGGACGGTGCTTCTTGGCGACGCGGACGGGCTGGACCGGGACGTGCGCGGCTACGTACTCGGCGGGGCGATGCTGCCGCACTTCCTCGACGCGCTGCACCCGGGCGCGCTGGTGGTCACGCCGGGCGACCGGGCCGACCTGCTGATCGGGGCGCTGGCCGCGCACGCCGCGGGCTCCCCGGCGCTCGCGGGCGTGCTGCTGACCATGGGCGAGACTCCGGACCCGCAGGTGATGGACCTGGCCGCGCGGCTCGGCGCGGGCACGCCGGTGGCCGTGGTGCCGGAGCTGAGCTTCGCCACCGCGCAGCTGCTGGCCCCGCTCGAGGGCCGGATCACGGCGACCGCGCCGCGCAAGGCCGAGTCCGCGCTGGGGCTGTTCGACCTGCACGTGGACGTGCCGGCGCTCACCGCCCGGATCGAGCTCGACCGGCCGCAGCGGATCACGCCGATGATGTTCGAGCACGAACTCATCGAGCGGGCGCGCACGCCCCGGCTGGCCCAGATCGTGCTGGCCGAGGGCACCGAGGAGCGGATCCTGCGCGCGGCCGACGTGCTGGTGCGCCGCAACGTGTGCCATCTGACGCTGCTGGGTTCGGAGCCTGCGATCCGGCGCAAGCTGGCGGACCTCGGGCTCGATCTCGGACTGGACCTCGCGGCCGATCCGAAGACCGATCCCAGGGGCGAAATCGGGGCCGAGGCCGCCGCCGATCCCGCGGCCGGCTCGACCGACGAGCCCGCGCAGGCCGCCCGGGCCCGGGTGCGCGTGGTCGATCCGACGCTGGATCCGCGCCGCGAGCGGCTGGCCGAGGTCTACGCCGCGCTGCGCCGGCACAAGGGTGTGACGCTGGATCAGGCGCTCGACACCGTCGTGGACGTCAACCACTTCGGCACGATGCTGGTGCATCAGGGCCTTGCCGACGGCATGGTCAGCGGCGCGGTGCACTCCACCGCCTCGACGCTGCGGCCCGCACTCGAGGTGATCAAGACGGCGCCGGGAGCGGGCCTGGTGTCCTCGGTGTTCTTCATGTGCCTGCCGGACCGCGTGCTCGTGTACGGGGACTGCGCGATCAACCCCGATCCGGACGCCGAGCAGCTCGCCGACATCGCGGTGCAGTGCGCGCGCACGGCCGAGGAGTTCGGCGTGCCGCCGCGGGTGGCGCTGCTGTCCTACTCCACCGGCACCTCGGGCCACGGCGCGGACGTGGACAAGGTGCGCGAGGCGGCCGCGATCGTGCGCCGGCTGCGCCCGGACCTGCCGGTGGAGGGCCCGATCCAGTACGACGCGGCGATCGAGCCGGCCGTGGCCGCGACCAAGCTGCCCGACTCCCCGGTCGCGGGGAAGGCGACCGTGTTCGTCTTCCCCGACCTCAACACCGGCAACAACACCTACAAGGCGGTGCAGCGCTCGGCGAACGCGCTCGCGATCGGCCCGGTGCTGCAGGGCCTGCGCAAGCCGATCAACGACCTCTCCCGCGGCGCGACCGTGCAGGACATCGTGACCACGGTGGCGATCACCGCGATCCAGGCACACCGGCAGCGCGAGGCCGAGGCGCGCGCGCCGCACGAGATAGGACACGAGGCAGGACACGAAGCAGGACCCGAGGCGGACCACCGGACGCGGGCCACGACGGTCACAGGTTGAACGAGAGGATCTCCATCTCGCGGTAGACCGTCTCGACGTACTCCACCGGCGTGCCCTCCACGTCCTCGCGCAGGGACACCGCGGCCAGCACCGGATCGTCCGCGGCGGTGCCCATCAGCCGGGCCTCGCGCTCGGTGGCCCGACGGGCCGTCAGGTGGGTCTGGCCGGGCGCGCCGAACTCGATGCCCGCCTCGGCCAGCGCGGCCAGGGTGCCCTGGGTGATCGGCTCGGCCACGAGCAGCGCGGGCACCCGCTCGACCACGGCGGCCGGGTGCCAGGACACCGTCAGCGATATCAGCCGCTTGCGGTGGTAGATGACGTACTCGCGGCGGCCCACGCGCACGTCCGGCGTCAGCTTGAGCACGTCGTACACGTCCTGGTGCACGTGCCGCACGTGCCAGTCCTCGTTGACGACCTCGGGCCCGGCCCAGCCCGCGTAGGTGATCTGCGCGCGCTCCATCGGGCGCAGCGCCCCGGCTCCGTTCAGCGCCCGCTCGAGGCGCTCGCCCGGGGTCGGGATGGACTGGAAGGGCGAGACGATCGTGCCGCCGCGGTAGGAACGCACCAGGCCGCGGCCCTGTAGTTCCCTGATGGCGGCGTGCGCGGTCTTCGCCGAGACTCCGTAATGCGCCGCGAGGTCTCGGACCGAGGGGAGCCGGCTGCCCTGTTCGAGCTCCTGTTGGAGGATCTCTTCCGCCACCTTGTCGGCGATGTCGCGGTACGAGGTCATGTGTAGATCCTTCTGCCGGTCTTGCTACGGAGAATAGGTCGATTCGGTCAAGATTCGGCCAAGAGGGACCACCATTGTGGTACCACGACCGATTCAGCGGTACACCTGTAGTACTACACATCATGTGATCGGACTGTGATCTGACCGCGCAGCGGAGGGCTGATGAGCGCAGCGGTGTGGCAGCAGGCGCGGGGGGCTGGACCCGGCCTGGACGAGACTTGCGTACCGAGCGCCGTCGGGGCCGCCGTCGGCGTGTTCGGCGACGCGGCCGGGTGAGCGATGCCCACCATGACCGCCGTGCCGGATGATCCCTCCTTCCCCGCCGCGACCGCGCTGCCCGATCCGGCCGGCCGGGGCGGCCCGCCGCGCGAGGCGGGGCTCGTGCACGACTGGACCGCGCTGGCCCTCCCGGCCACACCACAGGCGGCCGGCCGGTTCCGGCGCCACACCCGGGACGCGGCCCGGCGCTGGACCCTGCATCCGGACAGCGGCGAGACGCTGGAGGTGTGCGTCAGCGAACTGGTCACCAACGCCATCGTGCACGGGGTCGGCCGGGACGTGCTGCTCGTGCTCTACTACACCGGCGACAGTGTGCTGACGGAGGTGTTCGGCCAGGCCCTCGACCGGCCGGTGATCCCGCGTCAGCCGCGGGCGGACTGGGCGGAGAGCGGCCGGGGCCTTTTCATCGTGGAGACGCTGGCCAAGGACTGGGGCAGCGAGCACACCGGGCACGGCCTGCTGCGGGTCTGGGCGTCGATCGCGGTGTTCGGCTCGCCGGTGGACTGAGCCGCCGGGCGGGCCTGGCGACACCCCGTCAGTCCGTCGCGGCGCCGTGTCCGAGATCCTCGTCGAGGGCCGCGTTCCCCGGGTGGGCCCGGCGCCAGGCAACCATCGCGGCATCCCACTGCGCGCCGGAGAGCGAGGTCAGCGAGGCCGGGAACAGCCCGTCCTCCTCCTTCGCGATGTGCTCGCGCAGTTCGTCGAGGGCGGCGAGCAGCCGGGCGCGGTCGAGGGCGACGGCCGGGTCGGCCTCGCCGAGCAGGGCCCGCAGCCGGCGGTGGTCGGTGACGAGTTCGTCGACGTACGCGGTGTACTGCGGGTCCTCGGCCATGGCGGCGAACAGGCCCTCCTCCTCACCGCGCCAGTGCTCCTCGAGCTGGCGGGCCATCAGGTCCAGCCGGCCGCGGGCCCGCAGCACCGCCCCGGCCCGCAGCGCCTCGGCGGCCTCGTCGGCCACCTCGAGCGTGGTCTCGTGCTCCGCGACGAACTCCTTGATCAGCGGAATGTCCCGGCAGCCGCAGTAGAGGCACATGGTCGTCCCGGCCCGGCTCAGGCGTTGCCGCGACGGCGCATGACCGCGGCCGAGTACAGGGCTCCGGCGAAGGCCAGATCCGACAACAGCATCAGTCCGATCGAGTACGTGCCCTTCGCCGTGTAGATGGCGCCCATCACCAGCGGCGGCACGAACCCGCCGAGTCCGCCGAGCGCGCCGACGATGCCGGTGACCGAGCCCACGTTCGGTGCCGGCGTCACCCGTGCGACCAGCGCGAAGATGGCGCCGCTGGAGATGCCGAGGCCCGCGGCCATGAGCAGGAAGGCGATCGTGCCGGTCGGCATCAGCTCCGGGTCGAAGGCCTGCACCACCGCGAACAGGCCGGCCGCGCCGAGGCCGATCGCGGTGACGTACGCGGGATGGAAGCGGTCTGAGACGGTGCCGCCGATCGCCCGGGTGATCACCGTCATCAGCGAGAACCCGGCCGCCTTGGTGCCCGCGTCGGTGGAGGAGAGCGCGTAGCTGTTGTGCAGGTAGGTCGGCAGGTACACGCCGAACGCGACGATGCCGCCGAAGCCCACCGCGTAGAGCCCGGCCAGCTCCCAGGTCACCCGCAGCCGGCCGGCCGCGCCGAGCCGCTTGGCCGGCGGCTCGGTCGGGACCGTGCGGTTCGGCGGGTTCGTGAGCAGGACGAGCGCGAGCACGGCGTACGCGGCGAGCGCGACGGCCAGGATGGTGAAGGGCAGGTTCACACCGTGCTTGTAGATGCGCGGGGTGAAGTAGCTCGACAGGGCCGTGCCGCCCATGCCCATCCCGAAGACGCCGGTGGCGAAGCCGCGCCGGGAGGCCGGGAACCAGGCGTTGACGTGCGGGATGCCGATGGCGAACGTGGTGCCGCCGATGCCCAGGATGAATCCGACCAGCACCAGCCCCACATACGAGTTCTTCGCCGGGATCAGCAGCAGCGTGGGGATGATGCTGAGCGCCGAGCACAGCGGGAACATCAGCTTCGCGCCGAAGCGGTCGGTCAGCGCGCCCACCGGGATGCGGCCGAGCGAGCCGATGACGACCGGGACGGCGGTGAGCGCGGAGAGCGCGAACGGGGAGAAGTGCAGCGTGGTCTGGAAGGTCGAGGCGAGCGGCGCGATCAGGTTCCAGGACCAGAAGGTGAGCGCGAAGCCGACGGTCGCGACGGCGAGGTTGACGTAGGCGGCGGCCGGGGTCGGCGGCTCGGGCACGCTGCGCCGGAACGCACCCCCGCCACCTGTCGCAGGCTGCTGATCCGAGGCCCCCGGCTGAGCCTGCTGACGCGGCCGGCTCGGCCGCCCGTCCCGGACGGGCGGGGTGGACTGCTGCGTACCCGACACCCGGTCCTCCTCGCCGCCGACTTGTCTCGGTAGTCCGACGATAGGTCCGGCTTCGGGGCCCAGCCTGCGGATTTGGGCCGAACGAGTGGTTGTCCCGCACCCCGTCGCCCGGATCGGCCGAACGGGCGCGACGCTGCGGGACAGTGGGGCCGTGCGCGGGGCGGTTAGCCCGGCGGAGTGAGCGGCGGAGTGGGAAGGGGTGCGCGCCGTGGCGGAAGGCGAGGACCGGCCCGGCATCCCACGGCCGCAGCCCGGACTCGACGGTCCGGCCTCGGACCTGCTGCTGCGCGTGGGCGGGAGCTTCCGCCGGGCCGAGGTCTCCCCGGACGGCCGGGCCGAGTACCTCGGCGGCGGGCGCGAGGGAGACGTCTTCTATCGGGACCGGTGGAGCCACGACAAGGTGGTGCGCTCCACGCACGGGGTGAACTGCACCGGCTCGTGCCGGTGGAAGGTGTACGTCAAGGACGGCGTGATCACCTGGGAGACGCAGGAGACCGACTATCCGTCCGTGGGCCCTGACCGGCCCGAGTACGAACCGCGCGGCTGCCCGCGCGGCGCCGCGTTCTCCTGGTACACCTACTCCCCCACCCGGGTGCGCTACCCCTACGTGCGCGGCGCGCTGCTGCGGATGTACCGCGAGGCCAGGGCGCGGGTGGGCGATCCGGTCGAGGCCTGGGCCGAGGTGGTCGAGGACCCGATGCGCCGCGACGCCTACCACCGCGCCCGCGGCAAGGGCGGCCTGGTGCGCGCCACCTGGGAGGAGGCGCTGGAGATCGCGGCGGCCGCGCACGTGCACACGATCCGGCGGTACGGCCCGGACCGGGTGGCCGGCTTCTCCCCGATCCCGGCGATGTCGATGGTCTCGCACGCCGCGGGCGCCCGGTTCATGAGCCTGATCGGCGCGCCGATGCTCTCCTTCTACGACTGGTACGCCGACCTGCCGGTGGCCTCGCCGCAGGTGTTCGGCGACCAGACGGACGTGCCCGAGTCGGGCGACTGGTGGGACGCCGCGTACCTGATCATGTGGGGCACGAACGTCCCGGTCACCCGCACCCCGGACGCGCACTGGATGGCCGAGGCGCGCTACCGCGGGCAGAAGGTGGTCGTGGTCGCCCCCGACTACGCCGACAACGCCAAGTTCGCCGACGAGTGGCTGCACCCGCATCCGGGCACGGACGCCGCGTTGGCCCTGGCCATGGGCCATGTGATCCTGCGTGAGTTCTTCGTCGAGCGCACCACGGAGTTCTTCGACGACTACGTCCGCCGCTTCACCGACCTGCCTTTCCTGGTGACGCTCACCGAGAAGGACGGCGCGTACGTGCCGGGAAAGTTCGTGCGCGAAGCCGACCTCGGCGGGGACCACACGGCGGCGGAAGGCACGGAGGGCGCGGAAGGCGCCGAGTGGAAGACGGTCGTGCTCGACGATGCCACCGGCGAGCCGGTCGTACCGAACGGCTCGCTCGGCTTCCGCTGGACCGAGTCGGGCGAGGGCAAGTGGAACCTGGACCTCGGCACGGTCACGCCGCGCCTGACGCTCTACGGCGCACCGACCGTCGAGCTGCTGCTGCCGCGCTTCGACCTCGACGAGCCACCGGCCGAGGGCGCGGACTGCGCGGTACGCGGCAGCGGCTCGGTGCTGCGCCGGGGCGTACCCGCGCTGCGGCTCGGCTCCGACGGCCCGCTGGTCACCACCGTCTTCGATCTCGTACTCGCCCGCTACGGGGTGGGCCGCGACGGCCTGCCCGGCACCTGGCCCACCGGATACGACGACGCCGAGCAGCCCGGCACCCCCGCCTGGCAGGAGACGATCACCTCGGTCCCGGCGTCCCGGGCGGTGCGCATCGCCCGCGAGTTCGCCCGGACCGCGCGCGACTCCCGGGGCCGTTGCATGATCCTGATGGGCGCGGGGACGAACCACTGGTTCCACTCCGAGACGATCTACCGCAGCTTCCTGTCCCTGCTGCAGCTGACCGGCTGTCAGGGACGCAACGGCGGCGGCTGGGCCCACTACGTCGGCCAGGAGAAGTGCCGGCCCTTCACCGGCTGGGCCACACTCGCCGGCGCCCTCGACTGGAGCCGACCGCCGCGCCAGATGATCGGCACCGGCTGGTTCTTCCTGCACACCGACCAGTGGCGCTACGACCAGTTCGGCGCCGACGCGCTCGCCTCGCCGCTGGCCGAGGGCGCCTTCACCGGCCTGGCCGCGGCCGACTGCCTGGCCGCGGCCGCGCGGATGGGCTGGATGCCGAGCTATCCGACCTTCGACCGCAATCCGCTGGAGCTGGCCGAGGAGGCCGAGCGGCTCGGCGTGGACGCGGTCGACCACACCGTCGACCAGCTCAAGACCGGCGCGCTCGGCTTCGCCTGCGAGGACCCGGACGCCCCGGCGAACTGGCCCAGGGTGCTGACGGTGTGGCGCTCGAACCTGCTCGGCTCCTCGGCCAAGGGCGCCGAGTACTTCCAGCGCCACCTGCTCGGCACCCACGCCAACCTCGACGCCGCCGAGACCCCCGAGCACCTGCGCCCCCGGGACGTGCGCTGGCACCGCGACGCCCCCGGCACCCGCGGCGACGGCGGGAAGCTGGACCTGCTGCTCTCCCTCGACTTCCGGATGACCTCCACCACGCTGCTCTCGGACATCGTGCTGCCCGCCGCCACCTGGTACGAGAAGCACGACCTCTCGAGCACGGACATGCACCCGTTCGTACACTCCTTCACCCCGGCCGTGGACCCGCCCTGGCAGGCGCGCACCGACTTCGAGATCTTCCGCTCCCTGGCCGAGCGCTTCAGCGAGCTGGCGCGCACCCACCTGGGCGTGCGCAAGGACCTGGTGGCCACCGCCATCGGCCACGACACGCCCGGGGAGACCGCGCAGCCGGGCGGGGTGGCCCGGGACTGGCGGCGCGGCGAGTGCGAGCCGCTGCCCGGCAGCACGACGCTGGGCCTGACCGTGGTCGAACGCGACTACCCGGCCGTGGCCGCGAAGTTCAGCCCGCTCGGCCCGCTGGCGGAGAAGCTGGGCCTGCCGGTCAAGGGCGTGGTGCTGCACCCGGACGAGGAGATCGGGCAGCTCGGCGCGCGCCACGGCCTGGTCCCGGACGGCCCGGCCCGCGGCCGGCCGCGGCTGGACACCGCGGTCAAGGCCGCGGACACCATCCTGGCGCTGGCCGCCACCACCAACGGCCGGCTCGCGGTGCAGGGCTTCCACACCCTCGAGCAGCGCACCGGCCATCGGATGGCGCACCTGGCCACCGAGCACGAGGGCAAGCGGATCACCTACGCGGACACCCAGGCCGCGCCCGTCCCGGTGATCACCAGCCCCGAGTGGTCCGGCAGCGAGGCCGGCGGACGGCGCTACACCGCGTTCACCCAGAACCTCGAGCAGCTCAAGCCCTGGCACACGCTCACCGGCCGCCAGCACTTCTTCCTGGACCACGACTGGATGAACGAGATCGGCGAGCAGCTCCCGGTCTACCGGCCGCCGCTGGACATCAGCAGGCTGTTCCACGAGCCCGAGCTCGGCCCCCAGGGCAAGCAGGTGACGGTGCGTTACCTGACCCCGCACAACAAGTGGTCCATCCACTCCGAGTACCAGGACAACCTGTTCATGCTCTCGCTCTCCCGCGGCGGCCAGGCGATCTGGATGTCGCCGCAGGACGCCGAGGCGATCGGGGTCGGAGACAACGAGTGGATCGAGGCGGAGAACCGCAACGGCGTGGTGGTGGCGCGGGCGGTCGTCTCGCACCGGATGCCGCGCGGCCTGGTGTACATGCACCACGCGCAGGACCGGACCGTGGGCGTGCCGCTGACCGAGCACCGCGGCGCCGGGGTCGGCGTCAAGGGCCGGCGCGGCGGGATCCACAACTCGCTCACCTGCCTGGTGCTCAAGCCCAGCCACCTCATCGGCGGCTACGCGCAGCTGTGCTGGGGCTTCAACTATCTGGGCCCCACCGGCAACCAGCGCGACGAGATCACCGTGATCCGCCGCCGCTCCCAGGAGGTCGAGTACTGATGACGCGCAGCGCGAGCCGCGAGCGGGGTGGCCGGTAGTGCGCCCGATGGCCCAGATCGCCATGGTGATGAACCTGGACAAGTGCATCGGCTGCCACACCTGCTCGGTCACCTGCAAACAGGCCTGGACCAACCGGTCCGGCGTGGAGTACGTCTGGTTCAACAACGTCGAGACCCGCCCCGGCCAGGGCTATCCGCGCCGGCACGAGGACCAGGAGCGCTGGCGCGGCGGCTGGGAGCTGAACAGGCGCGGCCGACTCAAGCTCAAGGCGGGCGGGCGCGGGTTCAAGCTGGCCAACATCTTCGCCAACCCCCTGATGCCGACGATCCAGGACTACTACGAGCCCTGGACCTACGACTACCGCAACCTCACCGACGCCCCGGCCGGCGAGGACTTCCCCACCGCGCGCCCGCGCTCGCTCATCTCCGGCGAGCCGATGGAGATCCGGTGGAGCGCGAACTGGGACGACAACCTCGGCGGCATGCCCGAACACGCCCGCGACGACGTGGCCGCGGAGGCGGTGCGCGGCAAGGTCGGCGAGAAGGTCAAGTTCGAGTTCGAACAGGCCTTCATGTTCTACCTGCCGCGCATCTGCGAGCACTGCCTGAACCCGGCCTGCGTGGCCAGCTGCCCGTCCGGGGCGATGTACAAGCGCAGCGAGGACGGCATCGTGCTGGTCGACCAGGACCGCTGCCGCGGCTGGCGGATGTGCGTGACCGGCTGCCCGTACAAGAAGGTGTACTTCAACCACCGCACTGGCAAGGCGGAGAAGTGCACGCTGTGCTACCCGCGGCTCGAGGTGGGCCTGCCCACGGTCTGCTCGGAGACCTGCGTCGGACGGCTGCGCTACCTCGGCGTGATGCTCTACGACGCCGACCGGGTGCTCGAGGCGGCGACGGAGAAGGACCCGAAGGACCTGTACGAGGCGCAGCTGAAGGTGTTCCTCGACCCCGAGGACCCGCAGGTGCGCGACGCGTGCGAGCGCGCCGGGATCCCGTACGAGTGGATCGAGTCGGCCCGCCGCTCCCCCGTGCACGCGCTGATCATGAAGCACCGCGTCGCGCTCCCACTGCGCCCGGAGTACCGCACGCTCCCGATGGTCTGGTACATCCCGCCGCTGTCCCCCGTGGTCGAGGCGTTGGCGGACACCGGCTTCGACGGCGAGGACCAGGCGAACCTCTTCGGCGCCATCGACGCCCTGCGCATCCCCGTCGAGTACCTCGCCGAACTCTTCACCGCCGGCGACCCCGAGCCGGTCGACGCCGTCCTGCGCAAACTCGCCGCCATGCGCGCCTACATGCGCGGCGTGAACCTCGACGGCCAGGGCGACGAGGCCGCGTGCGCCGAGGCCGGCATGACCGGAGCCGAGGTCCAGGACCTGTTCCGCCTGCTGGCCGTGGCCAAGTACGACGAGCGCTACGTGATCCCGACCGCGGCCGTCAGCGACGCGCGCAGGCTCGAGGAGTCGACCTTGGACGGATGCTCGGTGGACTTCGATGCCGAGTTCGAGTCCAGCGCGCGGGCCGGCTCGGGTGGCGGGCACAGCCCCTTCGGCGCGGGCTCCGGCCACGCCCCGCGCCCGGTGACCATCGAGAACTTCCACGCCCTACGCGCCCGGCAGACCTCAGACGTCCCCGGCGGCGGCGAGAAGCGCGTCAACCTGCTGAACTGGGACGGCAACGGCTCGCCCGAAGGCTTGTTCCCGCAACAGCAGCAGCAACTCCAGCAGCGGCTGGACCAGCGCCTCGCGAGCCGGCCGACACCGACAGCCCACGAGGGTGACGGCGGTGGCAGCGGCAGCGGCGGCGGCAGCAGCAGCACCCCTCCCGATGGCCCGACCTCATGAAACTCCAGTCGTCAGCCGTCGTCTCCCCGGCTGCCGCGCCTGCCCGCGCGCACACCGCTCCGTCACCCGCCGCAGGTTCCGTCTCCGCGTCCGTCGCCGTGTCCGTCTCGAAGCGCCTGGCGGTTCTCCCCCGCCGCCGGGCGAAGCGCCAAGCCGAGCGCGAGGCCGCGGACCGCGCCGTCGCCGTCATCCGCCGCGCAGCGGCAGTCTGCCTCGGCTACCCCGATGACGCCCTCATCGCCCGTCTCCCCCTCGTCGCCGCGGCAACGCGCGAGCTCCCATCCGCGCACGCCCCCGCCGCCGCGACCTTCGAAGCCTTCATCGCCCACCTGACGTCCCAGGACCCGTACGCCCTCGCCGCGGACTACGTCGCGACCTTCGACCAGCGCAACCGCAACTCCCTCTACCTGACCTGGTGGACCGCAGGCGACACGCGCAACCGGGGCACCGAGCTCGTCGGCTTCCTCGAGGCGTACCGCGCGGCCGGAATGACGTACGGCGGCGAGGAACTGCCCGACCACCTCACCGTCGTCCTCGAATTCGCCTCCACCGGCGATCCCCGCACCCGCGACGCCGGCACGAACCTGCTCAGCGCCCACTGCCACGCACTCACCCGTCTGCACGCCTCGCTCGCCAAGGCGGGCTCGGCGTACGCACCCGTCATCGACCTCGTACTCGCCACCACCCCCGAGCCGCCACCCGCGCC
>NZ_JAGSOG010000140.1 GCF_018139695.1 Actinospica durhamensis | reverse complement strand
TTCGACGGAAAGCACACGCATCGACGCGAACTGCGGAAACAGCAACCCAAAACCCTGATCAAGACACGCCGAACAGGATCGCAGAACCAGGGCTCGCACGCCCGCAACAAGATCAGCGACAGAGCCGCTGAACACGTCCGGCGTGGTGACCATCTCGTGCGGCACCGAGGCTACCGGCGGAGGTCGGAACCTGCCGGTCACCGCCGCGTCAGACAAGGCCACGTCGACCTGCGAGTCGAGTGCGTTCGGCCAGAGCACCTCGATTTCGGCTTCGGTGAGCGACCAGGCCGGTGACGTGGCCTCGGGCACGCTCACCGGAGTACGGGCGGCGGGTTCCGCCTTCGCCGACTACGGTCCTGTGCGGGTACTCGACACGCGTAGCGGAAAGGGTGTCGCGGCCGGTGCGGTCGCGTCCGGCGGCACGCTGAAGCTGAAGGTGGTCGGACGCGGCTACCCCGGCAACCCGATTCCGGCCGGTGTAACCGCAGTCGCGTTGAACGTCACCGCGGTCTCGCCGAGAGCCAACGGCTACCTCTCGGTCTATGGCAACGAGGACCAGGCCGGGACGGTGCTGACGAGGCCTGGCACGTCGAACCTCAACTTCCAGGCCGACCAGAACGTCGCCAACCTGGTGCTCGTCCCGGTCGGCAAGGATGGCACCGTCGACTTCTACAACTCCTCCAAGGGTTCGACGCAGATCGTCGCCGACATCGAGGGCTTCTTCACGACGAGTTCGCAGACCGTGGAGAACGTCGCCTTGTCCGGCTACACCCCCCTCAGCCCGATCCGGGTCGTCGATACCCGCAAGGGCACCGGAACCGGCGGCAAGGTCGCGCAGATTCCGGCGGGCGGCACCCTCGTGGTGCAGATGTCCGATGCCCACGGGATCGGGCAGTCGACCTCCGTCGCGTTGCACATCACCGCGGTCGGCAGCACGCGCAACGGCATGATCAGCGCGTTTCCCGCTGACCCGGATGCTGTCCAGCACGCCGCCGCGTACGGCGTCTCCGATGTGAACTACTCGGCCGGCCAGACCGCTTCGAACACGGCGTTCGTCACCACCTCCACCGAGGCCCAGAGCGGGAGTCCGACGGGCTCGGTGGCGTTCTACAACTCCAGCAGCGGCCCGGTAGACCTGGTCGTGGATGTCGTCGGCTACTTCGGCTACAGGCTGCCCGCGTCCGGCGGAGCCAGCGCGTACGTGCCCTCGAGTCGCCGGTCCGGGCCGTCGACGCCCGGCTCGAGGCCGCGCCGCTCTCCAGCGGGGTGCCGACCGATCTGACCGGCACGTCCGACGCCTCCGAGACCGCGGCCGTCGACAACGCCACGATCGTCGAGCCGACGGGCAACGGCTACCTCTCGGTCTTCCCGTTCAACCCGGGCGACCCCGCGGCCGTGCCCACGACCTCGAGCCTGAACTACCTCACCGGCCAGACCGTGGCGAGCCTGGTCCTCGCCGCGCCGGGCACGGCGCTCAACACCAAGACCGGCACCTACGACATCGGCGCCTACCTCGGCGGCAAGGGAACGGCGCAGCTGGTCCTGGACGAATTCGGATACTTCGCGAACGGCTGACCGCTCGTCGTCGGGCCGCTCCGGAGGGGCGGCCCGACGTGCCCTACCGGATTCCCACTTCGTGAAACCCGGTCCAGCTCTCCGGGGGCGGCGCACTAGGATGGGCCACGTGGACGAGTTCAGCGCACTTGGTTCCGATTCCCTCCTGGCCCTGCGCGAGCAGTTGCAGAAGGAGTACCTGCGACTCCAGGAGCGGGGGCTGAAGCTCGATCTGACGCGCGGCAAGCCCTCCGCGGAGCAGCTGGACTTCTCCAACGAGCTGCTCGCGCTGCCTGGCCCCGACGACTACCGCGCGGCGGACGGCACGGACTGCCGCAACTACGGCGGACTGCTGGGGCTCACCGAGCTGCGGGAGATCTTCAGCCCGCTGCTGCAGGTGCCCACGGCGCAGCTGCTCGCGAGCGACAACTCCAGCCTCTCGCTGATGCACGACACCGTCATCCACGCGATGCTCTTCCCGCTTCCCGGCGGCCGGACGCGGTGGGCGGAGGTGGAGCGGCCCGCGTTCCTGTGCCCGGTGCCCGGGTACGACCGGCACTTCTCCATCTGCCAGAAGTTCGGCATCGAGATGATCCCGGTCGAGCCGACCGCGGACGGGGCGCTCGACATCGACGAGATCGAGCGGCTCGCGGCCTCGGACGCGCGGATCAAGGGCATGTGGTTCGTGCCCAAGTACGGCAACCCCACCGGGATCAGCGTCACCGCGGAGCAGGCGCGCCGGCTGGCCGCGATGCCCACGGCCGCGGACGACTTCCGGCTCCTGTGGGACGACGCCTACAGCGTGCACCACCTGACCGACCAGCACACCGCGATCGCGCCGATCCTGGCGCTGTGCGCCGAGGCCGGGCACCCGGACCGGGTGTTCGTGTTCGGATCCACCTCCAAGGTCACCTTCGCGGGCGCCGGCGTCTCCTTCCTGGGCACCTCGGCGGCGAACCTGGACTGGTTCCAGGGGCACCTGTCCAAGCGCACCATCGGCCCGGACAAGGTCAACCAGCTGCGGCACGTGCGCTTCCTCAAGGACGCCGACGGCGTGCGGAAGCTGATGGAGCGCCACCGCGAGAGCCTGGCGCCGAAGTTCGCCAAGGTGCAGGAGATCCTGACCGAGGGACTCGGCGGCACCGGCGTGGCCCATTGGACCGACGCCCACGGCGGCTACTTCATCAGCCTGGACGTGCTCGACGGCACGGCGGCCGAAGTCATCCGGCTGGCCAAGGAGGCCGGGATCGCGCTCACCCCGGCCGGGTCGACGTACCCGTACGGCAAGGACCCGCGCGACCGCAACATCCGCCTCGCCCCCTCGTTCCCGCCGGTCGCGGACCTCGACACGGCGATGCGCGCGGTCGTGGTGTGCGTCAAGCTCGCCGCCTTGGACAAGCTGCTCGGCAACTGAGGCCTGAGACACCAGGACGCAAGCAGACGAGCCCCGCCGGATCCGTGACTGCACGGATCCGGCGGGGCTCTGGCGTTGTCCTGGCGCGGCGGCCGCCCGGCGGTTCGGCGGCTTGCCGGCTCAGTGCGCTTCGACGTGCGGAGCGGGCGGGGAGTCCTCGTGCGCCATGGTGCTGTCCTCGGCGCACTCCTCGCACCAGCACTCCTGGGCGCGCTTGCGCTGCCAGACGTAGGCGCCGGCGCCGAGGGCCGCCCCGGCCGCCGAGGCCGCGGCGATCATGCGCCACTTGCTGCGCTCACGCTGGCGCTCGAGTTCGGCACCGCGCAGGACGGCGGCGGCCATCATGGCCCGTTTGCCGGCCACCGGCAGGATCTCGTTGCGCATCTTGGCCGACATGTCCATCGCCCGATGCGAGGCGTCGACCGCCATCGGCACGGCGACCTCGCGGGTGTGGCTGAGCGCGGGGCCGAACCCGTCTCGCACGGTGGCGTACTGGTCCCGCAGGTAGGGCTGCGCGGTCTGCAGCAGGCTGGTGGTCTTGGTCACGACCGTACCTCCTCAGGTGACTTCCGACCTACTGCCCCGGTATGACGGTCGTATTCGCATATTGGGCCGTTCGGATTTCCGCTTCCCCGCCGGTCATATCGCCGGTCGCGCGGCCGACCGCCGGGCCGGCCGACACCGGGGTGTGCGGCCGGCGTCGCCGACAGGACACGGATCGGCAACCAACCGCGGGCTCGGCGCACTTCGAATCCGGGCGCATGGGAGGATGGAGCCCGCAGCGCTTCGCGGGGGTACCACAGCTACGGAAGGAAGAGCCCGTCATGGCCGAAGAGACGTACGCCGTCCTGAAGACCAACCACGGTGACATCACGGTCCAGTTGTTCCCGAACCACGCGCCCAAGACGGTGCGCAACTTCGTGGAGCTCGCCGAGGGCACCAAGGAGTACACCGACCCCAACACCGGCAAGCCCGGCAGCGGTCCGTACTTCGACGGCACGATCTTCCACCGCATCATCTCCGGCTTCATGATCCAGGGCGGGGACCCGCTGGGCAAGGGCTTCGGCGGCCCCGGGTACACCTTCGACGACGAGATCCACCCGGACCTCACCTTCAACAAGAAGTACCTGCTGGCCATGGCCAACGCCGGTTCGCGCGGCGGACGCGGCACCAACGGCTCGCAGTTCTTCATCACCGTCTCCACGCCGGACTGGCTCAACGGCAAGCACACCATCTTCGGTGAGGTCGCCGACGAGCAGAGCCGCGCTGTGGTGGACGAGATCGGGGGCGTGCGCACCGGCAACAACGACCGCCCGGTCAAGGACGTGGTCCTCGAGTCCGTCACGATCGAGCGCCGCTCCTCCTGATCCACGCACGCGGGGGCGCCGTACCGCGCCCCCGCCGTTCCGGCCGTCCGGCCGGCCCAAGCCGTTCACCACGCTCATCCACTGGGGGAGGACACCCACGGTGACTACCTCGCCGGACGGAGCCGCGCCGATGGGCGACGCGGTCCGCGATCCGCGGTCCGCGGGTGTGCCCACCTGCTATCGGCACCGGGACCGCGAGACGTACCTGCGCTGCCACCGGTGCGAGCGTTCCATCTGCACCGACTGCATGGTGAGCGCGGCGGTCGGCTACCAGTGCCCGGAGTGCGTGCGCGGCGGCGCCAAGACCGTCCGGCAGCCGCGCACCTCGGTCGGCGGCCGGGTGCACGCGCGCCAGGGCGTGGTCACGATCGCGCTGATCGCGGTGAACGTGGTGATGTACGGCCTGCAGCACCTGGCCGGCGCCGCCTTCTCGGCCCGGCTGGATCTGACCGCGATCTCCGGGGCCATCCCGTCCGACTCGCACATAGGCGTCGCGAACGGCGAGTGGTACCGGCTGGTGACGGCGATGTTCCTGCACCTGAGCCCGGCCCACATCGCGATGAACATGCTCTCGCTGTGGTGGATCGGGCTGCCGGTGGAAGCCCGGCTCGGGCGGCTGCGCTACCTGCTGACCTACCTGGTCTGCGGGATCGGCGCCTCGGCGGTGTCCTTCGCCTTCATGGGCCGCTACAGCTACTACTCGGAAGGCGCCTCGGGGGCGATCTTCGGGCTGCTCGGCGTGCTCGCCGTGCTGGCCTACCGGGAGCGGCTGAACATGCAGCCGATCATCGTGGTGATCGTGCTCAACCTGGCCTTCAGCTTCGCCGTGCCGGGCATCGACTGGCACGACCACCTCGGCGGCCTGGCCGGGGGTCTGATCCTCGGCTTCGCGTTCGCCTTCGCCCCGCGCTCACGGGACCGGGTCCCGTGGTACCGCAATCCACAGAACCTGGTACCGCTCGCCGCCGGCGCGGCGATCCTGCTGGCATCCGCGTTGACCGTGGTGATCCACTCCAACACGCTGCTGCAGTCCGGCGCGGCCGGCGCTCTGCTCGGCTGAGTCTGAAACGAAAGCAACCCGCGCGATCCGGAGTGTGGACACTTCGGGGGTGTTATCCACAGCCCCCGAGTTATCCACACTCTCCTCGGCGCGTCCTCCACAGGTTTTCCACAGTGTGGAAAAGACGCCCACGTCTGTGGATAACCTGCTCGTCGAATCTCTGGTCCGACGCGCCGGGCCTAGCGCCAGCGGGTCGAGATGCCGAAGCCGGCGGCGATGAAGCCGAAGCCGATCACGACGTTCCAGGCGCCCAGTGAGCTGACCCAGGAGATGTTCGAGCCCAGGTAGTAGAGCACCATCCAGGCGAGGCCGACGACGAAGAAAGCCACCATGAACCGAGGCACCCAGGCCGAGGATTCGAGCTTGATCTTCTGCGGCTTCGGCTCAGTCGGGGGGGTGTAGGACACCTTGTCCCGAGTCTTGGACTTCGGCACGGAACTCTCCACGTCATTAGGTCACTCGGCGACTTGTTGTCGCTGGTACAGCGTAGCCGGGTGGGACGTTCTAGGACAGCCCGCTTGTCGTATCCGCGCCGCTCCCCCGCCCGCGATCCGGCCCGGATTCCCGTCTCACCAGCGCCGGTTCCCGCGCATCGGCGTGTCGCGGTGACCCGGGCCGCCGGCTGTGGGACGGTGGCGGATGCGGTCGGCTGTGTACCCGCCGGCCCGCAGTCCGCATTCGCGGCCCGAGCCCGCTCTATCCCCAGAGTTATCCACAGCCGGGCCCGGATCCTGGGGAAGGAGCTCTCATGTACGGCTGGATCTGGCGCCGGCTGCCCGGCCGCCTGTGGATGAAGCTGCTCTGCGCGTTCATCCTGGCGTCGCTTGTGGTCGTGGTCCTGTTCGGCTGGGTGTTCCCGTGGGCCGAACCGCACCTGCCGTTCGCGGGCACCGGCTCGATGGGCAACTGAGCGCACAGCCGACCGACGACGCTGCCGCCGCGGTCCTCGCCTACAGGCCCGGACGGCCCGAGAGCGTCGGCGCGAGTCCCACCGCTGCCTCGAGCGCGCGCGGGTGGCCGCACTCGGCGAGCCAGTTGGCCAGCATGCGGTGGCCACCGTCGGTGAGCACCGACTCCGGGTGGAACTGCACCGCTTCGATGGGCAGCTCCCGGTGCCGCACGCCCATGACCACCTCGCCGGTACGTGCCGTGACCAGCAGTTCCTCCGGCACGGTGGCCGGGTCGACGGCCAGCGAGTGGTAGCGGGTCGCGGTGAACGGATCCGGCAGCCCCGCGAACACGCCTCGTCCGTCATGTGTGACCAGGCTGGTCTTGCCGTGCATCAGCTCCGGCGCCCGGCCGACCGTGGCGCCGAAGGCCACCGCGATCGACTGCAGCCCCAGGCACACGCCGAACAGCGGCTGCCGGGTCTCGGCGCAGTGACGGACCATGTCGATGCAGACACCGGCCTGCTCGGGCGTGCCCGGTCCGGGCGAGAGCAGGACGCCGTCGAAGCCGTCCGCGTCCGCCACGGACACCGTGTCGTTGCGCCGCACTTCGCACTCGGCACCGAGTTGGTACAGATACTGCACCAGGTTATACACAAACGAGTCGTAGTTATCCACAACCAGGATGCGCGCCATGGGGAAAACCTCGTGCTCCGTAACAGCCCTCGGACCGGTCAGTTGTTACCGCCGACGAGCCCGCCGAGCGGGCTGGTGGCGGTCGCGGTGGGGCTGGGGCTCGCGGTGGCCGTGTCGCCGCCGTTGCCCTGTCCGCCGCCGTTGCCCTGCCCGGTGGTCGGCGCCGCGCCCAGCGAGCACACCAGGGTGACGGGGCTGCCCACGCTCGCGGTCTGGTTGGCGTTCGGAGTGGTGCTGAGCGCGTAGTCCTGCGGCGTGCCGTCGGTGGAGTACGTGCTCGTCGGAGTCACCACGAAGTTGTACGGGGAGCCCTCGAGCAGCTTCTCGGCCGCCTGGCAGGTCTGCCCGACCACCGCGGGCACCGTCTGCGCGGCCGGACCGCCGGAGATGACCACCACGAGCTGCTTCGTGACCGGCTCCGTCTTGCCGATCAGCGAGTTGCCGTTCGCGTCCTGGATGTCGACGGTGTACCCGGACGGGACCTGGGTGCTGTTGACCGTCTTGGACGTGACGTCGAGGTACCCGTAGCCCCTGAGCGAGGTGACCGTCTGCTGGCCGTTGAGGTCGTACTCGCCGCTGGAGTTGGTCACCGAGTTCGGCATGCCGTGGACCACCGGGCCGAGCGAGAGGCAGTACTGGACCGGGGTGCTGGTGCTCGCCGTGTCGTTGGCCTTCGGGTTCTGGCTGATGATCTGCCCGCTCGGCACGTCGTTGTTGTTCTGGCCGTTGCCGCAGTCGGACGTGCCCAGCGTGTAGCCGGAGGTCTTGAGCGTGGTCTGGGCCTGGACGGTGGTCAGATTGGCGATCGGCGGAACCGTGCCGGCCGTCCCGTTCTTGCCGGAGAAGATCGTGTTGAACACGAACACCGCCACCACGATCAGCACCAGCACCACGACGCCGATGATGATCCAGCCGGTCTTGTCCGAGCCGCCGGACTTGCCACGGCCGCCGCCGGAGGAGCTCGGAGCCCGCCGCGAGCGCGGGATGTTCTCCTCCGCGGCGTCATCGCCGGCGTACCCGGGGGACTGGTAGCCGGTCTGCTGGTCGTAGCGCCCGCCCGAGCCGTAGCCGGCCGTCGCCGCGGCGCCGTAGCCGCGCCCGGACTGCGACATCACCTGGGTCGGCGCGGCCGTCGCGCCGAAGCCGGCCGCCACGGTCGGAGCCGCCGCCACCGGCCGCCCGTCGAGCGCGCGCTCGAGGTCGGCGCGCATGTCGTCGGCGGACTGGTAGCGCTCGTCCGGGTGCTTGGCCAGCGACTTCATCACGATCGCGTCGACCACCGGGGGAACCTCGGGGTCGTAGAACGACGGGGGCTGCGGCGACTCCCGCACGTGCTGGTAGGCCACCGCCACCGGGGAGTCCCCGATGAAGGGCGGGCGGCCGGTCAGCAGTTCGTAGAGCAGGCAGCCGGTGGAGTACAGGTCGGAACGCGCGTCCACCTGCTCGCCCTTGGCCTGCTCCGGCGAGAGGTACTGCGCGGTGCCGATGACCGCGGCGGTCTGCGTCATGGTCATGCCGGCGTCGCCCATGGCCCGGGCGATGCCGAAGTCCATCACCTTGACCGCGCCGCCGCGGGTGAGCATGACGTTCGCGGGCTTGATGTCCCGGTGCACGATGCCGTTGCGGTGGGAGTAGTCCAGCGCCTGGAGCACACCGCTGGTGATCTCCAGCGTGCGCTCGGGCAGCAGCTTGCGCCCGGAGTGCAGCAGGTCGCGCAGGGTCGAGCCGTCCACGTACTCCATGACGATGAACGGGAGCGACACGCCGCCGATGAAGTCCTCGCCGGTGTCGTACACCGCGACGATGGCAGGATGGTTGAGCGAGGCGGCCGACTGGGCCTCACGGCGGAAGCGGGCCTGGAAGGTCGCATCCCTGGCCATGTCGGCTCGCAGCGTCTTGACCGCCACGGCCCTGCCCAGACGAATGTCCCTGGCCATGTAGACCTCGGCCATCCCGCCCCGGCCAAGGACCGCGCCGAGTTCGTACCTGTTACCCAGGCGACGCGGCTCTTCCATCATCCAGCCCTTCTCCGGCCTTAGCGCCATTCCTGCTTTCGGGCGAAGTGTATCGGCCCCCGCCGGACACTGTGGAAGTGTCCGAACGGATGCCGTACGTCAGCGCCCGCGATCGATTCAGTTGGCGGCGGGGTTGTCGAGCACCGCCTTGATCACGCTTGCCGCGATCGGGCCCGCCAGGGTGTTGCCGAAGGCCTCGTCCGAGGTCACGCCGTTGTCGGCGACCATGACCGCGACCGCCACCTTCGGATCGTTCGCCGGTGCGTACGCGACCATCCAGGCCACCGAGTTCTGGCCGGCCCCGCGCTGGGCGGTTCCGGTCTTCGCAGCGACAGAGACGCCGAGATTCTGCAGGCTGGTTGCCGTCCCGTTGGTGACCACGCCCTGCATCATCGTGGACAGCTCGGATGCCACCGTGGAGGAGATCGGCTGGGACAGCTGCGTGGGCGACGCGCTGGCGATCACGTTGCCCTTGGTGTCGAGTTCCTTGGCGATCAGGTAGGGCGCCTCGATCACGCCCCCGTTCGCCACCGCCGAGGCCATCATCGCACCCTCGAGCGGGGTCATCCGCACGTCGAACTGGCCGATCGCGGACTGGGCCACCTGCGGCTGGCTCAGGTTCGACGGGAAGACCGAGGTGGTCGCCTGCATCGGCACGGCCGGCGCGGTCTTGTTGAAGCCGAAGGCCTCGGCCTCGTTCTGCAGCGTGCTCGCGCCGAGCTGCAGGCCGAGGTAGCCGAAGACGGTGTTGCAGGACTGGGCGAAGGCGTCCTGCAGAACGGCGTCGTTGCAGGTCTCCCCGCCCGAGTTCTGGATGGTGGCGGTCGAGCCGGGCAGCGCCAGCTGGTCCAGCGGGGCCCCGGTGATCTGGCTGCTGGGCGTGATCGAGGAGCCGTTGACGCCATTGGTCAGGGCCGCCGCCGAGGTGATGATCTTGAAGGTGGAGCCGGGCGGATAGGTGGCCTGCAGCGCCTGGTCCAGCTTGGGCTGGAGTGGGTTGTCGTTGAGCTGCTTCGCGTACTCGCTCTGCACCGTGCCGCTCGAGGAGGCCAGCTGGTTCGGGTCGTAGCTGGGCAGCGAGACCAGGGCCAGGATCGCCCCGGTCTTCGGGTCGATGGCCGCCACGGCGCCCTGTCCGACGTTGCTGAGCGTGCTGGACAGGCCCTGGTAGGCCGCCTGCTGCGCGGCCGCGTCGATCGTGGTCACGACCGAGCCGCCGGCCTGGTCCTTGCCCTCGGCCTTACGCAGGAAGTTCTGCGTCGCCAGCCGGGTGTCCTTGCCGGAGAGCAGCGAGTTCTCGTAGTTCTCCAGGTTGGCCGTGCCGAACTCGGAGGAGAAGTAGCCGGTCACCGGCGCGTACACGGACCCGTTCGAATAGACCCGCTGGTACTTCATGGTCGAGCTGCCGGTCGCCTTCGAGTAGGCGACCTGGGTCGAACCGACCATGATCGAGCCGCGCTGCACGTCGTAGTTGTAGATCGTGTTGCGGAGGTTGTCGGCGTGCGAGGAGTAGCTGCTCGCCTTCACCACCTGGATCCAGTTGCCCTCCAGGAAGAGGGCGGCGAACAGGGCGAAGCAGAAGATCGCCACCTTCTTGATCGGCCTGTTCATACGCGCACCGCCTGGTTCGGACCGTCATTGCCGGGGTTGTGGGGGTCATAGAAGCCGGGTGGCGCCGAGAGCGGGAGCGCCGGGGGCAGCGGCCGGCGCGCCGAGTCGGAGATCCGCAGCAGCAGTGCCGCCAGGATCCAGTTGGCCAGCAGGGCCGACCCGCCGTAGGCGAGGAAGGGCATGGGCAGGCCGGTCAGCGGGATCACCCGCATCACCCCGCCCGCCGTGATGAACACCTGCAGCGCGAAGGTCACCGCGAGCCCGGCGGCGAACAGCTTGCCGTACGGGTCGCGCACCAGCAGCGCGGTCTTGAGGCCGCGGGCCACGAACAGGCCGTAGGCGATCAGCAGCGCGGCCAGGCCGACCAGGCCGAGCTCCTCGCCCACCGTGTCCATGATGTAGTCGGCGTTGTTGGCGAAGCCGACCAGGTAGGGGTAGCCCTGGCCGAGGCCGGTGCCGAACAGGCCGCCGTTGGCGAAGGCGTAGAGCGACTGCGCGGTCTGCCGCGAGGTGTTGGTGACGTCGCCGAAGGGGTTGAGCCAGGACTCGAACCTGACCTGCACGTGCGAGAAGGTCAGGCCCACCAGCACGGCGCCGCCGATGAACATCAGCACGCCGAAGATCAGCCAGCTGGCCCGCTCGGTGGCCAGGTAGAGCATGATGACGAAGGCGCCGAAGAACATCAGCGACACGCCGAGGTCGGTCTCCCGCACGAGCACCAGCATCGCGAACGCCCAGCTCACGATGAGCGGGCCCATGTCGCGGCCGCGCGGGATCCAGATGCCGAGCACCTTGCGGCTGGCCAGCGCCAGGGTGTCGCGCTTGGCGTGCAGGTAGGCCGCGAAGAAGCTGACCATCAGCAGCTTGGCGAACTCGGCCGGCTGGATGGACAGGCCCGCGAACTTCACCCAGCTGCGCGCGCCGTTGACCTCGGACATCGAGGCGGGCAGCACGGCCGGCAGGGCGATCATGATCAGGCCGACCAGCGCGGAGATGTAGGCGTAGCGCTGGAGCACCTTGTGGTCGCGCAGGAAGAAGAGCACGGCGATGAGCACCAGCACGCCGAGCACGGAGAAGATCGCCTGCTGCTTCGCCGCCCCGCTCGAGGGCGCGAGGCCGTGCGCGATGTTGTACGGGTCGAGCCGGGAGATCAGCACGAGGCCGAGGCCGTTGATCCCGGCCGCGAGCGGCAGGATCAGCGGGTCGGCGTACGGGGCCAGCCAGCGCACCGCGAGGTGGGCGACCAGCAGCACCACGGCGAAGCCGATGCCGACCGTCCAGAAGTTGCCCGGGAGCTTGTTGTTCATCGCGAAGCCCACGTTCGCGTACGCGAACATCCCGACCACGAGGGCGACCACGAGCAGCATCAACTCAGCGTTGCGCCGTTTCGGGATCTCGGGCTCGGCCGGCGGCGAGGCATACGCCTCTCCGGCCGACGGATTGGCAGCCATCGACATCGCGGTTCCTGTCCGTGTCCGAGCCGGTAGGCCAGCGAGGGCCTACCGCCGCTCCTGCATCAGCTTGTGCCAGAACCCCCGCTCGCCCCGGCATTCGAGGGGCATTGAGCTGAAAGTTGGTGCAAACCAGTGATACCGGAGCTTAGCGAGGCCGACGGGTCTGCGCTGGCGGAGGGGGTCGCGCTGGGCGACAGTGACGACGAGGTGTCACCAGCGGAGTTCGTGGCGTGTCCGGTGCTCGCGTTCGCCTTGGGGCTGGCCGTGTCTGACGCCTTGTCGGACGCGTGGGCCGTGGGCGTGGTTGCGGACGGAGAGGGGCTCAGGCTCGGCGCGGCGGCCGTGGTCGTGGGTACAACAGCGGTCAGGGCGGCGCAGTCGTTCTCCATGATCGAGAGCGTGGAGACGATGGCCTGCGCGTCGCTGAGGCTGTTCGTGGTTATCGAGGCCCGCACCTTGGCCTGCTGCGCGGCCGGCAGGCCGGCCACCGTGACCGGTTCGCTGACGTAGACGTGGGAGAGCTTCAGGCCCGCCAGGGACATGTTGACGCCCTGGTAGATGGCCACGTGCCCGTTGGCGTCGGTCCCGACGTAGTACTGCTGCTGGGCCCAGTAGTAGCCGCCTCCGGCCACCGCGCCGAGCACGATGACGCAGGTGCCCGCGATGGCGGTCGGCTTCACCCAGCGCCGCCGCTTGCGCCCGCCGGCACCGGCTTCTGACGCCGCGTCGACCGCCTCGAGCTCGGCGGTGTCCGACACGCCCGGCTCGGTGGGGGCGGCGGCCGGGGCCGGAGCGGCGGCGGCCGAAGCGCTCACGGTCTGGATCATGCCGGTGACGTTCGGGTCGGTCCCGCCCGCGACCGGGCGCGAGCCGGTGGAGAAGGACGGCAGGCCCGAACCCTGGTTCTCCGCGGCGGCGCCGACCACCACGGGAAGCTCGAGGTACTGGGTCTCCGCCTGGCTCGAGGAGTGCGCGCCGGGCGCCTGCTGCTCGTAGGCGTCCGCCACGATGCAGGTGATGTTGTCCGCGCCGCCGCCGCGCAGCGCGTGCTGGATCAGCGTCTCAGCGGCGTGATGCGGATCGCCGTACCCGGAGAGGGTGGAGGCGAGGGTGGAGAAGGGTACGAATCCGGACAGGCCGTCACTACACAGCAGAAACCGGTCCCCGGCCTGGAGATCGAGCACGGTCAGGTCAAGGTCGACCTCGCCGCTGGTGCCGAGCGCGCGCATGAGCAGCGAGCGCTGCGGATGGCGCCCGGCCTCGTCCTCGGTGATCTGGCCCTCGTCGATCAGCCGCTGCACCCAGGTGTGGTCGGTGGAGATCTGCTCGAGCAGGCCGCCGCGCAGCCGGTAGGCCCGCGAGTCCCCGATGTGGGCGAAGGCCAGGTGGTTGCCGCCGGCCAGGAACAGCGCGGTGACCGTCGTGCCCATGCCCTCGAGCTCGGGGTTCTGCGCGATGATCCCGCGGATCTTGGTGTTGGCCAGCTTGACCCGCTCGTCCAGGTCGCGCACCGGATCCCCGGTCAGACCGGTGGTGTGCGGTGAGTCGAGCTCGGCCAACGTCTCCACCGCGACCGCGGACGCGATCTCCCCGGCGGCCTGGCCGCCCATCCCGTCGGCGATCACGAGCAGGCGGGCGCTGGCATACCCGGAGTCCTCGTTGCCGTCGCGAATCAAGCCCACGTGGGATCGCGCGGCGTAACGCAGGGACAGGCTCATCGAATCTTCTTCCGCTGCAACGTCGGGGGGAGAGGCCGACGCCGTGCCGCCACCCGCCGAGCGGATCGGCCAGGACGGTCCGGCGCCGTTTCCTGATGCGGCAACCGTAGTCGGGCCGACAGCCTAGTCACTTCTTGAGTTCGAGGGCGGTCTTGCCGATCCGGATGGGCACACCCAAAGGTACCGGGGTAGGTCCGTTGATCTTGGTGCGGTCCAGATATGTCCCGTTTGTGGAGCCCAGATCCTCGACCACCCACTGGCCGGTGGCGTCCGGATAGATCCGGGCGTGGCGGCTGGAGGAGAAGTCGTCGTCGAGCACGATGGTCGAGTCGTGCGCCCGGCCGAGAGTGATCTGAACGCCCGTCAGTGCGACGCTGGTGCCGGCCAGCGAGCCCGAGGTGACCACCAGGTGGGTGGGCACGGCGCCGCGGCGGGGGCGGGCGCTCGGCCGGTCCACCACGGCCGCCGGGGGCGTGGGCTTGGCCGAGGCGCGCGAGCGCCCGGTGCGGGAGCCGCCGGCTCCGAACAGGTCGGTGCGCACCACCCCGAGGGCGAGCAGCACGAAGATCCAGAGTATCGCCAGCAGTCCGAGCTTCATCACGGTGATCGTGAGGCCGGTCATGGTTCAGCTCCCTGGGTCAGGCCGCCGTGGGCGCGGCCGCTGCGGACAAGTGTGCCGGGGACAAGTGTGCCCGGGCGACCGTGCCGCGCGCGCTACCGGGGGTCCTGCCGGAAGATGATCGTGGTGTTGCCCAGGTGGATGACGGAGCCGTCGCGCAGTTGGGCCTGGCGCACATGCTGGTCGTCCACCACGATTCCGTTGGTCGAGCCGAGGTCCGAGATGACCGAGGGCATGCCGACCCGGATCTCGGCGTGCCGCCGGGAGACCGAGGGGTCGTCGATGCGCAGGTCCACGTCCGTGCCGCGGCCGAGGCTGGTGACCGCGCGGGAGAGCGGGTGGCGCACGCCGTTGACCTCGATCCAGCAGGTGCCTGGGCCGGCTTGGGGCGGGGCGCCGAAGCCGCCGCCCATGCCCTGCTGCTGCGGCGGCGCGCCGAAGCCGCCGGGAGCGCCCTGGCCGCCGAAGGGCGGCTGCGGGGGCACCGGGGCCTGCGGCTGCTGCGGGTAGCCCGCGGGCTGGGCCGGGGCGCCGAAGCCGCCGGGCGCCTGCTGCGGCGGGTAGCCCGGCATCTGCACCACGCCGGCCAGCGCCTGGGAGCGGATCCGGAACATGCCGGTGCTCAGGTCCTGCACCCGCTCGAACTTCACCTCGACCGGCCCGACGAACATGTAGCGCTGCTCGCGGCCGTGGTCCTGCAGCAGCTCACCGAGCTCGGCCGAGAGCGGCCCCGCGTAGGTCGCGAGCCGCTCGTAGTCGTGCGCGCCGAGCTCCACGGTGAAATCGTTGGGCACCATCACCCGCCCCTGGCTGACCGGGGCCGCACGGTCGTCGCACTCGCGCTGCAGCGCGCTGGCGATCTCGACCGGCTGCACCTCGGACTTGAATGCCTTGGCGAAGGCGCCGTTGACCAGGCCTTCGAGGCGTCGCTCAAAGCGCTGGAGAACACCCACGGCTACCTACTCCTTCAGTCAATCCCTCGGCGCGCGCTGGCGTGCCCCCACGGCGCGCCCAGCTGTGCCATCCCCTCGATCGTATCGATGGTTAGCTCTGCTGCGCGCGTCCGTGGGCACCATCGTGGCCCGCATCCCCCTTACGACGCGAGCCGGACTCTGCCGAAAGGGGTTCCCTTCCTGCGCCCTCGGTAACCGATTTGGGGTTGCCCCGGGTACCCGTGCTATCTTTTTCCTCGTTGCGCGAGTGGCGGAATGGCAGACGCGCTGGATTCAGGTTCCAGTGCCCGCAAGGGCGTGGGGGTTCAACTCCCCCCTCGCGCACTCAGGTGCACCGACGCAAGTCGGTGCTGCGAGTGACGGAACGAGCCCGACAGAAGTGATCAAGGTCACTTCGGTCGGGCTTCTTCGTGTTCGGGAGCGGGCCGGGCGCGTCGAGGACCGTTCCAGGGCATACTTCGGCGACCCCGTAACGGTTTGGCTATAGATGTCCGGTTGACTGTCCTGCCCTGCGCTGCCGTCAGGCTGCCGCCGGCTCTCGGTCGAGGTGTCCGGCGGGTGTCCAGGTGCCGAGCGGCTTGCTCTTGCGTCTTCGGGTCGGGCGTCGTCTCGGGGGTTCGCCGTTTTCGCCTTCGAGGGTGTCGGCCCAGGTGGCGAGCTTGCGGGTGTTGACGTGGTGGAGTTGGAAGGCCAGGAGGATCGAGGCGGGGGCGATGCCGCGGATGCGGCGGGTGGCTCCGGATTCGATGGCTTCGTGGACCGGGTCTTTCGCGAAGCCGTTGATGCCCTCGACGCTGTTTCTGAGCCTGAAGTAGATCTTCGCCCATTCTTCGCTGCCGTAGGCGAGGTCTTGGGCGTGTTTGGCTCCGGCTTCGGGTGTGATGGTGATGGAGTCCTGGGTGCAGATCTTCGGAGGGTCGACGGGTGAGGGCTCGGGCGTGACGATCGGCAGCAGGTGGCGTCTCGGGTGTCCGGGCGGCAGCGGTGGCTTGAGCGGGCAGTGGAGCTTGCCCGCGGCGGCTGGGCACAGGAAGCGTTGGCAGCCGTCTTGGTCCGGTGCCTGTTTCGGCACGAGTCGGTAGGGGGCGCGGGCGTTGACGCGGTGTTGCCAGGTCTGCGGGTCGATGCGTTCGTCTTTCAGCTCGGTTGTGGCCTCGACGAGCGACTCGGGCATGTGCGGGCAGTACCAGGCGCCCTCGACCTGCTTCGCGCCGCCAGCGCCGTCCTGGATGCCGAGGTCGCCTGCGGTGTAGTCGAACACCGGCCGGTAGCCCAGAGCGCGTAGCGGGAGTTGGAAGCGCTCGGGCTCGCTGTTGTTGAACAGCCGGTCCCCTGCCATCCAGCCCGGCGTATAGCCGCGGCCGCGGACATCGCTGAGCGCTGCGATGGCGTTGCCGCCGGGGTCGTGGCCGGGTTTGTCGAGCACGAAGCCGAGCACGAGCGCGGGGATGACGGTGGGCTCGGGCGTGCCGTCCGGCTGCGGCGCCCCGTCGCGGAGTGGGTTGCGGGCGATGGCGAGGGTCGCCTCGTAGGCGTATTTGTACGTGGCGCGGCCTTGTCTCGTGCCGCCCCGCTTCTCGCCGTTGCCGGTGGTGGCCTCGTGCTCGGCGTGGTCGCCGGTGCGCACGTGCCAGGCGGCGTCGGGATCGGTGGCGGTCACCGGCCCTTTGCTGCGCACGCCCTTGGAGTAGGCGCGCACGGCGGTGCCGTCCACGGATCCCGATCCGTCCCAGTGGGCATCGAGCAGGGGGCGGGCATCGACGAGGGAATCTTCCAGGATCAAGTTGGTCAGCTCGATCAGCCGATCCCGCTTCACCGCCAGCAGATCGTGATCGGCCTCGGCTTCGATCCTGGCTGCCTCGGCCTTGTCCAACCGCGTGTTCTTCGGCAGCGCCGACGGGTCGCAGGCGCGGGCGAGCCTGTGAAAGCGGCGACGCACTACCGCGTAGGCGGCTTCGAAGCCGTCGTCGGTGTCCGGATTCGCGGCCACTCCCAGGCGCTCGCGCATCCGAGGGCTGATCTTGAAGTAGAGCGTGTCGGTCACCTGGACGAGCTGGACTTTGCCGCTGTACTCGTCGGCGGCGAGGAACATCCCGACCAGCAGTGCGGTTCCGGTCAGCGTCGCGGGTCGACCGCGCTCCGCGGTGAGCCAGGGCTCGATCAAACTGTCCAGGCCCGCCGATCGGACTCGGGCGGTGACCTGCTCGACGTCCGCGTCGGCGATGCGGCGCCGATGCGCACGCAGTTTCTCCAGGGCAGCGGCCCGTCCTGGGCCGAACTCGTCGGGGCTCACGCGTGCCCGCGCAGCGACTGCTCGGCGAGGTCGGGGCCTACGGGCGTGAAGTAGGGCATCAGGCGCGAGAGCGCGTGCAGGCTCTCGACTCCGGCGGCCGCGACCAGCGCGGTGAGCGGGATGCGCTCGTCGACAAGGTCGATGATCCAACTCGCGCGGGCCCGGCCCATCGAGAGTCTGGGCACATCGATCTGCGATCGGGTGCGGGCGAGGAAGTTGGTCACCGTGTTCTTCCCGCGCGAAGCCGCGTCGGGCCGGAACAGGAACTGGCCGGGTTCGAGGGCTGCCGCGGCGTGCTCGAGCACGCCCTCCCAGCGGTAGCGGCACACGACGCTGCGTTCGCGGGTTCCGGGCACGTGCAGCAGGACCGCCCCGCCGACGCGCGGCCGGTACACATCGCCGGCGCGAACCAGGACCGCCTCGGGCGAGTCGAGACCACAGCCGAGCCCGAGCGCGAGGAGCGTCTTCGTTCCGGTGCGCAGCGCCGGGGTCGGCTGAGCATTGGCGCTGGCCCATAGCGCGCTGCGCTCGGGCGGACTGTAGGGGCGCGAGGCCCGCGACCCCGATAGGCGCGCAGGCGAGCCGGAAGCGAGATCGGGCCCGAGGACCACAGCACGAAGCCGCAGCAGCCTGCCGCGGTAGTTCGCGCGGGTCGACTCGGCCGCATTCGGGCAGCCGCCTTGGATGAACGCCTCGATCATCTCGCGCGTGAGCCACAGGCGGGCGGCCGGCTGCATGCCGAGCCCGTCCGCGTACAGGGCCAGCCGCCCGGCCGCGTGCATCAGCTGCCCGACCGAGTAGATCGTGTGCGGCTCGGCCAGGTGCACGATGCGGCGCACCTCGGGAGCAACCCGCAGCCATGCCGGGCCGCTCGCGCCGCGGGGTGTGTAGGAGTCGATCAGCATGGCCACCACCCACCCCCAGTCGAGCACGCCGGGCGCCGGTCTACTGTCACCATCGCACCCATCACCAGGCGGGGTAAGGGGTGCGTGATCATCCGCGGAGAAGAGTGATGACTGGACTTCCGCCGCTTCCGCGGGCGGGGAGTGGTGTGGCTTGACGGTGCGCACGGTGCGTCTCATCTCTCGTGTGCCGCGAGGAGCGGACACGACGGGGTGAGGGCGCGGCGCAATACCCGACGGCGCGCGCGGAAGCGGGTATCGTCGGGTAAAACGCCGACCCTATTGCTGGGGATTCGTCGTTTCACCGGCCGCCGTCGAGGTGCAAGCTCGACGGCGGCCATTCTCGTTTCGCAGGACGGCCCTGGGTTAGGTCAGAGCTCTCCGTCCGATCGCGCCGACGCCGGTTCCGGATCGGTCAGGCTCGCCGGCAGAAGCGGGCTTCCGGCCGGCAGGAACGAGCCGTCCGGCAGGCGCACCGCCATGCCCATCGCGGCCAGGGCCAGCAGCCCGTGGCGGGCGCCTTCGCGCCCCGCCTTCTGCGTCGATCCATCGCCGTGCTCCTTGGCCACGTCCGTTGCCCGCACAGGCCGGCTCCTACCGAGCGTGCACAGTACTCGCGCCGCGGTCGCACGCCTGGTCGTCCCGCGCATCGCCTCCACCTCCAACGCCGTCAGCACGCGCTGCGCGAACCCCGGTTCCGCAGGCTTCGCAGGCGCAGGAGGCTGCTGCACCGTCAGAGCGGGCGCCTGCACCGGGGCCGGACGAGCCTGCGCGGGAACGGCCGCAGTGTTCCTCGTTGACCGCCGGGACATCTCGCGCTCGACCGCCTCGGCCACCAGCCGGTGGTGTTCCATCTCCTCGCGCATCCGGGCGAGTTCGGCTTCGAGCCGCTCCATCTCGCCGGCCATGCGCGCACCTTCCTCGCGCATACCGTCACGGGTCGCCCGAAGCGCGTCGTCCAACGCGAATTGCTGCACGTCAACCAGCCGCCTTTCGCAGCGTAAGTCATCGACAACGCATCGTAGTAATTCGGACAATCATGATGGGGCACATCGGTCATATGGCCTTTGGGCGCGCGTGTCGCGCTATGCCCGGCACCAGCCCGGCATATGGCGCGCAGGACGCCCTCAGCGCCTTCACGCCCCGGTGTTGCGCGAGTCGGGCTCGCGTTCGGCCAGGAACTGATCGAGCAGCTCAAACAACACCCTGATGACGTGCTTCTCCTTGTCGGCAGACAGATCCCAGCTCTCCCAGCCCTCCGGCAGGGCGATCTGGCGAACCAGTCCGCTCCACACGAGGTTGGATTCGTGCCCGAGTCGGCGTTCCAGCCATGCGCGCCACTCGTCCATCAGCGCTGGGTGCCCGAACCGCCGTGCGTACTCGTTGTAGCCAGTCAAGAACGCCTCGATGCGTTCAAGCGACTCCCGCCCGACATACATGCCCGGGCGCCTGGCCACGAGCCCGAAGTACTCCCGGTCGCTCATTGGCTCCGGATACCTCATCTGATCAACCTCGCCCTGCTGCGCACGATGCACAGCTCGTACCTGCCGGCGTCATCATGCGCGGCGACGATAGCGCGCCTCCCGGGCACGTGCCCAGACCCCTTCGAACTCCTCGGCCGTAAGCCACTGCGGATCATGACCCTCCCACTCACCGAACGGGATCAGCGCCGTCGCACCATATACGGCTTCATACCCGGCCAGCCGGTCCTCGGCCTCGGCCTGAACCCACTCGTCAAGCGATGCCGCGGCCATCGCGACGCCATCAGGCTCGGCGAACTCCACCTGCCGCAACACCACACCGCCATCGCTGAGCTCGAAGTAGAACCACACCGATTCCTCGTCCCAGAAACAGCGCACCCATCTGGTCATCAGCCCACCGCAGCAAAGGCCTCGCCGTGCCAGCGCCAGGCGGCGCTCCCGTCCAGACGAACATGCAGAAGGAACTCGGGCACCGGCCGGCCATCGGGAAACGACAAGGTAAGTGCGGCGCGGATCTGTGCGTAGAGGTCATCGGCCCGGACGTCATCGCCGTCATCGATCGCCCGCTCCTGCGCGACGAACAAGGCCCGGAACTCCTCAAAGCCCGGAAAGTCATCGACCCGCGCGTAGACCCACGGCATGTCCGAGCCGACCACGGTCAACCGGGCCACCTCCTGCTCGCCGTGCAGGAGCCTCCACACACTGCCGGTGCGCAAATACGCGTTCGTCACGGCGCCATGATGCCCGCGCCCGCCGACACATCCGTCAGCTTTCACCACCCAAGATCGGCCCCGGCCGTAGCCTCGCTCAGACTGAACCGCGACTCGACGAGTTCAGGCACGTACTTATAGATCGTGGAGCGCGAGACTCCGAGCAGCCGGGCGATCGAGGAGACGGTGTTCCCCGGGTGCGACAACAGGTCTCGCGCATACTTGACCTGCTCCGGGGTGAGCGCTGGTGGGCGTCCAAGGCGCTGGCCGCGGGCGCGTGCGGCCTCGAGCCCCTCCCGGGTGCCCTCGACGATCAGTTCCCGGATGAACTCGGCCAACGCGGCGAACACGTGGAACACAAGCCTTCCGCCCGGGGTCGTGGTGTCCAGCGCCTCATGCAGCGAGGTGAAGCCGATGCCGCGCCGACGTAGCCCGGCCACAATCGCGATTAGGTCCTGCAATGACCGACCCAGCCGGTCGAGCGAGGCCACCACAAGAATGTCGCCGGGCCGCACGTAATCCAGCGCCTTCCACAACTCCTCACGTTCCGTACCTCGGCCGGACTTCTTGTCCGCGAACACCCGGATGCATCCAGCCGATGTGAGCGCGACGAACTGCCGATCGAGCAGTTGGCCGGCCGTGGAGACCCGGGCGTAGCCGACTCTCACGCCCGATGGCGGAACGAGGTCGAAATCCTGGTCGTCGTCGGTGCAGAGCGCCGGGGCGGAGTACGTGTTCATGCCCGAAGCGTAGGAAAAACGGCGCGGGGCAATGCGCGCGACGCCTCGACATCCCGACACGTTTGCTCGACACCCGCTCGATGCCTGGAACCACCCTCACGCGTGAACCCGCGCCCGCGTCCGCGAATCGTTCGATTCTTACGCAGGCTATGGATGCCACATGCCCAGCAGCGCTGTCGCCAGCGCGCTGCCGACCCCGTTGGCCGCACCCTCGACTATCGTACGCAGCGCTCCGCCGAGCGCTTTTAGCTTGGAATGGTCGGGTGAGGCCTTTGTGGATTCTTGGAGGATCTCTGCAGCGGATGCACTAGCAGTGGATTTATCGGGCGGGGGCACGGGCAGGCCGGGCAACGCTTCGGCTACCGCTTGGGCGAAGCGCACCAAGCTGGCGACGTCGACATCGATGCGCTCGATCTTGCCGACCTGGAGCCCCATTATAGAAGACTCGACATTGATGATGCCCCCGTCAGAGGCAGTGAAGGAGCGATGTTCTGGTGGGCGGCGTCGAGCCTCTCCAAAGGTCAGCGCATCGCCCGCGTACCCGTCGGCGCACTCCAACCCCAGGCGAGTCACACTCACCTTGACTGTGTTTCCGGGAAGGCCATTGCGCGACTGGGTGATGAATCCTCTACCGGCAAGCCACCGGGCAGCTCTGAACCCGGATCCACCGGGCTGATTCCGGGGTGCTGATTTCCTGATCGTTTATCGGTCGTGCCGGATGTCCGGGCAGGGGTGATTGCCGGGTGGCCGTCCGGGCGGGGTCTCCAGGGTTCCTCGGGTCGTG
>NZ_JAGSOG010000013.1 GCF_018139695.1 Actinospica durhamensis | reverse complement strand
ACCCAACCTGCCACGAGGACGAGGCCGGTGGGGCGGTGGGTGGCGTAGAAGGCGAAGGGGCGGGTGAAGGCGGCGGAGACGGTGCGGATCTCGTACATCCGAGGTGGACTGGCCGCGCCGAAGGTCATGGAGAGGGCGGTCACGGCGGCGGCTTCGAAGCCGCGGGCGTGGAAGCGGGCCATGATGCTCTGCCTGGCCGCGCCCACCGCGAGCGGCTCATCGGCGATGCCCGGGAAGTGGCCGCGGGTGCGGTCGGAGACGGTGCGCAGGCCGAGGACCTCGGCCGCCTTGAGGAGATCGTGCTCTGCCTCGTGTGCGAATCCGACGGTGGCCAGCTGTAGCTGGTCCGTGGGCGCGCTCGCCTGCGAACGCTGCGACGTGATGCCGGGGCCGGGGTGCTCTTCGGTGAACGCGGTGCCGCGCACGCCGCCCGGCTTCGTCACGATGCTCGCTCCGGCCGCGAGTGCGCGGGCCGGGGCGACGTGTTCTTCGGCGAGTACGAGATGGACGTCCACGTCGTCCCTGCCGACGACGGTCATGTCGGTCAGCGAGCCGCATTCGCCTTCCACGACACGGATATCGTCCAGGTTCGTCGTGGTGCGCGTCAGGTATTCGATCGGGCCGGCATCCGCCCACGGGCCCTGGTCGAGCGCGAGGGGCCGGCTGGTGAACGGCTGCGCCCACTGCGTCTCCACCAGCAGTGCGCTGGCGAGGACGAGGCGGGTGGAGGGGTCGGTCTTCAGCGGGAACGTCGGGATTCGGCCGCCGGTGCGCTCGTTCGCCCAGGCGTTCAGGACGACCGCGTCCTGCTGCGCCACGCCGGTGATGTGGCCGCGCGTGCCGTCCGGCAGGCGGCTTGCCCACGCGTCGTGCACGACGAGGTCCGGCAGGGTCCAGAGACCGGTGGCCAGGTGTACGGCCTCGCAGGCGTCGAGCGTCGCGATCAGGTCGCGCGCGGCGTCGATCGCGGCTTCGGGCTCGATGCCCAGGGCTGAGGCGAGTTCGGCCCGTCCGGCGCCGTCGGCGGGGTCGGCGATGAGGGCCAGGAGGGGCCATACGCCGATTCCGGAGGCCAGGGCGTCCGCCGGGTCGATCCGTTCGAGCCAGCGGGCCGTCAGGGTATTGACGGCCTCGGCCCATCCTCGTCGCTGATCCGGCTGATCCGGCTGATCCGGTTCATCCTGCTGCTGTCGCCGCATGCTGATCGACCTCACGCGACGAGGATAGGCCGCGGGCTCGGGTCAGTGCACGCGGGCGGCCAGTTCGCTCACCACGCGCTCGGCGGTCTTGCCGTCGCCGAAGGGGGCTCCCACCGCGGTGGCGGGGGCCGGGCGGGCGGCGAGGGCGCCGAAGTCGTACGCGGTCGGCTCGGCCAGGACGTTCCAGCCGTCGACGAGGGTTTCCGGCCACTCGGTCTCGGTGCGCACGGTGGTGCAGGGGCGGCCGAGCAGGTAGGCCTCCTTCTGCAGGCCGCCGGAGTCGGTCACCACGCCGGCCGCGCCGTCGATGGCGGCGATCATCTGGGCGTAGGGGAGCGGGGTGCCGGGGCGCACGGCGCCGCGGGCGAGTTCGATGCCGTATTCGGCGGCGCGGGCGCGCAGGCGCGGGTGGGCCAGCAGGACGACCGGAAGCGGCAGGTCGGCGAGGGCGTCGAGGACGGCCTTCAGGCGCTTGGGGTCGTCGGTGTTCTCGGCACGATGGATGGTGGCGAGCAGATACGACGGGGCGGAGTCGGCGGGCGACCCGAGATCGACGCCGAGGCCCTCCAGCTCCACGCCGCCCAACCCCGCGGCGCGGGCGGTCTCGCGGGCGCGCAGGCAGGCGTCCACCATCACGTCGCCGACCAGGACCGTGCGCTCGCCCAGGCCCTCGTTGCGCAGGTGCTCCACGGCCTGCGGGGTCGGGGCCAGCAGCAGATCGGCGGCGTGGTCGGTCAGGACCCGGTTGTGCTCCTCGGGCATCCGGCGGTTGAACGAGCGCAGGCCGGCCTCGAGGTGTGCCACCGGCAGGTGCAGCTTCACCGCGCACAGGGCGCCGGCGATGGTGGAGTTCGTGTCGCCGTAGACCAGCACCCAGTCGGGCTCGTGCCGGGTGAGCACGGGCTCGAGGCCGGCCAGCATCGCACCGGTCTGGGCGCCGTGGCCGCCCGAGCCGACGGCGAGGTGCTCGTCCGGCTCGGGGATGCCGAGACCGGAGAAGAACACCTCCGACAGGTCCCGGTCGTAGTGCTGGCCGGTGTGCACGATGACGTGCTCGTGGCCGGCCGCCGCGACGGCCGCGGCGATGGGGGCGAGTTTGACGAACTGGGGTCGCGCTCCGACGACGCTTACGATCCTCACCCGGGGGATCTTAGGAGTATGCGGGCCCGGCGAGAGCGGGCCTCCCTGATATCTGACGACAATTCACCGAGCATTCACGCAACCGCGAGAATGCTCGCCGATTCGTCGGCGAGATGACACACCGCTCCGTGATCGACGACACCTGCCGTTCACATGGCACTTGTTTCGTGGAGCCGTTCACCACCCGAGCACCACGTCACGACAGCCAGGGACGATGAAAGCCCGCACATCCACCTCTCGACCACCCCGGATCCTGTACCTGGCGTTCTTCTTCCCGCCGAGTCGGTCAAGCGGGGTCTACCGGGCACGCGCGACCGCGGAGCAGTTGGCCGCCGCAGGCTGGGACGTGACGGTGCACACCGCCCCGCGGGAATTCTTCACCCGCTATATCGGCAGTGTGGACGAAGGCCTGGAATCAGGAGTCGATCCCAGGATCACGGTCTGCCGCCCGGAAATGGGCTATTTCCGTTGGGAGCGCGATATCCGGCGTTACGGCCGTTTCCGCGCGAACATGCCGGTGCTGGCGAATGCCGGATACAACTGGATGCAGCGGCGTTTCTTTCCGGAGCACTACGCCTCCTGGATTCCGCACGTCGTCTCCCGCGCCCTGCGCCAGCACGCCCGCAAGCGTTTCGACCTGATCCTGGCCACCGGCAACCCGTTCGCCTCCTTCGCCGCGGCCTGGTGGCTGCACCGGCTCACCGGTGTGCCCTACGCGCTCGACTACCGCGACTCCTGGACGCTGAACCTGTTCACCGAGCAGGACAAGTACGAGCCCGGACACCCGGCCTGGGCCTGGGAGCGGCGCGCGATCGAGGGCGCGGCGGCGACGGCGTTCGTCAACGAGGGGCTGCGCGCCTGGCACGCCGAGCGCTACCCGGCCGCCGCGGACCGGATGTCGGTGGTGCCCAACGGCTGGGAGCCGGAGATCCTCGGCCGCGCCGCCTATCCGGGCCCGGCGCAGCGACGTCCGCTGCGCTTCGGCTACATCGGCACGCTCACCGAGGTGCAGCCGCTCTCCACCCTCTTCGACGGCTGGCGCGCGGCCAAGGCGCACCCGGAACTGGCCGACGCCACCCTGGACCTGTACGGCCACCTCGGCTTCTTCAAGCAGTCGGCCGACTCGATCAGCGACCGGATCCCGGTGGACGAGGGGCTCGGGGTGAACTACCGCGGGCCGCTGTCCAAGACCGAGATCGGCCAGGCCTATCAGGGTCTTGACGTGCTGGTGTTCCTCGCCGCCGGGGCCAAGTACGTGACCTCGGGCAAGATCTTCGAGTACATGGCCGCGGGCAAGCCGATCGTCTCGGTGCACGAGCCCGGGATCGCGGCCACGGACGTGCTGGCCGGCAACCCGCTGTGGTACGGCATCGACAAGCTCGACGCGCAGAGCGTGGCCAACGCCATGGTCTCGGCGGCCAAGGCGGCCAGGGACCTGACCGAGCCGGAGTTCGACGCGGCCCTGGCCCATGCCGAGCAGTACACCCGGGCCAACACGCTCGGGCCGTTCGAGCAGAGCCTGCGCGCCGTGGTCGAGGGGCGGTCGGGCCGATGACCAGGCTCACCGTCACCACGCCCTGGCACCCCACCGTCCAGCGCCCCTTCGCCGGCTCGTTCGTGCAGACCACCACGGCCGCCGTGACAGGGCTCTTCGACCGGGTCGAGCTCTACAACACCGAGGACTGGACCGGGCCGGCCGACCCGACCGCGGCCCGCGCCGTCAACCGCGCCTACGCCGCGCTGACCACGGGCGCCGCCCGGCGGGTGACCTTCCGGCCGCGGCTGACCGAGGCCGGCTACCAGGTCACCGACATCCCGGTGCCGGTCACCCCGCGGCGCACCTACGCCGACTGGGCCGAGAGCCACGAGTCGGCGCTGCGGGCCGTGCTGCCGGGCGGGCGCTTCGCCGGCGACGTCGTGCACGGGCACGTCGGGACCTACGGGGGCTGGCTCGCGCTGCGCTTCGCCCGGCCGGACGCGCGCGTCGTGGTCACCGAGCACGCCTCGTTCCTCGGCAAGATCCTGCGCCAGCCGCGCTCCCGCGCCCTGTACGCGCAGGTGGTCGAGCGCGCCGACGCGTTCCTGTGTGTCAGCACCATGCTGCGCGACCAGCTCGCGGCCGAGTTCCCGGCGCACACCGCCAAGCTGCACGTGGTGCCGAACGCGGTGGACATCGCCGCGATGCCGGTGCGGCCGGAGCCGGTCAAGGCCCCGCACCGCTGGATCTACGTGGGCAACATCGCCGCCACCAAGGGCGTGCCGGAGCTGGTCGAGGCCTTCGCCGCCGCGGCGAAGGACGAGCCGGAGCTGCGGCTGACGCTGCTCGGCTCCGGCATCCTCATCGAACCCTTACGCGCCCGGGTGCGCGAGCTGGGCCTGGCGGACCGGGTCGTGTTCCACGACGCGGTCCCGCCGCGGCGGGTGTTCGAGTTCCTGCACGCGCACGACCTGCTGGTGCACCCGAGCAAGTCGGAGACCTTCGGGATGACCACGGTCGAGGCCGTGGCCAGCGGCATGCCGGTGCTGGTGACCCGCTGCGGCGGGCCGCAGGAGACGCTCGAGGGCCTGGACGGGGTGGCCGGGCTGCTCATCGACGTCAGCGACGACCCGGGCGTCATCGTGGACGGATACCGCCGGCTGGCCGAGCAGGCCGACCGGCTCGATCCGCACCGCGCCCGCGCCGTCCTGCTCGAGCGCTACGGCTCGGCCGCGGTCGCCCGCCGGCTGGCCGGGATCTACGGGGTCGAGGACGCCACGGCGGACGCACGGGCAGCCGCGCGGAACGGACAGGCGAGGGAACGCGCATGAGCGAGCTTGCGAGCGGATCGGTGGACACAGTGGGCGCGCGGAGCGTGATGTTCCTGGCGATCGGCACCACCCGGGCCAGGGCGGTGTGCGAGACCAGCACCTACCTGCTGGCCCGCGGGGTCGAGGTGGGCCTGGTCACGGTGGAGCCCGCGGCCTGGCAGGAGCAGGGCCTTGACCCGCGGGTGCGCGTGTACCCGCTGGGCACGGCCGAGGCCCGCCACCCGCTGGCCCGCCTCGGCCGGGTGATCCGCAAGGTCAACAAGGCGCTGGACACCAAGCTCTACAGCAAGGTCTACCGGCTGCTGCGCCCCTACGTGCTGTGGCGGGTGGCCCGCCGCTCGGTGCTGCGCGAGGTCGCCTGGCCCGGCGTCGGGCAGTTGGTGATCGGGGACTCGCACGCCATCCCGATCGCCTGGCACCTGGCCCGGCGCCACCCCGAGCTGCCGGTCGGCTTCGAGCTCGACCGCACCCCCTACGCCGAGCTCAAGGCCGAGGCCGCCCCGGACGCCGCCGCGTCCGCCGCGCCGCCCGCCCCGGCCGTGCCCGTCTCCGTCCCCGCGCCCCGCGCTGACGTCTCCACCCCCACAACCGAATCGGCCGGAATCGACACCGATGCTTGACACCACCTCACCGCCCCGCGCCGCCGCGGTGCCCGCCGGGCTGGAACACCACGTGTTCCGGTCCCGCCGCACCGGCGTCCCGCGGCTGCGCACCTATCTCCCCGAACTGTGGCAGCGCCGGGAGTTCGTCTACGAACTCGCCCGCTGCACCCTGCGCGGGCAGAACTACACGAACGTGTTCGGCCAGCTCTGGCTGGTGCTCAACCCGCTGCTGATGGGCCTGGTCTACTACGTCCTGGCGGACATCCTGAGCAACGGCAAGCACGCGGCGAACTACTTCTCCATGCTGCTGGCCGGCCTGTTCCTCTACACCTTCTTCTCCAGCATCCTGAGCCAGTCCGCGGGCTCGATCATCGGCAGCAGCAGGCTGATCCTCAACAGCAGGCTGCCGCGCATGGTGCTGCCGGTCACGCAGATGGTGATCGCCTTCATGCGCTTCCTGCCCTGCCTTGTCGTGTTCCTGGTGGTGCACGAACTCCAGCACCTGCAGTGGGGGCTGGCCGCGCTCTACGCGATCCCCGCCTTCCTCGAGGTGGCCGTGTTCGGCGCGGGCCTCGGCCTGGTCTGCGCCACGCTCCAGGTCTACTTCCGCGACTTCTCCAACTTCCTGCCCTACCTCACCCGGATCTGGATGTTCATGTCCCCGGTGCTGTGGGAGCTGCAGACCCAGCTGAGCAAGCCGGGCCTGAAGGCGGACGTGATCGCGATCAACCCGCTCGCGCCGATGATCGGCTCCTGGGGCGACGCCCTGGTCTACAACGTCTCGCCGCGCCCGGCGTGGATGCTCGAGGGCGCCGCCTGGGCGGTCGCCGCGATCGTCATCGGCACGCTCGTCTTCATCAGGAGGGAACGTGAGTTCTCTGTCCGCCTCTGACCTCACCGCCGTGTCCGCCGCTCCCCAGGACGCGGACGCGCAGCTCGACGACGACTACCGGCTCGCCATCCGGATCAAGGACGTCAGGGTCGACTACCGCACCATCGTCAACCCGCGGGCCAACACCCTGCGCCACACCGTGACCAACTTCGGGCGCAAGAGCAAGGACCGCAAGGTCCGGATGATCCACGCGGTCAAGGGCGTCACCCTGGACGTGCCGCACGGCAAGGTGCTCGGCATCATCGGCGCGAACGGCGCGGGCAAGTCCACGCTCATGCGCGCCATCGCCGGCATCCTGCCGCCGAGCTCGGGCGAGATCGTGGTCAACGGCCGCATCAGCACCCTGCTCGCGCTCGGCGTCGGGTTCAACGGGCAGCTGTCCGGCCGCGACAACGTGGTGCTCGGCTCGCTCGCGGCCGGCCTGACCCGGCGCCAGGTGGACGAGCGGTTCGAGCAGATCACCCAGTGGGCCGAGCTCGAGCACGCGATCGACCTGCCGATGAAGGCGTACTCCTCCGGCATGTACGGCCGGCTCGCCTTCGCCGTCTCCACCCACCTGGAGCCGGACGTGCTGCTCATCGACGAGGCACTGTCCACCGGCGACGCCCATTTCCGGCGCAAGTCCTACGAGAAGATGCAGGAACTCGTCGGCCAGGCCCGCACGATCGTGATCGTCAGCCACGGCCTCGCCGCCATCAAGGAGATGTGCGACGACTGCATCTGGATGCACCAGGGCGAGATCGTGCGCCAGGGCAAGCCGGACGAGGTCGCCGACGAGTACCTCGAGTTCCAGGGCGTGCCGCGGCCCAAGCGCAAGGAGAACGCCGAAGACGAGACCGCCGATGACGACGTCGATCCGCTCGACGACGCCATGTCGATGGAGGACATCTGAGATGCGCACCGAGGCGGACGTAACCATCCTCAGCTCCGGCCACGACGTGGCCGACGCCCGCCTGCACCGGCACTGCGCCGCGCTGCGGCGGGCCGGGCTGAGCGTGGAGGTGATCGCCCGCGGCCGTGCCGAGGACGCGCCGGCCGGCTCCGCGTTCCGGCCGGCGCCGTCCAGCGGCTTCGCCGCCCGGGGCGTGCAGGCGCTGCTGATGCCCGGCCGGGCCCGCGGCCGGGTCGTGGTCACCCTCGACCCCGACCTGATCCCGGCCGCCCGGCTGCGCCGCACCTTCTCGCACGGCCGCCGGCTGGCCGTGGACATGCACGAGGACTACGTGGCCCTGCTCGACGACCGGGCCTGGGCCAAGGGCGCGCGCGGCACGGTCGCCCGGATCTGGGCGCGCACGGCCGTCTCGCTCAGCCGCGGCGCGGACCTGACCGTGGTGGCCGACCAGCACGTGCCCCCGGCCCGGGCCGAGCGCCGGCTGGTCGTGCGCAACCTGCCGGATCTCAGCCTTCTGCCGGAGCGCGGCGGCCTGGACGAGCGTCCCCGGGCGCTGTACGTCGGGGACGTGCGCGAGAGCCGGGGCCTTTTCGACATGCTGCGCGCGCTGGAGTTCGCCCCGGACTGGGAGCTGGACGTGGTCGGCCCGGTGGCCGCCCGCGACCAGGAGCGGCTGCGCGTGTGGCAGGCCGAGTCCCCGGCCGCCGACCGGGTGCGCCTGCACGGCCGGATGCCCCCGGAGGCGGCCTGGCGGCTGGCCCGCGGCGCGTGGGCGGGGCTTTCCCTGCTGCACAGCACGCCCGCGTTCGAGAGCGCCATCCCGTCGAAGATCTACGAGTACCTGGCCTGCGGTATGCCGGTGCTCACCAGCCCGATACGGCGCGCCGCCGAACTGGTGGAGAAGGCCGGGGCGGGCGCGGTGGCGATCAGCGCCGAGGAGGCCGGGGCGACGCTGCGGGCGTGGTCCGGCCAGGCGCGGGCCGAGTTCGGCCTGCTGCGCGAGGCCGCCCGCGCCTGGGCCGAGCGCGACCTGGGCGAGGTCAACCCGCACGACCGCTTCGCCGAGGCCGTCGCGGAACTCGTGGCCCAGACCCGCGGGCGCGCGGCGTCCCCGACCGCCGTGGCCGGTGCCCGGTGAACCCCGAGGTGCGGGTGGCGCCGGGCGCGGACGTGGACGAGCGGGCCGTGATCGGCGCGGGCAGCTCGGTCTGGCACCTGGCCCAGGTGCGCGAGGACGCCGTGCTCGGCCGGGACTGCGTGATCGGCCGCGGCGCCTACATCGGCACCGGGGTCCGCCTCGGCGACAACGTCAAGGTGCAGAACTACGCACTCGTCTACGAGCCGGCCGAGGTCGGCGACGGCGCGTTCATCGGCCCGGCCGCGGTCTTCACCAACGACCACCGGCCGCGCTCGGTGGACCCGGACGGCAAGCAGAAGCGGGCCGGGGACTGGCATCCGGTCGGCGTGAGCGTCGGCGAGGGGGCCTCCGTGGGCGCCCGCGCGGTGTGCGTCGCGCCGGTGCGGATCGGGCGCTGGGCGATGGTCGGGGCCGGGGCCGTGGTGACCGCGGACGTGCCCGACTTCGCCCTGGTGGTGGGCGTTCCGGCGCGGCGGATCGGCTGGGTCGGCCGGGCCGGGGAGCGGCTCGAGCCCGACGCGCCCGGCCGCTGGCGCTGCCCGGAGACCGGCGAGATATATCAGGAGATTGACGGAAAGATCGTGGAGAGCGCATCGTGAGCGGCGAGCAGACCAACCCCTTCGTCCCGGCGGCCCGCCCGGTCATCGGCGAGGAGGAGATCGAGGCGGCCGTACGGGTGCTGCGCTCCGGCATGGTGGTGCAGGGCCCTGAGGTCGCCGCGTTCGAGCAGGAGTTCTCCGCGCTGGTCGAGGGCCGCCACTGCGTCGCGGTCAACGCCGGCACCTCCGCGCTGCTGCTGTCCCTGGCGGCGCTGGGCATCGGCGCCGGCGACGAGGTGATCGTGCCCTCGTTCACCTTCGCCGCCACCGCCAACGCGGTCAGCCTGGTCGGCGCGACCCCCGTGTTCGCCGACATCGACCCGGACACCTTCTGCCTCGACGCCGAGGCCGCGGCCGCCGCGATCGGCCCGCGCACCGCCGCGATCCTGCCGGTGGACCTCTACGGCCACCCGGCCGGCGCCGGCTTCGTCGAACTCGCCGAACGCCACGGCCTGGCCCTGGTCGAAGACGCGGCCCAGGCGCACGGCGCCGCCCTGCACGGCCGGCCCGTCGGGGCCTTCGGACAGGCCGCCAGCTTCAGCTTCTACCCGACCAAGAACATGCACGCGCTCGAGGGCGGCATGGTCGTCACCCCGGACGCCGAGGTGGCCCGGAAACTCAGGCTGCTGCGCAACCAGGGCATGGAGCGGCGCTACGCCAACGAACTCGTGGGCTACAACCTGCGGATGACCGACGTGGCCGCGGCCATCGGCCGGGTGCAGCTGGCCAAGCTGGCCGGCTGGAACGAGCAGCGCCGGGCCAACGCGGCCAAGCTGGACGCGGGCCTGGACGGGATCCCGGGCGTGCTCACCCCGGTCCTCGCGCCCGGCGCTACGCACGTCTACCACCAGTACACCGTGCGCGTCCCGGCCGAGCGCCGCGACGCCCTGCACGAGCACCTCACCGGCCAGGGCGTGGGCAGCGCCGTGTACTACCCGACGCCCGTGCACCGGCTCCCGCCGTTCGCCGAGATCGGCGCCGGCGCGGTGCTCCCGGCCACCGAGGACGCGGCGGCGCGGGTGCTCTCGCTGCCGGTCCACCCCTCGCTCGCCGACGCCGACCTGGACCGGGTCGTCGCCGCCGTACGCTCGTTCGACTTCGGAGACCTGCGATGACCAAGCCCCGTCTGCGCGCCGGTTTGGTGGGCCTCGGCGCGATGGGCCGCCACCACGCCCGGGTGCTGCGCGCCCTCGACGGCGTCGACCTGGTCGTCGCCGCGGACCCCGGCGGCGACCCGCACGGGGCCCTCGGCGGCTCCGTGCCGCTGGTCGCGGACGTGCGGGAACTGCTCGCGTACCAGCCCGACTACGTCGTGGTGGCCTGCCCCACCGGCATGCACGAGGAGGTCGGGCTTGCCCTGGCCGAGGCGGGTGTGCCGGCCCTGATCGAGAAGCCGCTCGCGCACGACACCCCGGCCGCCCGCCGCCTGGTCGAGGCCTTCGAAAGCCGCGGCCTGGTCGCCGCGGTCGGCCACATCGAGCGCTACAACCCGGCGCTGCAGAGCATGCGCACCCGGCTGGAGGCGGGCGAGCTCGGCGAGGTCTTCCAGGTCGCCACCCGCCGCCAGGGCCCGTTTCCGCACCGCATCGCCGACGTCGGCGTGGTCAAGGACCTGGCCACGCACGACCTCGACCTGACCGGCTGGGTCACCGGCTCGCAGTACCGCAGCGTCGCGGCGAAGACCGCGCACCGCAGCGGCCGACCGCACGAGGACCTGGTGACCGTGCTCGGCGAACTCGACTCCGGGGTCATCGCCAACCACCTGGTCAACTGGCTCTCCCCGCTCAAGGAGCGGGTCTCCATCGTCACCGGGGAGCGCGGCTGCTTCGTCGCCGACACGCTCACGGCCGACCTGACCTACTTCGCCAACGGCTCCACCCGCACCGAGTGGGACGCGGTCTCCGCCTTCCGCGGCGTGTCCGAGGGCGACATGACCCGCTACGCCATACCCAAGCGCGAGCCGCTCACGGTCGAGCACGAGGCCTTCCGCGACGCCGTCGAGGGCAAGGCCGACGCCGCCGTGGTGACGCCGCGTCAGGGCCTGCGCGCGGTCATGGTGGCCGAGGCGGTGCTCGAGTCGGCCCGCTCCGGCGAGACCCTCCCGATCGGCGCGGCCTGACCCGCCCGCCCCGGCCCGCGACCGCGTCGGGCCCTGATTCCCCGTCTCCTCTTCCCCGAACGGAACCTCCCGTGCAGATCTGCGTCTTCGCCCTCGGAAAGATCGGCCTCCCGCTCGCCGTGCAGTACGCGAGCCGCGGCCACCGCGTCGTCGGGGTGGACATCTCCCCGCGCGTCGTCGACCTGGTGAACGCGGGCGAGGAGCCGTTCCCCGGCGAGGCCGGCCTGGCCGAGGGGCTCAAGCAGGCGGTCGCCGACGGCCTGCTGACCGCGACCCTGGACGGCTCGGCCGCGGTGGCCGAGGCCGAGGCCGTGGTCGTCGTGGTGCCGCTGATCGTGGACGGGCAGGACGTGCCGGACTTCGGCCCGCTCGACGCCGCCACCAGCGCCGTGGCCGCCGGGCTGCGCGCCGGAACGCTGGTCAGCTACGAGACCACGCTCCCGGTCGGCACCACCCGCGAGCGCTTCGCCCCGATGCTCGAGGCCGGATCCGGCCTGGCCGTCGGGCGCGACTTCGCCCTCGTGTTCAGCCCGGAGCGGGTCTCCTCCGGCCGCATCTTCGCCGACCTGCGCAAGTACCCGAAGCTGGTCGGCGGGTACGACGAGGCCTCCGGCGAGCGCGGCGCCGCGTTCTACGCCGACGTGCTCGAGTTCGACGAGCGCACCGACCTGCCGCGCCCCAACGGCGTGTGGAACCTCGGCTCGGCCGAGGCGGCGGAGCTGGCGAAGCTGGCCGAGACCACCTACCGGGACGTCAACATCGGCCTGGCCAACACCTTCGCCCGCTACGCCGACCGGATCGGCGTGGACGTGGCGGGCGTCATCGAGGCCTGCAACAGCCAGCCGTTCAGCCACATCCACCAGCCCGGCATCGCCGTGGGCGGGCACTGCATCCCGGTCTACCCGCGGATGTACCTGTGGAACGACCAGGAGGCCGAGGTGGTGCGGGTGGCCAGGGCGGCCAACGCCGCGATGCCCGGGTACGCGGTGGACCTGCTCGAGGCCGAGCACGGCCCGCTGGCCGGCGCCCGGGTCGTGGTGCTCGGCGCGGCCTACCGCGGCGGGGTGAAGGAGACCGCGTTCTCCGGCGTCTTCCCGACCGTCGAGGCCCTGGGCGCGCGCGGCGCCGAGGTCGTGGTGGCCGACCCGATGTACACCGACGAGGAGCTGCGCGGGCTCGGCTTCACCCCGTACGTCCCCGGCGCGGCCGTGGACGCCGCGATCGTGCAGACCGACCACGAGGCCTACCGCAAGCTCACCCCGGCCGACCTTCCCGGCATCAAGACCCTGATCGACGGCCGCCGCATCACCGACCCCGCCGCCTGGACGGGCGTACGCCGCCGGCTGATCGGCGCCGGCGGCTGAGCCCCGGTTCCCCGCTCGCGATCTGCCGAACGAGTGACGCGGTGTCGGTTTTCTTTGACGCCGCGTCACTCGCGGTGTTTTTCTGAGGCCCCCGAATTCGATCTTGTGCGGCGTCCCGCGCCGCGCGCACCAGGGAGCCTCCGTGACCAGACACCGCCTGCTGTCCTCCCTCGCGGCCGCGGCCGTCCTCGCCCTGTCCGGCGCCTCGGCGGCCCAGGCCGCCGCCACCGCGCCCGCGGTGCCGGCCGCCGCGGACAGCCCGGCGGAGGAGTGCTCCGCGGCGTCTTTCGAGGGCACCGCGCTTCTCGGGCCCGAGCGGCTGCCGTACGTCGGCCCGGTCGGCGTCCAGCTGAGGGGCTATCAGCGCACCGGCGGTGTGGATCCGCAGCAGTTCCTGGCCGAGTACCGCGACGACGCGAACGCCTGGATCTACCCGCCGGACGACGGCTACGTCACCACGCCCGACGGCCGGCCGATCAAGTGGGTGCAGACGCTCTACCCCGGGCGGCAGGTCGACCGCTACGGCAGCGTCTACGGCTCCTACCTCGCGCCCGCCGGCACCTCCTACGCCAAGCGGGCGCTGCCGCCCTCAAGCCTCGACTCGACGCCGGCGGCCGGGTGCAACTACCACGACTACGAGGTCCTCAAGCCGTTCCCGGTCGACGCCGGGCCCATCGCCGCCTGGTTCGCCCAGCCCGGCCACGGCGAGCAGTACCAGCTCGACCCGGCCCTGATTCCCGGCGGCCCGGCCCAGCTCAACGTGCTGTGGCTGCTGGACAACGGGTACCTGCGCGAGGTGCGGCCCGTCTGACCGGCCGTCGGCGGCTACCCGGCCCAGCGCGACTGGAGGAAGAGGTACGCGATGGTGAACGCGCAGGGTGCCGACAGGGTGAGGTAGAGCGGCCGGAACCAGCTGCGCTGCACGCACCAGATGCCCAGCAGCACCCACAGCGGCCACCAGGTGAGCGTCTCGCGGTTGACCGAGAGGTAGACGTGCGAGCACGCCAGGGTGCCGACGGAGCAGCCGACGTAGACGAACTCGGGCCAGCGGCGCTTCGTCGCGAGCCAGACGGCGAGCGCGATGCCGATGAAGGTGACCACGATCTCGAGCTGGTACTCGAAGGCCGTGGCCGCGGGCACCTTGTGGCCGAAGGCGTAGCGCCAGGTGCTGAGGAAGGTGCGCCACGGCACCGAGAAGTGCCGGTTCCAGCCGGTCTCCTCGGCCCGCTCCCAGGCGTTCCACTGGCCGGTGAAGTGCTTGAGGAAGAGCATGAAGCCGGCCACCGGAAGCACCGGGAGCGCCAGCGGCCATCCGCGCAGCCAGGCCCGCAGCCCGCGCGGGCGGGTCTGCAGGAACGCCACGCCCAGCGCCGCCATCACGAAGAGGCCGTTGATGTGGATGGACGCCGCGGCCGCCGTGAGCACCCCGGCGACAAGCCACTTCTCCCGCCGCGCGGCCAGCCACGCCCACAGCACCAGCGCCAGGAACGGCCCCTCGGTGTAGCCCGCGGCCAGGAACACGGCCGCCGGGGCCCAGACGAACAGCGTGAGACCGTCGCGCACCGCCTGCCGCGCCCGCGCCCGGCCCGGCTCCGACTCGCCGAACACGGCGAGCGCCTCGATCTCGATGATCCGGCCCAGTGCCACGCACGCGATCAGGCCGGTGACCAGGGAGATGATCAGTCCGGAGAAGACCCACGAGCGCAGGAACAGGTGCGTCGCCCACAGCAGGGCCGGATAGCCGGGGAAGAACGCGTACGAGGCGCCGTGCTTGGCGTAGTGGGTGTAGCCGACGGCGGCGATCTTCTGGTAGCGCAGCCAGTCCCAGTGCTGCCAGATCGAGGCGAGGCCGTGCGGGGAGTAGCCCTTGCTGCCGAAGCCGGTCCAGGCCACGATCCAGGTCATCGCGAGCATGGCGAGCCGGGAGAGCAGCCAGATCTTGACCGAGTCCCCGTCCCGCGGCCCCAACCGCCGGGCCGCGCGCGCGAGGGCCGGATACCGGCGCAGCCGAGCCGGTGTCAGCGACGCCGTCCCCGCCGCGGGCGTGTCCGCGGATTCGGGTGAGGCGGGTTCGGGGGGCAGCAGTCGCACGTCTGAATCCACGGCCGCGAAGGTATGCCGGGCAGGTGTCCGACTGCTGAAGGGCGGATGGCCAGAACCGGAAGTCATGCGACAGTACGGAACCAACTTCGCCCGTCCGTGGAGTTCCGGGCTTTTCCCGCGGTTTCGGTGGCGCTGTGTGCGGCCCACCGCACACGCCGGAGTCTCGCGGCGCGCCGACGCCTCGTCAGACTCCCGTCCCGGGCCGCCCCGCGACGCACGCCGCAGGGCCACGGCCGTCGCCGACCGAGGCCCTGCGCCGCGCGCCGTGTCAGACCGCGAGGGCCTTCGAGCGCGCCGCCGCCGTGCTCGCCCCGCCGGACGGGGTCGGCGTGGTGTAGTCGGGTGTGGTGTAGTCGCGCCAGTTGTCCGGCGCCACGCCCGGGTCCAGCGTGCGCATCTTGGAGATCACCTTCGGGTCCTGCGCCTCGAGCCAGGCGACGAGCTGGCGGAACGAGACCAGCCGTACGTCCGGGTAATCGGCGATCTGGCGCAGGGCGTCCTCGACGGCGGGCATGTAGATCCCGCCGTTCCAGGTCTCGAAGTGGTTGCCGATGAAGAACGGCGCCCGGTTCGTCGTGTAGGTCCGGTGGAAGCCGGCCATGTACGACTGGGTGGCCTGCTGCTGGAAGAACGGCCGGCGCGCCGCGTCGCCGGTCGGGTCGGGCCCGATCTGGTTGTACATGATGTTGTAGTCCATCGACAGCACCTCGTACTTGGTGCCGACCAGCGGGATGGACTGGAGCGGGAAGTCCCACAGGCCGTGGCGCTTGGTCGGCCAGATCTGCAGGCCGCCGGGCGAACTCGCGTCGTACGTCCAGCCGAGGTCGCGGGCCGTGGGCAGCAGCTGGTCCTGACCGATCAGGCACGGGGTGCGCCCGCCGGTCAGCTCCTTCGAGTAGTCGAAGGGCAGCGCCGGCAGGTCGGCGAAGCCGGTATTCGTCTTCCACGCGTGCACGAAGCCGACGGCCTGGTCGATCTCGTCGCGCCACTGGTCCGGACCCCACGTGCCGACGCCGCGCGAGTCGCAGAAGTGCCCGTTGAAGTGCGTCCCGATCTCGTGGCCCTCGAGCCACGCGTCGCCCACCTGGCCGATGGTGGCGCGCACGTGGTTGTTGTTGAGGTACCCGATCGCGGAGGCGCCCACGGGCTTGCCCGGCGGAGCGTAGAGCATCTTCTCGCTCTGCGGCAGCGTGTAGATGCCGGACAGGAAGAAGGTCATGGTCGCCTTCGTCTCCTGGGCGACCTGGCGGAAGTGCGAGAACAGGTGGTTGTCGTCCTCGCCGGCTCCGTCCCAGGAGAACACGACGAACTGCGGGGGCCGTTCCCCGGCCTCGAGCTGTTCGGGTATCGGCTGGTTGGGCTGCGGACCGGTGTCGGAGGTGGAGCCGTCGCCGATCAGCCGGGCCGGTCGGGCCTGCGCCTTGCGCGACTGGACGGAGGCGCCGGAGTGGGCGTCGGCGGAGGGGGCCGCGGCGGGTGAGGAGTCGCCGCCGAGCAGGCGGTCCCCCTCGGTGCCGACCACGGTCGACGCGAGCGCGACGGCGCCCCCGGCGAGAACATTTCTTCGGGATAAGACGTTCACGGGCGATTCCAGGCGCGATCGAGACGAGTCGAGTCGGCGGAGTGTCGCCTTCCGGCCCATCGTATGGTGGTATGGCTGGACATCAAGCCAATTACCCGATCCTCGCCGGTGCAGCCCCCGAACGTCGCTCATTTGACGCAGCGTCAGCGTTGATTCGCACGTTCGGATCAACGCCGGCTGGGGCGTATGGACCCCGGACCACCCCCGTTCGGCGTAACCTCGCCCCTCGGGTCCCCCGGACGGGGGACCTCCCACCATCCGATCGGGTCGTCCTATGATCATCCCGGTGCTGCCGGGGCAACCATCTCCATCGTCGCCGCGACCGCGGCGGTGCCCGGAAGACGACAGGAGTACGAAGATGACGCCGGCAGTGATGGCCGCCCCTGGATCGCGTAGCGTTCTCGCCGGACGGCACATACGCGGTGAGATGGCCGAGCAGCCGGACGTGCTCGGCAACCTCGCCCGTCACGTCGCCCACTTCGCCGGGCAGAGCGCCGCCCTGGCCGCCCAGGCCGGCGCCTTCGACGAGGTCGTCTTCCTGGCCGGGGGCAGCTCCGAACACGCCGCCCTGCTCGGCCGGCACGCCGTCGAGGCCCGCTGCGGCATCCCGGCCCGGGTGCTCACCCCGGTCGATCCGCAGCAGGCCGAGCGCCTGACCCGCGAGCCCGGCCGGCGCCGGCTGGCCGTGGTGCTCTCGCCGTCCGGCTCGGACCCCGGCGTGCTCGCCCTCACCGACCGCTACGCCGCGTCCGGCGCCGCCCTGATCGCCGTGACGAACGACGCGCGCTGCCTGCTGGCCCGCTCGGCCGCGCTGTGCGTGGACCTCGCGGCCGGGCTCGAACTCGCCGCCTCGCCGACCAAGTCGACGACGAGCCAGATGCTGGCCGTGCTCGCGATCGCCGAGGGCCTGCCGGCCGGCGAGGGCGTGCGCACCGGCCTGGGCGACGCCCCGTCGGCCAAGGCGCTCGCCCCGCTGGTGGCCGAGCTGCTCGCCGACACGGCCGGCGCCGACGCGGTCGCGGCCCGTCTCGTCGGCGCGCGCCGCGTCGCCGTCGTGGGCTGTGACCACCACTTCCCGGCCGCGCTGGAGACGGCCCGGATGCTGCGCGACACGGCCGGCCTGACGGTGGAGGGCTTCTCCGCCGACGGGCTGCGCACCGGCCCGGTCGGCGGCTTCGACGCCGAGACCACCGCCGTGCTGCTGGCCGGCGAGGCCGACGGGCAGGTCCGTGAGCTGCGGGCACACCTGCGCTCGCGCGGCGTGCCGCTGGTGGGCATCGGCACCGCGGGCGGCACGGACGCACCGGACCTCGCGGTCCCCGCGCTCGGCACGATGGCCGAGTGCATCCTGGCCACCGTCCGCGGCCAGCAGCTCGCGGTCGCCGCCGCCGTGGCGCGCGGACTCGATCCGGATCGGCCGGTGCGCGGGAACAGCTCTGGCAACGGCTGTTAGCGCGGGTGCGAGCCGCTACCCTGATACGCATGTGGAGTGGTGATCTCGAGACCGACGACGCGCCGGTCGACGTGTTGGAAGCGCCGCATCCGGCCCGGCTCGCCCCGGACCATCCCTCCTACGCGCGGATCATGGCCGCGCACCGGGCCGCGCTGCTGAGCGGACGGCCCGGTTACGCGGACCCCGACACCGGGCTGTTCGTCTTCACCTCGGCCCTGCTGGCCTCGAACGGGACCTGCTGCCACCGGGAGTGCCGGCACTGTCCGTTCGTGCGCCGGCCGGGCGGCTAGGCCGGTTCGACGCGCCGTCAGGCAGCGGTGGCGGCCGTGGCGGCCGCCGCCGTGCGGGCGCGCTTGACCGTGGTGTACGCCTTGCCCGGACTGCGGAAGAGCACCGTGTAGCGGTCCTTGAGCGTGTGTACCGCGCGAAGGTCGCGGCCGATCGCGGCGTACTCGTGGAAGGCGACGCGCAGCGGGTTGTTGGTCTCGATGTTCGCCGTCAGCCCGTAGACGACCTGCTCGGTCTCCGGTGTGAAGGTGCCGAACAGCCGGTCCCACACGATGAACACGCCGGCGAAGTTGCGGTCCAGGTAACCCCGGTTGGAGCCGTGGTGGACGCGGTGGTGGCTCGGGGTGTTCATCACCAGCTCGATCGGCCGCCACATCCGGTCGATCCGCTCGGTGTGGATCCAGAACTGGTAGAGCAGGTTCAGGCTCTGCGCCGTGAAGATCATCGCTGGGGAGAAGCCGAGCAGCACCAACGGCAGCCCGAACGGCAGGTTGCCGATGCCGGTCCAGGGCTGGCGCAGCGCGGTGGAGAGGTTGAAGCGCCGGCTGGAGTGGTGGTTGATGTGCGAGGCCCACAGGATCCTGACGCGGTGGTCGGCCCGGTGCTCCCAGTAGTAGCACAGGTCCCAGCCCACGAACACGGCGATCGCGCTGAGCCAGGTGGCGTGCAGGTGCAGCGGCGTCAGGTGCGTGGCGCCCTGGTACGCGGCGAGGTAGATCGCCGACCAGCCCAGGTTGAGCACGACGTAGCCGAGTCCCATGGACAGGCTGGTGGTCGTGTCCCGCACGGTGTAGCCCTGCTCGCGCTCGTCGGGGACGAACCGGTAGGAGACCAGCTCGACGAGGATGAGCAGCACGTACGCGGGTATCGCGTAGGTCGTCAGGTTCACGGGATGGAGGCTAGGACCGCGCGGACCGGCTTGGCAAGAGCTGGTCCAAACAGTTGACCAGTTCGTGTTGACCCGCCCGCGCGCGGCCGGGCATGCTCTATCGGTGTGACCAGCTCCCGCGCCGCCGAGGCGGGCGCCCTGCGCCGTGAACCCTTGTCCGACCAGGTATTCACGCGTCTGCGGGACCTGATCCTCACCGGCGCGATCCCGCCCGGCGGCGCGCTGCCGGCCGAGCGCGAGCTGGCCGCGGACTACGGGGTGAACCGGCACGCGGTGCGCGAGGCGGTCAAGCGGCTCCAGCAGTCCCGGCTGATCGAGGTCTTCCAGGGCGGGCGCACCCGGGCCCTGGACTGGCGGCGCACCGCGGGCCTTGACCTGGTGGTGGACGTGCCGGGGACGCTGGACGCGGTGACGGTGCCCGGTGTGGTGCACGACGCACTGGAGATGCGCGCCTGCATCGGCGCGGACGCCGCCCGGCTGTGCGCGCTGCGGGCCGGGGACGAGGCCAGGGCCGAGATCGTCGCGCAGGCCGAGGCCTTTGCGCGCAGCGGGCCGGACCTGACGGACCTCGGCGTGGCGGACGTCGCGTGGTGGCGGCTGATCGTGGAGGGCAGCGGCAATCTGGCGTACCTGCTGGCCTTCAACAGCCTGGTGCACGGTGCGATCGCGATGGAGCAGGTCCCGGTGGACCTGCGTTCGGCGGAGCTGCTCGACGTGGAGGCGCACCGCGCGCTGGCGGAGCGGATCGAGCGGCGCGACGCGGCACAGGCCGAACGCCTCGCGCGCGAGCTGCTCGGGCGCAGCGTGCCGGGGACGGCGGATCAGGCCACGACGAATGATCAGGCGGCGGTCGCGCCGATCTGAGCGCTGACGGCTGAATACTGACGGCCGAGCACTGACGGCCGAGAGCAGAACGCTGAGGGCGCGCGGGAAAAGCGAGTGCAGGCCCGACGGCCCCCGCCCCGACGAGTCCAGAGGAACTCGCCGGGGCGGGCGTCGGGCGGCGGGTGACGGCCCGTCAGGCGCGTCCGCCCTCAATCGGACGGCGACTGGCGGGCCACCCGCCGCTCACGGTCCGCGTCCCCGGGTGCGGCCGGGGAGGTGCGGGCCGCAGTCGGTGGAGCGGCTCGACGGACGCTCAGATGCCCAGCAGGTGGTCCATCGCGAGCTGGTCGAGCTGCTCGAAGGCCATCCCGCGCTGGGCGGCGGCCTCGACGTCGAAGTCCTCGAACGCGGAGCGGTCGGCCAGCAGGTCGGCCAGCTTCTCGCCCTCGCCCAGGGTGGACTGGGCCAGCTCGTGCAGACGCGAGGCGCGCAGCGCCTCCTGCACGGCCGGGTCCTCGCGGAAGGCCTTCGCCTTCTCCTTCAGCGCCAGGTAGTTGCGCATGCAGCCGGCGGCCGAGGCCCACACACCGGAGTAGTCCTCGGTGCGCGGCGGCTTGAAGTCGAAGTGGCGCGGGCCCTGGTAGTCGGAGTTCTCCAGCAGGTCCACCAGCCAGAACGCCGAGCGCAGGTCGCCGGCGCCGAAGCGCAGGTCCTGGTCGTACTTGATGCCGGTCTGGCCGTTGAGGTCGATGTGGAAGAGCTTGCCGTGCCACAGCGCCTGGGCGATGCCGTGCGGGAAGTTCAGGCCCGCCATCTGCTCGTGGCCGACCTCGGGGTTCAGGCCCACCATGTCGGGACGCTCGAGGCTGTTGATGAACGCCAGGGCGTGGCCGACCGTGGGCAGCAGGATGTCGCCGCGCGGCTCGTTCGGCTTCGGCTCGATGGCGAAGCGCAGGTTGTAGCCCTTCTCCACGACGTACTCGCCGAGGACGTCGAAGGCCTCCTTGAACCGGTCGAGCGCGATCCGCACGTCCTTGGCGCCACCGGACTCCGCGCCCTCACGCCCGCCCCAGGCCACGTAGGTCTCGGCGCCGAGCTCGGCGGCCAGGTCGATGTTGCGCATCGTCTTGCGCAGCGCGTAACGGCGCACGTCCCGGTCGTTGGAGGTGAACCCGCCGTCCTTGAACACCGGGTGGGTGAACAGGTTGGTGGTGGCCATCGGCACCACGAGGCCGGTCTCGGCCAGCGCGGCCTTGAAGCGCTCGATCGTGGCGGTGCGGTCGGCGTCGTTCGAGCCGAACGGGATCAGGTCGTCGTCGTGGAAGGTCACGCCGTACGCGCCGAGCTCGGCCAGCTTGTGCACCGTCTCGACCGGGTCGAGGGCCTGGCGGGTGGCGTCGCCGAAGGGGTCGCGGCCCTGCCAGCCGACGGTCCACAGGCCGAAGGTGAACTTGTCCGCCGGACTAGGGGTCAAAGTGCTGCTCACGAGGGGGCTCCCAAGGGTCATTACCGCGCGTGTAGGCGTCGTCGCCGGTCACGCGCTATTGATAAACGCAGAAAACAAATTAGTATGCCGGTGCGGCTGTTGGGAAGCCCCGCGTGTCGGACGCGGGCCACGGACCGCTCAGAGGGAGGCGAAATGGCCGCGGCGGACGTGGTGATCGGCGTCGACAGCTCGACCCAGGCGACCAAGGCGCTCGCGCTGGACGTGGCGACCGGGCGTGTGCTCGGCCAGGGCCGGGCGGCCCACACGGTCAGTGGCGGGGCGAAGCGGGAGAGCGACCCGGAGCAGTGGTGGGCCGCGCTCACCGAGGCCCTGGGCCAGACCGGCTATGCGGACTCGGCTGCGGCGATCGCGATCGGCGGCCAGCAGCACGGCCTGGTCGCGCTGGATGGGGACGGCCACGCCGTGCACCCGGCGCTGCTGTGGAACGACGTGCGCAGCGCCCCGAACGCCGAGGCGCTGACCGAGCGGCTGGGCGAGCGCGCCTGGGCCGAGCGGGTCGGCTCCGTGCCCGGCGCGTCGTTCACGGTGGCCAAGTGGGACTGGCTGGCCCGCAACGAGCCCGAGGCCGCGGCCCGCGTGCGCCGGGTCATGCTGCCGCACGACTACCTGACCTGGCGGCTGACCGGCGAGCACGTGACCGACCGGGGCGACGTCTCCGGCACCGGCTGGTGGGGCCCGGACGGCTACGACACCGGGATCCTCGACCTGGTGGGCCTTGACCCGGCGTACCTGCCGCGGGTGGCGCAGCCCGGCGAGAGCGTCGGCACCGTCCGCAAGGGCGTCGCGCTGCGCGAGGGCGCCCGCGTGGGCACCGGCACCGGCGACAACATGGCCGCCGCGCTCGGCCTGGGCCTGGAGCCCGGCGTCCCGGTGGTCAGCCTCGGCACCTCCGGCACCGCCTACGCCGTCACCCGCGGCCGCCCGACCGACCCGAGCGGCACCGTGGCCGGCTTCGCCGACTCGCTCGGCGGCTGGCTGCCGCTGGCCTGCACGCTCAACTGCACCCTCGCGGTGGACCGGATCGCCGGCTGGTTCGGCCTCGACCGGGCCGCGGTCGAGCCCGGCGGCGAGGCCGTGGTGCTGCCGTTCCTGGACGGCGAGCGCACCCCCAACCTGCCGTACGCTTCAGGGCTCTTCTACGGCCTGCGGCACGACACGACGCCGGGTCAGATCCTGCAGGCCGCCTACGACGGCGCCGCCTACAGCCTGCTGAGCGCGGTCGACGAGGTGCTCAAGGCGGGCGGCGAGACCTCGGCCGACGGCCCGCTGCTGCTGATCGGCGGCGGGGCCAAGGGCGAGGCCTGGCGCGCCACCGTGCGCCGGCTCTCCGGCCGCCCGGTCCTGGTGCCCGGCGCCGAGGAGGTCGTCGCCCTCGGCGCCGCCGCCCAGGCCGCCGGGCTGCTGACCGGCGAGAGCGCGGACGCGGTCGCCCGCCGCTGGGACACCCGCGGCGGCACGCTCTATGATCCGATCCCGGTCGACCAGGCCGCGCTGGACCGGATCGGCGCGGTGCGCGCCCGTTCCGGCGCGCTGGTGGGCGGTTCGATCTAGGCCGTGTCTTCAAACCATCGTCGGGGCCGCGACGCCTGCCACGCACGCTCGCGGCGTTGCCGGACCGTTTACAGACGACCGAGTATGCGCGCGGCCCGGCGCCTTGCGAGCGCACGCGTCAGACGCCGCGGCCTGACCCGACGCCGGTTTGAAGACACGGCCTAGGCTCCGCGCCCTCGAACCCGTGCCGAAAGCAAGTCAGTCGCCGGAAGGACCGCACCGCTCATGAGCACCACCTCGGCCGAGGGCCCGGCCTCCCAGCAGGGCATGCGCCGGGCCAACCTGGCGTTGGTGCTCGGCGCGGTCTCCCGGCTCGGCTCGACCTCGCGGGCCCAGGTGGCCGAGGCGACCGGGCTGACCCGGGCCTCGGCCGGCAGCCTGGTCAACGAGCTGCTCGAGGCCGGTCTCGTGCGCGAACACGGCGCGAGCCTGGAGGGCCGGGTCGGGCGGCCGAGCACGGTGGTCTCGCTCAACGACCGCGGCCCGGCCGGGCTCGGCCTCGACGTCGGGGTCGAGCACGCCGGGGCGTGCGTGGTGGACCTGCGCGGCGAGGTCAGGATCCACATCCGCCGCCCGGCCAGGCACCGGGGCCAGGACCCGCGGACGGTGGCGGCCAACCTGGCCGAGGTGGCCAAGACCGCGCTGGCCCGAGCCGACGAGCTCGGGCTGACCCTGGTCGGCGCGGGCGTGGCGGTGCCCGGCCTGATCGGCACCAGCGACACCGTGGTGCACGCGCCGAACCTGGGCTGGCACGACGTCGACCTGATCGGCCGGCTCAGGGATCTGCTGCCGGACCGGCTGCGCGCGCTGCCGGTGGAGGTGGAGAACGAGGCCAACCTCGGCGCGCTCGCGGAGCTGTGGCGCGGCTCCGGCGCCCGCGACTTCGTGCACGTCTCGGCCGAGGCCGGTATCGGTGCCGCGGTGGTGGTCGACGGCCAGCTGCTGCGCGGCACCCGCGGATTCGCGGGTGAGCTCGGTCACATGCCGGTCTACCCGGACGGCCGCCCGTGCGCCTGCGGGTCGCACGGCTGCCTCGAGCAGTACGCGGGGGAGCAGGCCGTGCTGCGCGAATGCGGCCTGACCGGCGAGGTCGAGGAGGGCGAGCGGGACCGGATAGAGCTGCTGGCCGACGGCGCCCGCGCGGGCCGCGAGCCGGTGCTGCGCGCGCTGGACCAGGCCGGGCGGGCACTCGGCATCGCGCTGGCCGGCGCGGTGAACCTGGTCGACCCGGAGACGGTCGTGCTCGCCGGCGCCTACGCCGAACTCGCCGACTGGCTGCTGCCGGGGATGCAGACCGAACTCGGCGCCCGGGTGCGGATCCGGCCCTGGCAGCCGGACGGCCTGGTCGTCTCGGCGCTGCGCCGCGAGGGCCCGATGATCGGCGCCGCCTCCGCCGTGGTGCAGCGCGTGATCGCCGATCCCTCGGTGCTGCGCGGATGACGCCGCGCGCCTTCCGCTGATCTCCGCGCGCCCGGCCTGGTGCGGGCCGGGGCGTCGTCGAGGCCTGAAGCGGAGTCGAACCGCGCGCCAGACGTTTTGCAGACGTCCTCCCGATCCGTCGGGATGAGGCTTCAGGCCGTGCTGTCGGGAGACGCGAAAAAGCCGCCCCGCCCGGGCTGCGTACCCGGTGGGCGGCTTGCGGCCGTCGCGACGACGGTCAGGCCTGAGCGAACCCCGGGAGCCCGAGCGGGCACCGACAGCGCAGACCGCGTGCATATGCGGAAATGCGGTTCATGCGCGTGCCTCCTCGCTGCGGTTCCGGCCGTGGACGGGTTCTGATCACAGTGTCCTGGTTCTCCGTCCGGCGCGCAACTCGTTTGTCCGCGAGCGGATCGGACCAGGCCGCAACCTTAGCCTTCGCGTTCGACGCGGCGGCGCCGCGCAACCTTAGTTGTACGTGAAGACCCTTTCGCTCGCTTCACGCTCTGTTCAGACTTTCGGCCAAGTGATGGGGCTTTCGGCCATGGAGGTATGAGCAATGACGCTTATCAGGAAACGATGGATCGCAATCGGCGCCGCGGCGCTCGCCGCGTCCACCGCGCTCGCCGGATGCAGCTCCGCCAAGTCCGGCGGCGGTTCCACAGCGGGCTCGAGTACCGCCTCGTCCCCGGGGCTGGCCAAGGCTGAGCAAATGGTCCAGACGCTCGAGGCCACCACCGCGAGCTATCCGGTGCCCACGGCCAAGATCTCCGGTGTCTCGAAGCTCGCCGGTCGCACCGTCTACTACATCCCGCTGGTCCAGGCGATCCCCGGATTCGTGGTCACCGCCGCGTCGATGAAGACCGCGCTGGCCGCGGCCGGGCTCAACGAGCACGTCTGCGACGGCCAGGGCAACCCGAGCGCGGTCGCCGCGTGCGTGCAGCAGGCCGTGGCCGCCGGCGCTGCGGGCATCGTGCTCGACGCGGTGCCCTACGGCATGGCGCAGAACGCCCTGGACGCGGCCAAGGCCAAGAACGTGCCGATCATCATCGCGGATCAGTACGCCCCCGCCGGGAACACCAACGACGACCACGTCACCTACGTGCAGGGCGTGGTGGATCAGCCCTCGGACATCGCCTGGTGGGCGATCGCCGACTCCAAGGGCTCGGCCAAGATCATCCTGGCCGAGGAGTCCGACTCCACCTCCTCCGAGCAGTACGTCCAGAACTCGCTCGCCATCTACAAGCAGTACTGTCCCGGCTGTGATGTCAAGGTCAAGATGATCTCGGCGACCACCGACTCCCAGCTGGCCACGGACACGAGCTCGAACATCCTCACCGACTCGGGCGTGGACTACTACTACACCGAGTTCGAGGACAGCCTGCAGCCCACCATCCAGGGCGTGCAGCAGTCGGGCAAGTCCTCCTCGATCTCGCTCTCGGTGGCCGGCGGCTCGGTCTTCGGGCTCGGCCTGCTCAAGTCCGGCTCGGACAGCATCAAGGCCGTGGTCGCGGTGGACCAGGCCTACGCCGGATACGCGCTGACCGACGAGATCCTGCGCATGGCCACCGGCACCGCCCCGGCCGACGAGCCCTTCCCGACCCGCCTGTTCACCACCGCCAACATCGGCACCATCCAGGTGACCACCGCCGCGCAGTCCTCCGGCGCGTGGTTCGGCGACTCCTCCTTCGCCGCGAGCTACACCGCGCTGTGGGGCGTCGGGTGAGCAACCGACGCCTCGAGGTGTCCGGCTTGTCCAAGACCTTCGGCCCGGCCCGCGTCCTGCGCGGTGTCGGGCTGGGGGTCGAGCGCGGCGAACTGCACGGCCTGGTCGGCCAGAACGGCTGCGGCAAGTCCACCCTCGTCAAGATCCTGACCGGCGTCTACCGGCCCGACCCCGGCGGCTCCATCACCGTGGACGGACGTCCGCTCGGCCTGCCGGTGCGCCCGGCGGCACAACGCGAGGCCGGGGTCTCGGTGGTGCACCAGAACCTGGGCCTGGTGGACGACCGGACGGTGTGGGAGAACGTGCGCCTGGGCCGCTACCGGGCCGGGCGGGTGACCCGCCGCATCGACCGGGCGCACGAGCGGGCCGAGGCGGCCCGGGTGCTCGCCCGGCTCGGCCACCCGCTGGACGTGGACGCCCCGGTCGGGCGGCTGTCCGCGCAGGACCGGGCGGTGGCCGCGATCGCCCGGGCGGTGCAGGACCACCAGCCCGGCTCGGGCCTGGTGATCTTCGACGAGTCCACCCGGGCGCTCGGCCGCGAGGCCAGGGCCCGGTTCTACGAGCTCGTCAAGTCCCTGATCGCCGAGGGCACCTCGGTGCTGCTGATCTCGCATCAGCTCGAGGAGGTGGTCGAGGTCACCGACCGGGTCACCGTGCTGCGCGACGGCGAGGTGGTGGCCGCGGGCGTGCGCACCGCGGAGGTGGACGAGGCCGAGATCACCCGGCTGATGCTGGGCCGGCACCTGGTCACGCACGGGCGGGTGGCCGGCCACGTCAGGGACGAACTCGTCGCCGACGTGCGCGGCCTGGCCGCCGGGCCGGTGTCGGGGTTCGACCTCGCGGTGCGCCGGGGCGAGATCGTCGGGCTGACCGGCCTGGTCGGCTCCGGCTTCGCCGAGGCGGCCGAGGCGATCGCCGGGGCCAGGCCGGCCGCGAGCGGCACCATGCGGGTGCTCGGGCGCGAGCTGGACCTGACCCGCCGCCGCGGCAGCACGCAGGACTTCGTGGCCGCGGGCGTCGCCTTCGTGCCGGAACGCCGGCTCGAGGAGGGCCTGGCCGGGGAGATGTCGGTGGCGGAGAACCTGACGCTGCCCCGGGTGCGCGGGCGTGGCAGTGCCCTGCGTACCGGCACGGCCTGGCAGCGCGAGGAGAGCGCGGCCATGATCGCCAAACTGGACATCCGCCCGCCGAACCCGCAGGCGCCGATCTCCACCCTCAGCGGCGGCAACCAGCAGAAGGTGCTGCTGGGCAAGTGGCTGGCCGGATCCCCCGACCTGCTGGTGCTGCACGAACCCACGCAGGCCGTGGACGTCGGCGCCCGCCACGACATCATCGACGCGGTCCGCCGGGCCGCGCAGGACGGCTGCGGGGTGCTGCTCGCCTCGATCGACCCGTCCGACCTCGCCGTGCTGTGCGACCGCGTGCTGGTCGTGCGCGACGGCCGGGTGGCCGCGCGGCTCGAGGGCGAACTCGAGCCCGACGCCATCTCCCGCGCCGTCTTCGGCGACGGCGACGGCGGGGACGGCGGCGACGGCGACGCACCCGGGGCGCCCGACGTATCCGGCGCGCCCGGCGCGAATAAGACCAGTGACACGAGCGAGGCCGGCGAACGGTCCGGAGAGACGGTGGAGCGGTGACGGACACGGAACTCGTCCAGGAGGGGATCGCCCCGCCCGCCGCGGCGCGCCCCGGCGGCGTGATCGGCGCGCTGGCCAAGCAGATCGGCTCCCGCTACGCCGTGGTGGCGGTGTGGATCGCGATGATCGCGGCCTACTCGGCCGCGGAGCCCGGCACCTTCTTCACCACCGGCACCTTCCAGGCCATCTTCGACTCGCAGCAGACCCTGGTGTTCCTGGCCATGGCGCTGCTGTGCACGATCACCGTGGGCGAGTTCGTGGACCTGTCGGTGCCCTCGGTCTACGGCTTCGCCGCGACCGTGCTGCCGGTGCTCGCGGTCGAGCACGGCTGGCCGGTCTGGGCCGCCTCGGTGGCCGCGGTGCTCGGCGCGACGCTGGTGGGCGCGATCAACGGCTTCCTGGTGGTGAAGGTGGGGGTCAACACGATCGTGGTGACCCTGGGCATGAGCACCTTCATGCTCGGTATCAGTTTGTGGATATCGAACATGAACACCATCAGCGGCCTGCCCGCCGGCTTCGACAAGATCGCGGTCACCGACGTGGGCGGGCTGCAGATCTCGTTCTACTACGGCCTGCTGCTCGCCGCCGCGTTCGCCTACGTGCTCTGGTGCACCCCGCTGGGCCGGCACATGCGCTTCGTCGGGGCCAACCGCGAGGTCAGCCGGCTGTCCGGGGTCCGGGTGGACCGGATCAGGTTCGGCGCGTTCGTCGCGGCGGGCGCGCTGGCCGGCCTCGGCGCCGTGGTCGGCGACGCCTACTTCGGCGGCTTCAACGCCTCGTCCACCTCCAGCCTGCTGCTGCCGGTGTTCGCCTCGGTCTTCCTCGGCACGGCCGTGGTGGAGCCGGGCCGGTTCAACCCGGTCGGCACCTTCATCGGGATCTACTTCCTGTCCACCGGCATCCTCGGCCTGCAGCTGCTCGGTCTCCAGGAGTGGATCTCCAATGTCTTCTACGGAGGCGTGCTGGTGACCGCGGTGACCATCTCCACCCTGCTGCGCAAGCGCGTGGTCTGACCCGGTCGAACCCGGCGCGTTCGATTCCCGGCGCGGGCGGCGGAAATCCCCGCCGCCCGCGCCGTGCCGGGCCGTGCGGGCCTGTGCGGGCGCCCGTGCGAACAGACGCATGCGTATGGCGGCGCTCTGCCACGCCCCGTAGAGTGGTGGCGTCGAGACGTCGCCGATGTGGTAGAGAGGGAGCATGGTCCAGCAGTCCGCTCAGGCCGCCCCCGTGCGCCCGGCCGAGCGGGTCGTCCCCTCGGTGGCGCAGCTCGTCCTCGTCGTCCTCGCCGCCGTGCTGACCATCGCCACCGCGGCGTTCTACATCCCGCGCCAGATCACCTCGGACGACTTCGCCGGCGCGCCCGCCTGTATCAGCGGCGCCCGGTCCGACTGCATCACCCACACCCCGGTGACGATGTCGCTGCGCGGCCAGTCCGGCACCGGCGGCAGCGCCGTGCAGTGGGTCGACGTCCAGGGCATCGGGACCGGCATCACCCAGGTCAACCTGCACGACGCGGCCGCGGCCTGGGCCCAGCTGCAGCCCGGAGAACGCGGCACCGCGCTGGTCTGGCGCGGCCTGGTGGTCGCGCTCGCCTTCAACTCCTCCGCGTTGGAGACCCCTGACTGGCCGGACTATCGCACCATGCGTGTGTTCTGGTGTTTCGTTCCGGCGGTGAGTCTGACCGTCGCGGGCGTGCTGCTGTGGATCGTGCCACGCCGCCCCCGCCACCGCGGCCTGGTCGACCTCTCCGCCGTCTGCGTGCTGTTCGCCGGACTGATCTACGCCCTGATCGCGATGCTCGTCGGCCGCCCCGCCCCGCTGCTGCTCGCGCCGGTGTGCGCCGGCGTGGCCGCGGTGGGCCTCGGCGGCCGCCACCTCACCCGGCTGCTGTGGCTGCGCAGGATGCGGCGGCAGACCGAGGCCCTGATCGCCCGGTGAGCCCGGCCCCGCCGTTTCGCGGCCTCGTGGCTCAGCCCTCGTGGTCCCCTCGGGACTCAGTCCTCGACCATCCGGTCGTCCGCCGAGAGGTGCTCCACCGTGCGGCCGGTCTGGGTGAAGGTGCGCGTGACGTAGTCGGTGTCGTAGATCCACAGGATCCGCATCGGCTCGTCCCCGGTGTTGCGGAACAGGTGCGGGATCCCGGCCTCCACGTACGTGGTGTCGAACTGCTCCAGCGGCGTCACCACGCCGTCGATCACGCACTCGCCGACCCCGCTCAGCAGCGTGACGTGCTCGACGCAGTTGTGCGAGTGCATCGGCGCGCCCGTGCCCACCGGATAGGTGCTGATGCCGGAGGTGATGGTGATCTTCTCCGCGGCGGTGTGCCGGGTGATGAGCGGGATCGTCTCCACGCCGCCGCCCCGGCCGAGCCGGGTGACGGACGCTGCCTTGATGATGGTCATGCTCCGAGCCTAAAGGCCCAGGTGCGCCGCCGGTCGCGCCGCACGCGAACACTAAGCCTGCACGCCGGGGCGGCCCAATCGGCGCCGAAGCGTAGACAAGATCCCCCGTCCGCGGCGAAGGTGGCAATGGCTCACTAACCGCCGTCGTCGGGCGCCGCACCTCGCTTCGGGTCGCGCGCCGTTCCACTCCGGAACGCCTCCTTCGCCTCCCGCGGCGCCCGACGGCGGTCAGTGACCGATCCGCTACCGAAACCGACGAAGGAGTCCGCCCATGCGTCTGGGGCCCCTGACCGAACTGAGCCCCGAGCAGGCCGAGCTCAGCGCCCGCATCACCGCCCGCCGCGGCGGCACCCGCGGCCCGTTCCTGGTCTGGCTGCGCAGCCCGCAGCTGTGCGAGAAGGTCGAGGCGCTCGGCGCCTACTGCCGGTTCGAGTCCGCGCTGCCGCTGCACCTGCGCGAGCTGAGCCTGCTCATAGCCGCCCGCCACTTCGATGCCCAGTACTCCTGGAACGCGCACATCGACAAGGCCGTCGAGGCCGGCGTGGACCGCGACGCGCTCGAGCGCCTCGCCCGCGGCGAGGACCCGGCCTTCCCCGACCCGGATGCCGAGCTGCTGCACCGCTTCGCCACCGAGGTCCTCACCGAGCACCTGGTGGCCGACGAGACCTTCGCGGCCGGCCTCGAGCGCTTCGGCGAGCAGGGCCTGGTCGACCTGATCGGCTCCCTGGGCAACTACTCGATGCTCGCCATGCTGCTCAACACCTTCCAAGTCGATCTTCAGCCGGATCGCCAGCCTCCCTTCCCCGACCTGCGCGGATACGCTCGGACCTAGCCCGTGGGCCGGCCGGGATCGCAGAACACCGCTTTACTTGCCCGGCCGGCCGCGAGACAGTCCCTCCTACCCGGATGATCACTCACCATCACCCGGGCTCGCATTCCAGGTATGCAAAGGAGCACGACCATGGACCGGATCACGGTGATGCGCAGTTTCGTCGGCGTCGGACGGCACGGCAGCTTCAGCCAGGCCGCCCGCCACCTGGGCATCTCCGGGTCGCTGGTCTCCCGGCACGTCGCCGAGCTGGAGAACCAGCTCGGCCTGCGGCTGGTGAACCGCACCGCCCGCACCGTCACGCTCACCTCGGTGGGCCGGCGGTACTTCGACTTCTCCCAGCGCATCATCGAGGAGATCGAGTCCGAGGACGAGGCGCTGCGCGGCATCCACGACCGGCCGGAGGGTCCGCTCGCGGTGATATGTCCGAAATGGATCGGGAATCTGGACCTCGGCGAGGCGATCGCCGACTTCGCCGTGGACCATCCCAAGATCCACGTCAGGTTCGAGGTGGGCGGCATGTCCGACCGCACCTTCGACTTCCTGGACAAGGGCTACGACATCGCCTTCCACACCAGGGAGCTGCGCGACAGCACGCTCCTGGTGCGCCGGATCACCGGGATCGACTACGTACTGTGCGCGGCCCCGTCCTACCTGGAGGGCCGCCCGCCGCTGACCGACCCGGTGGTGATGGCCGAGCAGGACTGCCTGGTCCACATCAACGACCCGATCTGGACGCTGCAGCACGGGGACGAGCAGACCCGGCTGAAGGTGGTCTCCGCGGTCTACTCCTCCAACAGCTACCTCACCCTGCGCAAGGCGGCGCTGCGCGGCCGGGGCGTGGCCCTGATGCCGATGCGCACCGTCATGGCCGACCTGGCCGAGGGGGCGCTGGTCCGGGTGCTGCCGGAGTACCAGGGCCCGGCCCGCTCGCTCTACGCGGTGCACTCGCCCGGCTCGCACACGATGCGCAAGGTGCGCGTGTTCCTGGACTACGTCTCCGCGTGGTTCCGCAAGTACCCGCTCACCCCCGCGCCCCTCGCGCTCCCGCCGCAAGCTAAGAATGCAGCTCAGGGCGCATCCGGCTCTTGATCACGATCAACGCGGCGACCTAGCCTGTGGGACACCGCGCCGCGCGCGGCGCACCGCGGGCAAGCGCACCACGACACACCGCGGGCAAGCGCACCACGACACACCGCGGGCAAGCGCACCACGACACACCGCGAGCAAACGCACCACGCACACCGCGAGCAAACGCACCACGACGAAGACGACGGCCCAGGGAGCGTGCCGAGGTGACCATCATCCGTATCGAGCGAGTCGTCTACGCGGTCGACGACATACCGCACTGCACTCGTTTCTTCGAGGACTTCGGCCTCGAACTCGCCCACGCCGACGACTCCGGGGCGACCCTCACCACCGCCACCGGCCAGCAGATCCAGCTGCGCGCGGTCTCCGACCCGGACCTGCCCGCCCCGCTCGAGCCCGGCAACACGCTGCGCGAGGTGGTCTGGGGCGTGGACGACGCCGAGCACCTCGAGCAGCTGCGCACGCGGCTGGCCGAGGACCGCGACGTGCGCGTGGACGAGGAGGGCGTACTGCACACCACGGACGAGACCGGCTACGGCCTGGGCCTCGCCCTCGCCCGCGTCGCCGAACCGCAGATCGACCGCCCCGGCGTCAACGCCCTCGGCGCGGTCACCCGCGTGAACCGTCCGCTGGACCCGCCCGGGCGCGTCAGACCCCTGCGGCTGTGCCACGTCGCGCTGAACATTCCGAAGCAGGGCCAGGAGCAGGCCGTCGAGTTCTACCTCGACCGCCTCGGCTTCCAGGCCACCGACGTCGTCAAGCCCATGGGCGTGTTCATGCGCGCCCCCGGCGACCCGGACCAGCACAGCATGCTGCTGTGCCACCGCCCGGACCGCGCCGGGATCAACCACACCGCCTACGAGGTCGCCTCCTTCGACGAGGTGATCACCGGCGCCAACCACATGATCGACTCCGGCTGGCGGGAAGCGCGCAAGCTGGGCCGGCACACCATCGGCTCCAACGTCTTCCGCTTCCTGCACGCCCCCTGCGGCGGGCGGGTCGAGTACGCCGCCGACATGGACCGGGTGGACGACACCTACGTCACCCGCGTACACGGGCAGACCCCGCCGCATCACCTCTGGACCCTCCAGACCAACCGGGACGGCGAAAACCATGACGCAGACCACTGAGACCCACGGCGCTCCCGCGGCCGGTTCGGGCGGGGCGCAGAGCGCTGAGGCCGCCGGTGCCGCGGCCGGGTCGAGAAACTACCCCGAACTGCGGCTCCTGATCGACGGGGCCTGGAGCGCGGGCGCGGGCGGGCGGACCGAGCCGGTGCTCGACCCGGCCACCGGCGCGGTGCTCGGCCACGTCCCGCTGGCCGAGGCCGCCGACCTGGACCGGGCCCTGGCCGCGGCCGACCGCGGCTGGCGGGTCTGGCGCGACCTGCCGATCGAGCAGCGCACCGGTGTGCTGCGTAAGGCCGCCGGGCTGATCCACGCCCGGGCCGAGGAGATCGGCCGCGCGATGACCCTCGAGGAGGGCAAGCCGCTCACCGAGTCGGTCGGCGAGGCCCACCGCGCCGCCGGCCAGCTCGAGTGGTACGCCGAGGAGGCCCGGCGGGCCTACGGGCGGATCATCCCGTCCGGTCCGGGCGAGGAACTCAGCGTCGTGCGGGTCTCCTGCGGCCCGGTCGCCGCCTTCGTACCGTGGAACTTCCCGGCCGGCGGCCCCATGCGCAAGATCGCCGCCGCGCTCGCGGCCGGCTGCTCCATCATCATCAAGCCCTCCGAGGAGACCCCGGCCAGCAGCGTCCTGATGGCAGAGTGCTTCCAGCAGGCCGGCCTGCCCGCGGGCGTGCTGAACCTCGTCTTCGGCGTGCCCGCGGAGGTCTCCGCGCACCTGATCCCCTCTCCGGTGATCCAGCACGTCGCCTTCACCGGCTCCATCCCGGTCGGCAAGCTCCTCGCGGGCCTGGCCGCCGCCGTGATGAAGCCCACCACGATGGAGCTCGGCGGCCACGCCCCGGTCGTGGTCTGCGAGGACACCGACCCGGTCGCCGCCGCCAAGGCCTGTGCCCGCGGCAAGTACGCCAACTCCGGCCAGGTCTGCACCTCGCCCAGCCGCTTCTACGTGCACGAGAGCCACTACGACGCGTTCGTCGAGGCCTTCGTCGCGGCCAGCGAGGCGGTGCGGGTCGGCAACGGGCTCGACGAGGGCGTCGCGATGGGCCCGATGGCCAACGCCCGCCGCCGCGAGGCAGTGCACGAACTCGTCGAGGACGCCCGCAAGCGCGGCGCCCGCGTGCTCATCGGCGGCGAGCTGCCGGACGGCCCCGGCTTCTACTACCCGCCGACCGTGCTGGTCGACGTGCCCGAGGACGCCCGGATCCTGCACGAGGAGCCCTTCGGCCCGGTCGCCCCGATCCTGCGCTTCACCGACCTCGACGACGCGCTCGAGCGTGCCAACGCCCTGCCCTACGGCCTGGCCGCCTACGGATTCACCGACCGCGCCGCCGTCGCCGACAAGCTCGTGCGCGGCTTCGAGGCCGGAATCCTGTCGATCAACCACTGCGGCGGCTCGGTGCCGCAGGCGCCCTCCGGCGGGTTCAAGGAGTCCGGCCACGGCCGCGAGGGCGGCGCCGAGGGCCTCGACGGCTACCTGGTGACCAAGCGCGTCTCGCACAAGCTGGCCGTCTGATGCGTTGGAGCAGGATCCTGCATCAGGGACGGCCCGTGACCGCGATCGTCGAGGACGAGCACCTCGCGCTCGTCGAGGGCGACCCGTTCACCGGCCACCGGCGCACCGGCGAGCGCATCCCGCTCGCCGCCGCCGTCTTCCTGCCGCCGGTGATCCCCCCGACGTTCTACGCCGTCGGCTACAACTACGCCGCGCACAACGCCCAAGCCGCCGCCCGCACGTCCACGGCCGCCATGGCGACGATCGGAACGTCGGCAGCCGATGCGGCTGCGGCCGGAGCGTCGGCGGCCGGTGCGGCTGCGGCACACGTGCCCGTGAACGGCGCGCCGGCGAAGGCTGCGGCCGAGCGGCCCGAGGTCGGTTATCGCGCTCAGAGTGCGTTGATCGGGCACGGCGCCGCGGTGATCAAGCCGGCCGACTGCACCGGGCCGTTCGAGTGCGAGGCCGAGCTCGTCGCCGTGATCGGCCGCGACCTGCGCCGCGCTTCCCGCGACGAGGCCGCCGACGCGGTGTTCGGCTGGACCGTGGGCAACGACGTCAGTGCCCGTACCTGGCAGCGCGCCGACCGGACCCTGTGGCGGGCGAAGAACAGCGACACCTTCAAGCCGATGGGCCCGTGGATCGAGACCGACCTCGACCCGCTGGCCGACGGTGTGGCCACCACGGTCAGCATCGACGGCGTGCCGGTGGCCGCGTTCCCCACCGGCACCATGATCTTCGACCCCTACGCCTACATCCAGGAGATCTCCCGCTACATCACCCTGCGCGCGGGAGACGTGCTGTGGATGGGCACCGACGCCATGGTGGAGATGCCCGTGGGCAGCACGCTCGCCATCGACATCACCGGCCTCGGTACCCTCGCCAATCCCGTGACGGAGGAATCATGAGTAATCGACCTGCGTATATCCACCACGTGAATTTCCCGACCACCGATCCCGAGCGTACCAAGAAGTGGTACACCGAGGTCTTCGGCCTCAAGGCCATCACGCCCAAGAGCAACACCAAGGTCGTGTTGATGACCCGGGGCAACTTCGACCTGCACTTCACCCCGGTCGAGGAGATGGACCGGATGTCGCCCTACCACTTCGCCATCGAGGTGGAGGACTGGGACGGGTTCCTCGCGCATCTCAAGGAGCTGGGTATCCGGCACACCCGCCCGATCGAGCGGCCGGAGAACTTCTCCAAGTTCTGCTACATCCACGACCCCGACCACACCATGATCGAGATCGTCTACCACGCCAAGCGGCCCGGTGGCCCGGGCGGTCCGGGCGGTCCGGGTGGACCCGGCGGTGCGCCCGGAGGTCCTGGTGGCCCCGGCGGTGCGTCCGCCGCGCCGGGTGCCCCGGCCGCCGCTGACGCCCCGACCGCTTCCGGTGCCGAAGCGCCCGCCGCCAACTCGGCCGACGCCGCCCGCGCCGCCCTCGCTGCTCCCGCTGAAGGGAACTGACCCACCATGCCCTTCGCCACGTCCTCCGACGGCACCCGGATCTACTTCGAGCAGCACGGCGCCGGACCGGCCGTCCTGTTCGTGCACGGCTCCGGCGGCCACCACGCCGCCTGGTGGCAGCAGGTCCCGGCGCTCGCCGACCGCTACACCGTGATCACCCTCGACCTGCGCGGATTCGGCAGTTCCGACTCCGGCATGGACGAGTTCGACAGCCGGGTCTTCCCGGACGACATCCTCGCCGTGCTCGAGGCCTCCGGCGTGGACCGGGCCGTGCTGGTGGGCCAGTCCATCGGCGCCGCCGCCGCGCTCAAGGCCGCGCTGCGCGCCCCCGAGAAGGCCGCGGGCGTCGTGCTCGGCCACTCCCTCGGCGGCATCGCGGACGACGAGCTCGCCGCCCTGGTGCGCGCCGACCGGGCCGAGGCGGAGAAGCTGCCCGTGCTCGACCGGCTGCTCACCCCCGCGTTCCGCGCCGCCGACCCGGCCAAGACCTTCCTGTTCCGGCAGATGGGCACGTTCAACACGGCGAAGATGGCCGACCTGCGCAACCTCAACGTGGACGGCCCCAGCGTCGAGCGGGTGGTCGAGTCCGGCCTGCCGATCTGCTTTTTGGCCGGCGAGCTCGACGCCGTGCTGCGCGCCGACACCGTGCGCGCCGCGGCCAAGCGGGTGGCCGGATCAGTGCTCGAACTGGTCCCGGACGCCCCGCACTCCATGTACTGGGAGGCGCCGGAGCTGTTCAACGCGGCGCTCGAGCGCTTCCTGCGGCACGTCTACCCCCACAGCGATGTGGACTCCACGAGCGGATCGGTGAACCGATGAGCAGCCCCAGCCTCGACGAAGCCATGGCGATGATCGAGAACGCGCAGGCGCGCGCCCTCGCGCTCGGCAAGGCCTTCAGCGTCGCCGTGGTCGACTACGGCGGCTACACCGTGGCCGTGCAGCGGATGGACGGCGCCCGCCCGATGACCCCGAGCATCGCGCTGGCCAAGGCCTACTCGGCCGCGGTGATGCAGCGTCCCACGATCATGCTCAAGGGCTGGTCCAACAGCGACCCGGTGTTCTTCGGCCAGGTCGGGCGAATGGGCCACCAGCCCATCGTGGCCACCGGCGGCGGCTACACCCTCAAGCGCGACGGCGCGATCCTCGGCGGCCTCGGCATCTCCGGCGGCAGCCCGGAGGAGGACGAGGAGATCGCCCGCGCCGTGGTGGCCGAGGCGGGCTTCGACATGGACTTCCCCGCCTGGGCCGGTGCCAAGAACGCGGCGGCCGCCGCGGACGGACAGAAGCCTGAGGAGGCTCACCGTGGCTGACGACTTCAAGTACCACATCGACCACCACGCCGGCCTGCTCACCCCGCCCGCCCTGGCCGAGGCCCGCGCGGCCCACGCCGCCGGCACGCTCGGCGATGCCGAGTTCGAGGTCGCCGAGGACCAGGCGATCCGCGAGGTCCTGCGCGCCCAGCGCAGACTCGGCCTGTCCTCCCTCGGCGACGGCCAGCTGCGCCGCCGCAACAGCCTCGCCCCGGTCTACGACCACGTCGACGGCTTCGCCGCGCAGCCCTCCGCCCCGGGCCCGATCGCCGGCCTGGTCGGCCCGGCGCTGGCCCCGGAGATCAGGGCACTGACGGGCACGCCGAAGCCGAACGGCAGGCTGGTCGAGAACGAGGCCGCGTTCCTCGCCGGCGCGATCGACCGCTCCCTGCTGCTCGCCCTTCCGTCCCCCGGCTACGTCCTGGCCCTGAGCCGCGACGCCGCCGCGCCACCCGACGGCGCGTCGGAAGCAGGAGCCGACGCGAAGACGAACGCGGCGGAGGCGTCGACGGAAGCGGCGGCAGCCCTTGCCGCCGTCATCCGCGAGGAGATCGTGGCCGTGGCGCAGCAGGGCATCGCCTACGTACTGCTGCAGAACCCGCTCGCCGGCGTGCTGCTGACGACGGACGGCCGCGAGCGCGCCCAGGCCGCGGGCGTGGACCCCGACGAGCTGCTCGACGCCATGCTCACCGCCGACGCGGCAGTGCTCGAAGGCCTCGAAGCGCGCACCCCGGAGGACTTCCGGGTCGGCCTCGACCTGACCACCGCGGGCGCGGCGCCAGGCGCGCAGGACGCGGCGGGCGCGGGCTACGACGCGTCGGCGGTCACCGCGTTCCTCAACCGTCAGCCCTACATCCGCCTGTGCGTCGAGTACCCGAAGGACGAAGCCGCGCGCTTCCCCCTCGAGCTGCTCAAGCCCGGCACGGTCGTCTCGCTCGGCGTCGTGGACGTGTCGAACGAGGAAGTCGAGGACGTGGACGACGTCGTCGCCCGCATCGACGTGGCCGCCGAAGTCGTCGACATCGACGACATCGCCATCTCCACCAACGGCACCTTTGCCGCCGCCCCCGCCGCGGTCACCGAAGTGGTGCAGCACGCCAAGCTCCAGGTCGTGGAGATGACCGCCCGCTACTTCTGGGGCAACGAGCTCTGACGGCCCGCGCTGCGCGGGCGCGGGCAGGGGAGCAGGGTCGGCGACTGGGGGAGGTCGCCGGCCCTGCGCGTTCGTTACAGGGTTCTGTGGTCCTGGCGCGGACGTTTCGCGGGCGCGTGGCGCGATCATCGGTGTCTCCGATCGGTGAGGTGCGGATTCGGTGCGCGGATGGGGCATGGGGACGTTGAGACGCTGATTGCCTGCCGTGGTGCGTCGGTTTTGGGCGCATGCTCTATGTATGAGTGTGAATTCGGGGCTTATGTGTGACATGGGGCGTCGCAGGCCCGCCTTCTCCTGCCGGCGGGCGAGGGTCTGGACCTGCCTTCAGCTCAGGTCGATCCAGTAGCGGCGCTGGGGGCCGAGTTCGGTGGCGACGATGCCTTCGAGGATGCCGCCGCAGCGTTCGATGGTGCGGGCGGAGGGGATGTTGTCCGCGGCGCAGGGCATCAGGACTCGGTCGAGCCCCAGTACTTCGCGGGCCTCGGCGAGAGTCTGGGTGAGCGCCCAGGTGGCGACGCCGCGGCGGCGCGCGGAGGGGCGGATGCCGTAGCCGATGCGGCCGAAGAGGTCGTCGGCCTGATGGCGCAGGGCGATGGCGCCGAGGATCTCTCCGTCCTCGACGATCCAGTGGGGCGTCCAGTGCGGCCTGTCGGGGCACGGCTGCGTGCGGGGGTGCAACTGGCTGCGCATGCGGCGTACCCAGGTCGCGAAACCCTCGGGCGAGTCGACGTCGTCGCGTTCGTCGATGCCGAAGCCGTCTTCGTGCTCGCCGGGGCCCCAGTCGGCGCGGCAGGCGCGGAAGGCGTTGTAGAGGTCTGTGTCAGGTTCGATGAGCTCGATCATGGTGCGCAACCGTAGTCACGCTCGGCATTCCCGGCCATGCGGCATTTAGAGCGCGGAGGGGCCGGTGGTGGGGGTGGAGTGTGGTCCCGCGTGGGTCCCTATGTGACTGCGTCTTCGGTTCTGCGGGTGTGGCGGTGGCGGCGCGGACGGGGCAGCTGTGGCGTACGCCTCGGCGGCCGCCCGAGTGGGGCGGCCGCCGAGGCGTGTGATGTGCGCCACTCTTTCCATGCTGTGCGGCAAGGGCAAGGGCAAGAGCGAGCGCCGAGCGCGAGTGGCGTGCGGTCGGCGCAGTGCGGGCTTTCAGGCGAAGTAGTGGCCCGAGCGGACGTCCTCGATCCAGAGCGGGTGGGTCGGCTCCCAGCCCAGCACGGCGCGGGTCTTGGCGTTCTCCACCGGCGCGTCGAGGCCTGCGAAGGCTGCCAGGAAGCTGAGGTACTTCGGCGCCTCGTCGGCGGTCACGCTGCGGGCCTCGACGCCGAGTTCGGCGGCGATGGTCTCGGCGATCGTCTTGAACGGGATGCCGGTGTCGGTCACGCCGTGCAGGCGGGAGCCGGCCGGGGCCTTCTCCAGGGCCAGGCGGTAGAGCGTGGCGGCGTCGCGGGTGTGCGCGGCCGGCCAGCGGTTGGCGCCCTCGCCGATGTAGGCGGCGAAGCCGTTCTCGCGGGCGCAGCCGATCAGCACCGAGGTGAAGCCGTGCTTGTCGAGGTCCGAGTGGACCATCGGGGCCAGGCGCACGACCGAGGAGCGCACCCCTCGCTCGGCCAGGCCGGCCGCGAAGTTCTCGCTGTCGATGCGGAAGCCGCCCGGCAGCGTGTCGTCCTCGGTGCCGGGCTGCTCGCGGATTTCGGTCGAGGCGAGGATCAGCACGCCGGACGTGCTGACGAGGGGCTTTCCGGTCCCGGTGAGCCCCTCGGCGAGGGCCTTGACCGCCTTCAGGTCGGCTTCTGCGGCCTCCTGCCTCTGTCCGGTGATCATCAGGCCGTGGTTGAAGGCCAGGTGGATGACGCCGTCGGCCTCCCGTGCCGCGGCGGTGAGTCCCTCGAGATCGTCCAGATCGCCGCGGCGTACCTCGGCGCCGTACCCCGCGACCTTCGCGGCGGAGGCGTCCGAGCGGGCGAGGCCGACGACCTGGTGACCGTGGGCGAGCAGTTCGGGGATGACGGCGGAGGCGATGTGGCCCGAGGCGCCGGTGACGAACACGCGCATGATGAGTACTCCCGTGAGGTGATGTCACTTGGTGTCATGCACCAGCCTAGCTCACGACACCAGGTGACATCAACTATGCTGAGGGGGATGTCACGCTGGGAGCCCGACGCCGCCAGCCGCCTCATGAAGGCGGCGACCGAACTGTTCGACGAGCAGGGATACGACGCCACGACCGTGGCCGAGATCGCCGAGCGCGCCGGACTGACCAAACGCACCTTCTTCCGCCACTACGCGGACAAGCGCGAGGTGCTCTTCAACGGCTCGGGGCAGCTCGAGCGCTGCTGGCTCGAGGGCATCGAAGCGGCTCCGGCCGACGCGGAGCCGCTCGCCGCGGTGGCGGCCGGCTTCGACCCGGTCGCCGAGATGTTCGCCGAGCGCCACGCCTTCGCCCGGGTGCGCTCGCGGATCGTCCAGGCCAACCCGGAGCTGCAGGAGCGCGAGCTGATCAAGCTGCACAAGCTCGCCGGGGTGGTCAAGGGCGCCCTGCTGCGGCGCGGCGTCCCCGAGCACGCCGCGACCCTCGCCGCCCACGTCGGTCTGGCCGTCTTCAGCGTCGCCTTCGGCCACTGGGTCGAGCAAAACGACCCGGCGCGGCTGCGGGCGCTGTTCGACGAGTCGCTGGCGCAGATGCGGTCGGTGACCTCGGCGTAGGTCTCGGGGGCGGCGAGGGTCTCGGCGGCGATAACAGCGCCGACCCGGCGGTCAGCGCCGTCAGCGGCCGCTGGTACCGGCGACGACCGGGTTGACCTCGAAGCCCCAGCACACCGGGGAACCGCTGTCGGGCGGGGCCAGGTGCGTCGAGGTGGTCTGATTCGGCGCGGTCACCAGCAGGGTCGTGGCGCCGTAGCCCGCGCAGTCGGCGGCCGAGACGTCGGCGCTGCCGTTCTGCGGGAAGTGCTCCCACGCGAGGAACGTGGAGGCCGACTTGCCCGGCTCGATGGTGACGGGCGACGCGGAGCCCCCGCCCACGCGCTCGGCGTCGAGCTTGCCGCCGCCGGGCAGAGTGAGTTCGGCGCCGGGGTAGCCCTGGAGGGAACAGGCGCTCGTGCCGGAGTCGGTGAAGATCAGCGTCAGGTAGGAGTGGCCCGAAGCCGCCTGGTTCACCCCGGTCTGGATCGTGAGCTGGGCGGCGGAGCACGCCGGGACGGCCGTTCCGGCGGGCGCGGCCGACGTCGCAGGGGCCTGTGTAGTGACTTCGACACTGCTGGGCGACGCCGCGGGTGCGGTGGTGGTGGGCGCGCCCGCGGCCGACGTGCTGGTCGGCGTGCCGCTCGACGTGCAGCCCGCCGCGGCCGCCGCCAGGGTGGCGAGCGTCGCGGCGGCGAGAAGCACGCGGCGGCCTCGGGCATCGTGTGCGTGAACTGACATGGGTGTCCCCCGGGCTTCGTGTCATGGCTCTGACTTTGTATCTGCTTCGCTCTTCGTCCACTGAGACGATCGGGCGGCGCGATGGTTGAGTCGGAGATCTCGGCGCCGAGCGGCGTGGGGCGGGGTGACGGGGCTAGAACTCCCAGGCGAAGCCGGCCACGGCGTTCTCCAGCACCTCGAGGTGCTGGACCACGGAGTGCTCGCGGTTGAGCGCGGCCGACTGGGAGTGGGTGACGACGTCGTCGGGCTCGCGGTAGTCCCGCCACTCCGTCCAGTGGACCGAGCGGGGCAGGCACCGCGGGTGGAACTCGACCCGGAACATCAGGTCGGTCAGGCGCTGGTGGGTGGCGTAGCGGAAGCAGGGCTCGAGGGGGGCGTCGTTGCGGAAGATCGTGGAGAACTCCATCGGCACGGCCTGGCCGATGGACAGGGTCTCCGGGAGCTGTACGTCCACGGCCCAGTGCGTGCCCTGGAGCTGGTACGGCTCGGACGGGGCGCCGCCGAGGACGAATTCGAGCTCTACTTCGCTCAGGTCGAAGGTGTACGGGTGCACGCTGTAGCCGTCGACCAGGGCCCTGATGGTCTGGATGGTGCGGTGGCGCACCGGCTGGCCGTCGGCGCCGAGGTAGTGGAACTCGTGGCGCTGCACGGTCTCGTAACGCCGCTTGGTGCGGGCGGCCGGGTTGGGGCGGGCGATCGGGGGCATGTCGCCGATCAGGACGCGGGGGGCCGCGGTGCCGTCCCAGAGCCGGGCCAGGGTCTCGCAGTGCGCCTCGCTCATGGCGAACGCGTCCATGAACAGCTCGAGCGTCTCGCGGGTCAGGATCCGGCCGACCAGGGCGCGGTAGACGGTGTCCTTGATCCGCTTGGCGTCCTCCTGGTACTCCACCTCGACGGCCGTGTCGCCCAGGCGGTGGACGGCCAGGACGTAGGCGACGGCCATGGTGTTGACCTTGTTGCTGCGATTGCGGTCCCCGCGGTAGTACCACTGCCGCCGGTATTCGGTGAGAAGCAGTTCATTGAGATAGTGGCCGGCCAGTCTGACGCCGCGCGAAGTCGCCGTTCCCGCCATCACGCCCCTCCCCGGAAACGCGTGCGAAATAGCTGCTAAATAGGCATCCTACGCTGGTTTCACGCTTCGGATGTGGGAATGCCGGAGCCGATCAAGGAGATCGCCATGACCGGAAACGTCCCCCCGCAGTACTCCAACTCCGCCTACCACCAGCAGGCCGACGCCGAGCGGATCCGCCAGGCGCAGGAATACCAGCGCCAGCAGCAGGAAGCCGCCAACGCGGCGCGGGAGGCGGCCGAGATCGCCGAGCGGCAGCGGCGCGCCGCGGAGAAGGCGGCCGCGGACCAGGCGGCGCGGATGCGCCAGACGCACCAGCGCCACTAGGGTTCGTCGGTCACAGCCATCGCATAAGACTCCTTCATAACTTTCGAACCACGGATGAACAACTCGAAAATAAGGGTACGAGCAGTCCAGCGCCACACCGCCGCCCGGCCGGGCACTCCGGCCGGGCGGCGGTGCTCTGTCTCCGGTCCTCGAAAACCGTTCGCGGGCAGGCCGCAGGCCGTGCCACAGTGGCGCGCATGTCGCCGTCGCCGCCGCAGCCGTCCCACTCGCCCCGGCCGCCGGCCGCGTCCCCGCCGGTGTTCATCCCCGGGCTCGAACTCTCCCGCCTGTTCTTCGCCGAGGTCCTCGCGCCCCTGCTCGACTCGGAGATGCCCGGCCTTGCGTACTCCGCGGCGCTGCTCGGCTGGGGCTCCGACGTGCAGGGATTCGACACGCAGCGTTCGACGGACCACGCCTGGGGGCCGCGCCTGCAGATCTTCCTGAGCGGCGAGGACCACCGGGCGCACGCCGTGACGCTCGACGCGCTCTTCGCCCGCGAGCTGCCGGCCGAGTTCCGCGGCCACCCCGTGCGCTTCGCGTTCCCGCACGGCACGGCCGAGCGGCACTGGGTGCACATCCACGACCTCCACGCCTACTTCAGCGGCCACCTCCTTGCCGATCCGGACGAGGGACTCAGCGCGACCGAGTGGCTGATGGTGCCGACCCAGGTGCTGCGGGAGCTGATCGGCGGCGAGGTCTTCCGCGACGACAGCGGCCTGCTCGGCTCCTATCGGCGGGCTCTGGCCTGGTACCCGGACGAGGTCTGGCGGTACATCCTGGCCTGCCAGTGGACGCGGCTGTCGGACGAGGAGGCGTTCGTCGGCCGCTGCGGCGAGGTCGGGGACGAACTCGGCTCCGCGGTCGTCGCCGCCCGGCAGGTTCGTGACCTGATGCGGCTGTGCCTGCTGATGAGCCGCGTCTACCCGCCGTACGGCAAGTGGCTCGGCACGGTCTTCGCCTCCCTGCCGTGCTCGCGGACGCTCGGCCCGATCCTGGCCGACGCCCTGGGCGCACGCGAGTGGAAGGAACGGGAGCGGCACCTGTCCGCGGCGTACGAGTTCGTCGGCGCGCTGCACAACGAGCTCGGCCTCACCGAGCCGGTCGACGCGCACGTCCGCGACTATCACAACCGGCCGTTCGAGGTGCTGCACGCGGAGCGGTTCGCCCAGGCGCTGCTTGCGACGATCCCGGACCCGGCGGTGCGGGGGCTGCCCCTGGTGGGAGCGATCGATCAGTACGTCGACAGCACCGCGATGACGGATCACAACCACGTCGCGGTGCGTTCGGGCTATATCGCGGGTCCGGGAAGCCCGGCCTAAGGCCCACGCTCAGGGCGCGGCGAGGTCGGCGTCCACGATCGTGGGCAGCGCGTTCCCGGCGTAGGTGGCCAGCTGCTCGGGGCCGTCGAGGTAGGGACACCCGAGCGCCAGGTCGAGCCCGACCACGCCGTTCGCGTCGCCTGCCAGGATCATCACCCGTCCGGTGCGGACGCACGCGGCGGTGTGGGACGTGGTCGTCACCGTGTTCAGCGCGGCGGCCAGCGGCGCGATCGAGGCGCTGGTGGTGAGCAGGGCCGACCCGTCGAGCTTCGAGTCCGTGTCGGAGAAGCGGCACAGCAGCACGCGGTTCAGCCCGGCCGGAGCGAGCGTCAGGATCCTGCCGTCGGGTACGGGACCGGCCTGCTCTGGCAGGCCCTGGTCGAATGTTTCCCAGAGCGCGCCGGATTCCGGGCACGTGCCGGACTTCCACGAGGCGATCATCGCCTGGACCTGCGAGGTGTCGTTCAGGCCGGGGCCGCGGCCGGTCGAGGGTGAACACGCCGCCGTCCCGCACCCCAATACCGCCGCGAGGATCAGGCCACGAAGTATCCGTCCGGACCGCATGTGCCCAACACCCCGAATCCCCGCGCCCCACAACGCTTTCCGCCGAACGCCGAACACTGACGGCCATCGTCGCAGAGCCCGAATGCCCGGTCAACGCGAAGAGGCCCGTGGCCCCCCGCACGGGGCCACGGACCTCGGCTCAGTCGCCGCTGCCGGCACGGGCGTGCACGCGCGAGCGTCCGGTGGCTACGCCATCTCCTGCGGCACGGTGACGCCCTTGTCCGCGGCGAGGCGGGCGAGTTCGTCCACGAGCTTGCGCGGGAGCGGGACGCCGGAGGCGGAGCGCTCGTCCAGGGTGTGCGCGCCGCGCTCGCCGGGGACCAGGATCTCGGCGTCCGGATCGGCCTTCGGCAGCGCCTTGATGGCGTCGACGGTGTCGTCCACGATGCCGCGGAACTCCTCCACCGGCGCGAACGCGGCGATGTCGATCGCCATGAGCAGCGCGTTCTGGCGGTGCCTGCGGCCCTCGGGCTCGCCGGAGTGGTAACCGGTGACGATCGGGTTGCCGGTCAGGCCGCCGGCCAGCATCTCGAACAGCAGCGACATGCCCGCGCCCTTGGCCCCGCCCACGGGCAGCGGGATCGCGGCCTCGGCCGGGTCGGTGGTCACCCGCCCGTCCCTGGTGATCGCCGCCCCCTCGGGCAGCTGCTTGCCCTGCGCCTTGAGCTGGGCGATGCGGCCGAGCGCGATCACGGCCGTGGCCATGTCCAGCAGGACGGTGGGGTGCCGGCCGGCCGGGACCGCCACCGACAGCGGGCTGGTGGCCACCGCGGCGCTGTCGCTGCCGGGGTAGGCCATGTTCGGCACGCCCGCCACGATGCCCATACCGGCCATGCCGTACTGCGCGGCGCGCTCGGTGTAGTAGCCGATGGCGCCGGTGTGCACGGTGCCGCGCACCGCCACCCAGGCGGCGCCGGCCGAGCGGGCCATGCTCACGGCCTCGTCCATGGCCCGGGTCAGCGCGACCGGGCCGGGGGCGGCGTCCGCGTCCAGGATGGCCACGGCCGGACGCAGCACGTCGACGACGATGTTGGGGCGCGGGTTGGCCTGTCCGTTCTCGAACAGCTCCAGGTAGCGCGGGATGCGGGAGACGCCGTGCGAGTCGACGCCGCGCAGGTTCGCCCAGACCAGGACGTCGGCCACCGTCTCGGCGTGCTCGCGGGAGACGCCGTGGGCGGTGAACAGGTCGCTGACGAGGGTGCGCAGGGCCTTGTCCGGCACGGCGACACGGGCTTGGGGCATATCAGTCTCCGAGGTCAGTGGGTGGTCGTCAGCGGGTGACGCGGACGTCGACGATCGCCGTGACGCCCGAGCGCACGGCCTCCAAGGCCTTCTCCAGGCCCGCGCGCAGCTCGTCCGGGTCGCTCAGGGTCAACCCGAGCATCCCGAAGGGTCCGGCGAGCGCGGCGAGGTCGGGCTGGTCCGACAGGTCGACCCCGTGGAAGTCCGCTTCGTTCACGGACGCGCCGTCGGGATAGAACCGCAGGTGGTTGAGTTTCATGGACAGGTACTGCCGGTTGTTGAACACCAGGATCAGCAGCGGCAGGCCCAGGGACTTGGACGCGCTGAGCGACTGCACGATCGGGTTGTACAGGAACGAGCCGTCGCCCACGGTCAGCGCGACCTCCCGGTCCGGGTCGGCCAGCTTCACGCCGAGCGCCACGCCGATGCCCTGGCCGAGCCCGCCCTGCACGTAGCTGTAGCGTCCCGGCCGGTCGGCCTTGAGCCGCTGCTGCACGACCCGCGCGTGGGTGATGGTCTCGTCGACCACCGCCGCGTCCGGGTCGAGCAGCTCGCGCAGCACGTCGACCACCTCGGCCGGGTCGATGCCCGGGGCGGCGGGCGCGGAGTGCGCCAGGGCCGGCGCCTTCCGAGACGCATGCGCGTCGGCCGCCTCGGCCTCGCGCTCGGCCACCAGCCGCGCGTCCACGTCGGCCTGGCGCATGGCCTGCGTCAGCGCCCTGAGCGTGGGGCCGACATCGCCCTCCAGGTACTGGTCGGCGCCGAGGACCTGGTAGTCGACGTACGGACGGTGCGGTACGTCGTCGATCACCAGGACCCGCGAGTCGGCCGGGCGGTTGCTCGGCGGGTAGTACGGCGCCCGGCAGCACACCAGCACGATCAGGTCGGCCTCGGCGAACAGCGCCGTGGCGTCCCCGCCGCGGTGCAGCCGGTGCGTGCGCGGGAAGTTCGCGCACACCGCGGACTGCGGCTCGACCACCGGGATGGCGAGGGACTCGGCGAACTCGACGAGGGCCTCGAAGCCGTCCGGGTGCCGGCCCGCCGACTCGGTCACGATGACCGGCCGCCGGGCCCCGGCCAGCAGCGCGGCGGCCCGCTCGAGCTCGGCCGGGGTGCTCACCCGGGCGCCGGGCTCCGGCACCGGGCGCGCCGCGGCCGGGCGGCTCCACGGCTGCAGCAGCACCTCCATCGGGATGTTGAGGTACACCGGTCCGGCCGGGGCGCGCCGGGCCAGTTCGGCCGCCCGCACCACGTGCCCGTACGCCGTGGAGGCGTCCCCGACCTGCGTCGCCCACTTGGTGAACGGCGCCGCGACGGCCTGCGGGCCGCCCACGATCGAGAGGTTGCGGTACCACTGCGAGCCCGGGTCGGTGCCGGTCTCGCCGTACCCGGTCGACTCCGCCGACGCGACCACCATCGGCACGCCGGTCAGCAGCGCGCCGTGGATCCCGTTCGCGCCCTGCAGCAGACCGGGCACGGCGTGCAGCAGCACGAGCTGGGGCCGCCCGGTCGCCAGGGTATAGCCGGTGGACATGGCGACCGCGAGGGTCTCGTGCATCAGGTCGATGTAGCGCGGACCCGCGACACCGTCGCGCCGCTGCCTGGCCAGCGCCTCCCACACCGGGGCCCACTCGGAGCCCGAGGAGCAGAACACGACGTCGACGCCGATGTCCCGGCAGGCGGCGAGGACCGCCTCGCCGCCGTCCAGCTGTGCTGTTTCGGTCATGGCTTGTACTCTTCCCGTCCTTCTCGGCCTCGTCCTACTTGGCGTCGTCCGGCACCGGCCAGCCGAGCACGTCGCAGATCCCGCGACCCATGATCCACTCGAGCTGCTCCTCGGTGAAGCCGAAGTGCTTGGTGAACTGCTCGATCGTGTCGGTCCAGGTGATGCCGTGGCCCATCAGGCGGGTGATGTCGGTGCCCCAGAAGGCGCGCTCCGGGCCCATCTTGTCCACGACCTCGTGCACGTACTTGGCGATGTTGAGGTTCGGGAACGGCTGCGTGCTGTAGCCGGGGATCGCCGACACCTTCACGTAGATGTTCGGGTGCTTGCACAGGTCGGCGGTCTCCTGCACCCAGTAGCCGATCGCGTCGTCCACGCAGCGGGCCATGATGCCCATGTGGTCGATGATCAGCTTCAGGTCGGGGTGGCGCTCGGCGATCTGGCCAAGCTCCGTCTTCCATATCGGCGCGTGCACCATGGTGACCAGGCCGAGCTCCTCGGCCAGCGGCCAGTACCAGTCGTTGGTGCCGTCGATCATCCAGTTGCGGTCGATCGGCCGGTGGAAGGTGAGCCGGGTGCCCTTGACGTGCGGGTTCGCGGCCAGCTCGCGCATGAGCTCGGCGCCCTCCTCGGGCTTGTTCTGCGGCACCCGGGCCATCACGCCGAAGCGGTCGGGGTGGGCTTCGCAGGCCTCGAGCGCGTAGTCGATCCGGTCGCCCTCCCAGGACGGGGGCAGGATCAGGGCGCGGTCCACGCCGGCTTCGTCCATGAGGCTCAGCGCCTCCTCGTAGCTGAACGCCTCCTCGCGGTGCCCGTTGAGCCGGATCCGCTCGCGCGCGCCGGGGACCCAGGGGCGGTCGGGGGTCTCTTCCTTCCACACGTGGATCTGGGTGTCGACGATGAACATGCGGTCCTCGCTATCTGTGTTCTGGGTGTTTCGTGCGATCTTCGGGGTGGGACGGTGTGGCTGTTCTGGCCGCTCAGTCGGGCTGACGGGCCAACAGCCGGTCCACCACGTACTCGGCGATGGACAGACTGGAGGTGGCGGCGGGGGAGGGGGCGTTGCGCACGGCCGTGATCGGGCCGAGCGTGGTGATCCGGAAGTCGTCCACCAGCGAGCCGTCCCGGTCCACCGCCTGGGCCCGGATGCCCGCGGGGGCGCGGACCAGGTCGCTCGGCTCGAGTTCGGGCACGTACGCGCGGGCGGCGGCGGTGAACGCGCGCTTGGAGAGCGAGCCGCGCATCTCGCCGATGCCCATCTTCCAGTGCTGCCGGAACAGCCGGAGCGTGCCCGGCCAGGTCAGCGTCTGGAACAGGTCCCGGGGACTGACGTTGCGGCGCAGGTAGCCCTCGCGGGCCAGCGCGAACACGGCGTTCGGGCCGACGTCGACCAGGCCGTCCATCCGCGGCGTCAGGTGCACGCCGAGGAACGGGTAGGCCGGGTCCGGCACCGGGTACACCAGGGCCCTGACGAGGTGGGTGCGCTCCGGGCGCAGCCGGTAGTACTCGCCGCGGAACGGGATGATCGCAGGTCCCGGATCGTCGCCGGCCAGCTTGGCCACGGAGTCGGACTGCAGGCCCGCGCACAGGATCAGCCGGTCGAAGACGTGGCGCCCGCCGTGGGCGTCGTGCACCGCGACCTGCTCGCCGACGCGCTCGATCCGGGTCACCGGGTGCGAGAGCAGCACCGTGCCGCCGAGCTTGGCCACGTCCTCGGCCAGCGCCCGGGCGACCAGCTTGTAGTCGATGATGGCCGTGGTGGGGGAGTGCAGCGCCGCCTTGCCGCGCACGTGCGGCTCGAGCTCGCGCAGCCCGGCCGCGTCGAGCCAGGTCACACCGGGCACGCCGTTGGCGGCGGCCCGCTGCCGCAGGTCGCGCAGCCGGGTCACCTCGACCTCGTCCCGCGCCACGATGACCTTGCCGATCTCGCGGTATTCGATCCCGTGCTCGGCGCTGAACTCGTGCAGCAGCTCCACGCCGCGCCGGCACAGCGTCGCCTTGAGCGAGCCCGGGGTGTAGTAGATCCCTGAGTGGATCACGCCGGAGTTGTGGCCGGACTGGTGCGCGGCGACGTGCGCCTCCTTCTCGAAGACGGTCACCTCCGCGCCGGTCAGCTCGGCGATCCGGCGGGCGACGGCCAGGCCGACCAGGCCCGCGCCGACCACTCCGACCTTGTTCGTGTGTGTGGTCACGGCGTCAGGCCCCGAATCGGATCGCGACGGTCTTGACCCGGGAGTAGAAGCGCAGCGCCTCGGCTCCCTGCTCCTTGAACGGCGACCCGGAGGCGCCGAAACCGCCGAACGGCAGGTGGACGTCCCAGCCGGGGGTGGGCAGGTTGACCGAGACCTGGCCGGCGTTCACCCGGCGGGCGAACTCGTGCGCGCGGCCGAGGTCTTGCGTGAAGACGCCCGCGGCCAGTCCGTAGACCGAGTCGTTGACCGCCTCGACCGCTTCGTCGAACCCGTCCACCACGCGCACCGCGACGACCGGGCCGAACACCTCCTCGCGCCAGATCGCCATGTGCGGCGCCACGTCCCGCAGCACGGTCGGCAGCACGTAGCATCCGTGCGCGAACTCCGGCTCGGCCGGGGCCGAGCCGCCGACCGCGAGCACCGCGCCGTCGGCCTCGGCCCGGGCGATGTGGCCGAGCACCTCGTCCCGGTGCCTGCTGCTGACCAGCGGACCCATGGTGGTGCCTGGCTCGCCGCCGGGGCCCGGGCGCAGCGCCTTGGCCGCCTCGACCAGGCCGGCGATGACCTTCTCGGCCACGGCCCGGTCCACCACGATCCGGCTGGTGGCGGTGCAGCGCTGGCCGGCCTGGCCGAACACCGCCGCGGCCACGGTCGGGATCGCGAGGGCGAGGTCCGCGTCGTCGAGGATCGCGGTGGCGTTCTTGCCGCCCATCTCGGTCTGCAGCCGCACGTCGCGCCCGGCCAGCTGCCGCTGCAGCGAGCGGCCGACCTCGGTGCTGCCGGTGAACGAGACCGCGGCCAGGCGCGGGTCGTCGAGCAGCGCGGCCGAGATCCGGCTCGCCCGGCCGAGCGCCACGCCGAGCACGCCCGCGGGCAGGCCAGCGTCGTCCAGCGCGCGGGCCAGGTGCAGCGCGACCAGCGGGGTCTCGCCGGCCGGCTTGAGCACCACCGCGTTGCCCGAGATCAGCGCCGGCGCGGCCTTGCGCGCCGGGGTGAGCAGCGGGTCGTTCCACGGGGTGATCAGGCACACCACGCCCAGCGGCTCGGTGCGCGTGCTGGTCTCGGTGCCCGGGCGGGCGTCGTGCAGCAGCTGCCCGTAGGGCTGGCGCGCCCAGGAGGCGTAGTAGTCGAAGAAGTCGGCCGCCTTGCCGACCTCGCCGTCCGCCTCGGCCCGGGTCTTGCCCATCTCGGCCACGAGGTCGGCGGCGATCTCGGCGGCGCGCTCACGCAGCAGCGCGGCCGTGCGCACCATGACCGCGGCGCGCTCGAGCGGCGAGGTCGCCGCCCACACCGCCGCGCCGGCCTCGGCCAGCTCGTAGAGTTCCGCGACCTCGGCCGGATCCATCTCCGGCACCCGTGCGACCACGCGCCGGGTGTCGGCCGGATCGACCACGTCGATCGCGTGCCCTTCGCGCGGCTCGCGCCATGCGCCGCCGACCAACCGCGGCATCGTTCTGACTGAAATCAACGCTCTGCTCTCCCGCTTTCTCGCTCGGCAGGGTTCCCTGAGCGTAAGAGCGCGGGTGGGTGCGTCGAAATGGGTGAACGCGCAATCTTAGCTGTACCCGGCGGCCCGGCGAGCGGGGGAAGCCGAGCTCAGCGCCTTGATCAGCGGCGATCGATCTTGGTCGGGGCGGTACTCAGGCGGGTGTGAGCAGCGGCACGCCGGCCGGGTCGTCGAGCACCGTGGCGCAGGCGTAACGCAGCGCGCCGTGCAAGGTGGCGTCCGCGCCGAGCAGATCGGTGCTGATCACCGGCTCGTCGGTGGGGGTGACCGCGCGGCGCCCGGCCAGATGCCGCAGCACGCTCGGCACCAGCCAGTCCGACCAGCCGGCCAGGTGGCCGCCGAGCACCACCTGCTCCGGGTCGGCCACCCGGGAGACCGCGGTCAGCGCGGTGGCCAGGGCGCGCGCGCCGGATTCGAGCGCGCGCACGGCCCGGGGGTCGCCGCCGCGCAGCCGCCGGTCGAACTCGGCCGGGCCGGTCTCCAGGTCCGGGTCGTACGCGGCCGGATCCAGGCCGGCCGCCTGCATCAGCGCCCGCAGCCCCAGATAGGTGACCAGGCAGCCGTGGTCCCCGCACTTGCAGGCCGGACCGTCGAAGGAGACCGGGATGTGGCCGAACTCGCCCGCCATGCCGTGCCCGCCGGTGTGCACCGCGCCGTCCACGACCAGGCCGCCGCCGATGCCGTTGCCGGAGCCGCGCAGGTAGGCGAACACCCGCGGGGCCGCGCCGGTGCGCTCCATCAGGGCCCGGTACTCGGCGAACGCGGCCATGTTGGCCTCGTTGACCACGCTCAGCGGGACGGTGCCGACCGCGGGGTCGGCCCGCACCAGCGTGCGCAGGTCCACCCGGCGCCAGCCCAGCAGGATCGAGTCGGCCACGATCTCGTCCTCGATCACCGCGCCGGGCACGGCCAGCACCACCCGGGCCAGGTGCATCCGGGCCCGGCCCTCGCCGCGCACCGCCGCGATCCCGTCGCGCACCACCCGCCCGATCTCCCGGGTCACCGGCCGCGGGTCGCCGTAGGTGGCGGCGTGCGGCCGGTCGTCGCGCCACAGCTCGGTGCCGTCCAGGTCGGTCGCGGCCGAGATCAGCCGGCCCGCGGTGACCTGGATCGCCATCGCGGCCACCCGTCCCGGCGCGAGCTCGAGCAGCCGGCGCGGGCGGCCGCGGTTGCCGGAGGAGGCCAGGCCCACCTCGTGCACGAGCCCGTTGGCGATCAGCTCCGCGGTCAGCGCCGAGATCGAGGCGTGCACCAGCCCGGTGGCCTCGGCCAGTTCCGTGCGCGCGCACGGGCCGTGCGCGGCGATGTGCCGCAGCACCAGCGAGAGGTTGCGGCGTCGGACGTCGGCGGTGTCGACCGGGCTGTTCACGGCTCCGATTGTGACCGATCCCGGCGAGAACAGGGGTGGGAGTGGCACGGTCACAATATTTCTCACCCTGAAGAATATAGTCCGCCATCCCGCCTGGTCCGACGTCCAGGGGTGGAGGGTCTCTGCCTAAGGCCCAGGCATCCACGCCCGGCTGTCACGCAATCGTAATATCTCGACTGTTGAAAAAATTGTTGCCACGCGGACATACTCCATGGCACCGGCGGCGTCATGCCCCCGGATCACAAGGACGTGAAGGACGCCATGACGAACCTAACTCGTGCCTCCGGCACCGACCGCGGCCCGCTGCGCGCGGGTACGGTTGCCGCCGCCCTGTTCGCGGTTTGCCTCGCGCAGATCGGCCTGGCCATGCCGGCCACCCTCAACGGAACCTTCCAGGAGGTGTTCAACCCCACCAACTCCCAGCTGACCTGGATATCGGACTGCTCACTGCTGCCGATCACCGTGCTCGAGCTCACCTGCGGTGTGCTCGGCGACCTGTTCGGACGCAAGAGACTGCTCATGGGCGGCGCGCTGATGCTGGCCGTCGGCGAGGCGGTCTCGGCCTCCGCGCACGGGGTGAGCCTGATGTGGATCGGCCAGATCCTGGCCGGCGTCGGCTGCGCCGCGCTGTTCCCGACCACCCTGGCCATGCTGGTCGCGGGTGACCGCACCCCGGCCCAGCGGGCCAAGATGATCGCCCTGTGGGCCGCCATCCTGTCCACCGGAAACTTCATCGCCCCGCTGCTCGGCGGCATCACCGCCACCTACTTCAACTGGCGCTGGGCCTTCATCGTGGTGGTCGTGCTGGCCGTGGTGGACGCCGCGATCACCTACTTCACCGCGCAGGACTCGCGTTCCCCGGAGGGACGCTCGCTCGACCCGGCCGGCCAGGCCAGCATCGGCCTCGGCCTGTGCGCGCTGCTGTGGGGCGTCATCCAGGGCGCCGGCGACGGCTGGGGCACCCCGACCGTGGTGGGCGCGTTCGTGCTCTCCGCCGTGTGCATCGCCGCGTTCATCGTGATCGAGCTGCGCGTGCAGAACCCGCTGCTGCGCCTTGACCTGTTCAAGAACCGCAACTTCGCGCTCGCCGCCCTGGTGACCGTGGTCGGCATGTTCGCCTTCCTCGGCACCGCCTACGCCATCAGCATCCGGATGGGTCCGATCCAGGGCCAGTCCTCGATGCGCACCGCCTTCGCGTTCCTGCTGCTGAGCGGTCTGACCATCTTCCTGCTGCCGCTCACCCACCGGCTCATGGGCACCCTCGCCCCGCGCTGGGTGCTCGCCCTCGGCTTCGTGCTGATGGGCGTCGGCGACATCTGGGCCGGCCAGCTGCCGATCTCGGACAGCACGCTGCCCGCGCTGATCGTGCCGATGGGCCTGGTGGGCATCGGCTTCAGCTTCGCCGTCTCCGCGGTCACCGCGACCGTGGTGGAGACCGCGCCGCACAGCCTCGCCGGGATGGCCTCGGCCACCACCAGCATGCTGCGCGACTTCGGCTTCACCCTCGGCCCGGCCGTGATCGGCGCCATCGCCACCGCGAAGGCCGTCAGCGGTCTGAGCAGCTCGCTGCACTCGGCGAACCTCGCCGCCGCGGACCTCGGCAAGGCCCAGGGCATCTTGTCCGGCGGCGGCCCGCTGGCCGTCGAGCACGCCGACCCGACCGTCTCCGGTCTGGCCGTGCACGCCCTCGGCGACGCCTACAGCCTCGGCTTCACCGTCTGCGGTGTCGCGGCGCTGGCCTGCTGCCTGGTCACCGTGCTGCTGCTGCGCAGCCAGGCGGCCGAGTCGGCCGCGGAGCCCGCGCTCGCCGCCGCCGCGGCATGACGCACCGCCCCTAGACGGCCCGATCCCGGCCGCCTTCAAGACGGCCGGGATCGGGCGGTTCCCAAGTCCCCGGGGCAACGGGGACAAGGGATGGATCCTCCTGCTCAACGTCGTGCAAACAGGGAGAACCCTTGCGTTTCAGCATAGCAACCGACGAACACCCGACGGACGGGTCGGCGCCCCGGCGCTCCCGCCGCCGACCGCTCATCGCGGCCGTCGCGGCCGCGGTGACCCTCGCCGCGGGCCTGTGGGCCGGCGCGTCCGCGGCCGCGACCGGTTCGGCCACCGCGGCCGACGCCGTGGCGCCGGTCCAGTCCTGCGCCCAGGCCCAGGGAATCAATCTGCTGACCCTCTCCGGGGCCAACACCTCGATCACCTCGGCCACCTCGGTGGCCGCGGCGGACAACCCGGCCGGCTCCTGGGCCGCCTGTGAGGTCCAGGGCATCATCGCACCGGAGACCCACTTCACCATCTACCTGCCCACCAGTACCTACGCGGGCGAGTACCTGCAGGAGGGCTGCGGCGGCGGCTGCGGCAATGTCGGCGTGAACCAGCCGACCGCGGCCACCGGCTGCGCCCAGGCCACCGACGGGAACTTCGCCGTGGCCGCGGACGACGAGGGCCACGAGGGCGGCGGCTTCAGCGTCCCGGCGTTCCAGGACCCTGAACTGCGGGCCGAGTTCGGCTACGCCTCCGAGCACCAGCTCGCGCTGGTGTCCAAGGCGATCCTCAAGGCCTTCTACGGCAGCGCCCCGGCCGACTCGTACTACGACGGCTGCTCGGACGGCGGCCGCGAGGCCCTGATCGAGGCCCAGCGCTACCCGACCGACTTCAACGGCATCATCGCCGGGTCGCCTGCCTCGATCCAGACCGAGCTCAACGCCTTCGAAGAGGCCTGGAACGCCCAGGCGAACACGGCCGCGGACGGCTCGCCGATCCTCACCTCCGCCGACCTCGCGCCGCTGCACACCGCGGTGCTCCAGGCCTGCGGCGGCGCCACCGCGGTCAGCCTCGGCTACCTCGCCGATCCGCTGGCCTGCACCTGGAAGCCGGCGAGCATCGAGTGCGCGACGGGCCAGACCTCAAGCGCGAGCGACTTCTGCCTGACAGCCGCTCAGGTCGAGACCGTGGACAAGCTCTACTCCGGCCCCACCGACCCGCAGGGCCAGCTGCTCTACCCCGGCTACGAGGTCCGCGGCTCCGAGCTCAACTGGGCCGGCTGGATCGTGCCGAACGGCAACCAGGAGACCCAGGCCATCGACGCCAACATCGGCACCACGGCGTGGCAGAGCTGGATCACTCCCACCGGCACCTTCGACGGCGCGGCCAGCTACATGGACGTGCAGTTCACCAAGGCGAACTTCGAGAAGGTCACCAAGGCCAACGACGGTGAGCTCGACGCGACCGACCCGAACCTGTCCGCGTTCGAGAAGGCCGGCGGCAAGCTCATCCTGTGGGCCGGCTACGCCGACCCGGCGATCAACCCGGTGGGCACGATCTCCTACTACCAGGCCGTGACCAAGACCATGGGCGGTCTGGCCGCGACCGAGCGGTTCGCCAAGCTCTACCTGCTGCCCGGCGTCGCGCACTGCGGCGGCGGCCAGGGGCCGAGCAACTTCGACGCGCTGAGCGCGATCACCGCGTGGGTCACCCAGGGGCAGGCGCCCACCAGCCTGCTCTCCACGCTGACCGACAACACCGGCAAGGTGCTGGCCACCCGGCCCGTCTACGCCTACCCGTACATCGCGGTGGACACCACCGGCGGCTCGGCCACCGACGCGTCCAGCTACACCCCGCAGGTGTCCAAGGCGGAGCAGAACCTGAACGTGCAGTGGCTCGGCTCGTTCCGCTCGGGCTACGAGACGGTCAGCGGCTGGGTGAACGGCCAGTGGGTCACCCGGCCCGCGGACCTGCGATAACCGCGGGACCGAGACCGACACCACGCACTGACGCAACACGCTGATCCGGACGGTACGACCTCGAAGGAGGGATTGTCGATGAGAACGTATACAGGATTGTTGACAATCTCTTCGACGGGGTCGTACCGTCCGATCATGGAGATTTCGGCCGCGGACGGGGAGTCGGGCGACACGGACACGGACATGAGCCCCGATGCGGGCACGAAGACGAGCCGGAGCAAGGGCTCGGACACCGGCGTCGCGGGCGGCCGTGAGGCGGCCCGGGCGGCGGGGCGGATCCTGCGCGAGGAGATCCGCGACGGCGTGCTGACCCCCGGTCAGCGGCTGATCGAACTCGAACTCGCCGCCCGGCTCGGGGTCAACCGGGCCGCGGTGCGCGCCGCGCTGCTCGACCTGACCGGCGAGGGACTCGTCGAGCGGGTGGAGAACCGCGGCGCCCGGGTCCGGCTGATCCCGACCGAGGAGGCCGTGGAGATCGTCGAGTGCCGGATGGTGCTCGAGGGCCTGTGCGCCGCCGCCGCGGCCGAACGCGTGGACGAACGCGGCCGGGCCGCGCTGCGCGAGCTCGGCGAGCGGATGCGCACCGCGGTCGAGGAGGCGGACATCGCCGGGTACGCGGAGCTCAACCGGCGGCTGCACGCGCTGGTGCTTGCCCTGTCCGGCCGGCGCGTCGCGGCCCAGATGCTGGAGCGGCTGCACGCCCAGAGCGTGCGCCACCAGTTCCGGCTGAGCCTGCGCCCGGGCCGCCCGCGCCAGTCCCTGCCCGAGCACCTGGCGTTGATCGACGCGATCTGCGCCGGCGACCCCGCGGCCGCGGAGCGGGCCGCCCGAGCCCACCTCGCCGGCGTCGCCGAGGCATTGCGCGCTAGTTGAGAACAATGAGGAGAGAAGAACATGGCTGAGATAACCGAGGCGCTGCTGGTCGTGAGCGCGCACGCGGGCGACTTCGTCTGGCGCTCCGGCGGCGCGATCGCGCTGGCGGCCGAGCGCGGGCAGCGGGCCAAGGTGGTCTGCCTGTCCTACGGCGAGCGCGGCGAGTCCGCCAAGGCGTGGCTGGCCGGGAAGAAGCTCGAGGAGATCAAGGCCCTGCGCCGGCAGGAGGCCGAGGCCGCGGCCGCGGCGCTGGGCGCGGAGATCGAGTTCTTCGACGCCGGCGACTACCCGCTGCTGGAGAGCCCCGAGCTGGTGGACCGGCTCGTGCACGTCTACCGCGAGGTGCAGCCCACCGTGGTGCTCACCCACACCCTGGCCGACCCGTACAACGGCGACCACCCGGCCGCCGCCCGGATGGCGATCCAGGCGCGCATCCTGGCCCAGGCCATCGGCTACGAGGCGGCCGGCGACCCGCTCGGCGCCCCGCCGCTGTTCTCCTTCGAGCCGCACCAGTCCGAGCAGTGCGACTTCAAGCCGGACGTGCTGCTCGACATCACCCCGGTGTTCACGCGCAAGGAGGCGGCCATGCGCTGCCTGCCCGCGCAGCAGCACATGTGGGACTACTACACCGACCTGGCCAAGCGCCGCGGCGTGCAGCTCGAGCGCAACGCCGGCCCGAACCTGGGCCTGGGCAAGGACACCCGCGCCGAGGCCTTCCAGCGGCACTACCCGCAGACCACCAAGGAGCTCTCGTGAGCGCCGCGCCGTCCCGCGGCGTGGTCGTCACCGGCGTCCCGCGCCCGCCGCTCGAGCAGCTCGACGCGCTCGCCGGGTACGGGGTCGCGACCGTGCACGAGGCCCTCGGCCGTACCGGCTATCTGGGCCCTGACCTGCGGCCGATCCAGCAGGACGTGCGGGTGGCCGGGTCCGTGGTCACCGCGCTGTGCTGGCCCGGCGACAACCTGATGATCCACGCCGCGGCCGAGCAGTGCGCCGAGGGCGACGTGCTGGTGGTGGCCACCACCTCGCCGTGTTCGGACGGGCTGTTCGGCGAACTGCTGGCCACCTCGCTCGCCTCCCGCGGTGTACGAGGCCTGATCATCGACACCGGCGTGCGCGACACCGCCGAACTGCGCGCGATGGGCTTCCCGGTCTGGTCCCGGCACGTCAGCGCCCAGGGCACGGTCAAGGCCACCGCCGGCGCGGTCAACGTCCCGGTCACGGTCGGGCGCCAGACGCTGTTCCCGGGCGCCGCGATCCTCGCCGACGACGACGGCGTGATGACCTTCCCGGCCGCCGAGCTGCCCCACGCCCTTGAGGCCTCGGCCGCCCGTGAGGCCAAGGAGCAGGCCACCCGCGAGGCGCTGGCCGCCGGACAGCTCGGCCTCGACCGCTACGACCTGCGGCCGCTGCTGGCCGGACTCGGTGTCGAGTACATGACATACGAGGAATACCATGAGTGAGGGCGCGGGCATACCCTGCATCCTGATGCGCGGCGGCACGTCGAAGGGCCCGTACTTCCTCGCCCGGGACCTGCCCGCGGACCGGGAGGCGCGCGACGAACTGGTCCTGCGCGTCATGGGCAGCCCCGACCCTCGGCAGATCGACGGCATCGGCGGCGCGCACCCGCTCACCAGCAAGGTCGCCGTGGTCAGCTGCTCGGCGCGCGAAGACGCCGACGTCGACTACCTGTTCCTGCAGGTCGGAGTCGGCGAGGCCTTCGTCACCGACAAGCAGAACTGCGGAAACCTGCTCGCCGGGGTCGGGCCCTTCGCCGTGGAGCGGGGCCTGGTCGCGGCCGCCGAGGAGCGCACGTCCGTGCGCATCCACCTCGTCAACACCGGCGAATCGGCCACCGCGACCTTCGCCACCCCCGGCGGCTGCGTCGACTACGCCGAGCCCGTGCTGCTCGCCTTCGCCTCACCCGAGGGCAAGCCGCTGCTGCCGACCGGCCGGGTCCGCGACGAGATCGACGGACTGCCCGTCACGTGCATCGACAACGGCATGCCGACCGTCGTGGTGCGCGCGGGCGACCTCGGCGTCACCGGCTACGAGACCCCCGCCGAGCTCGAGGCGGACGAGCGGCTGACCGAGCGGATCAGCCGCATCCGGACCGCCGCGCTCGAGCTGATGGGCCTGGGCGACGCGCCGTCCCTGCCGAAGATCTCCCTGCTCGCCCCGCCCCGCGACGGCGGCACCGTCAGCACGCGCACCTTCATCCCGGTGCGCTGCCACGAGGCGATCGGCGTGCTCGGCGCCGTCAGCGTGGCCACCGCGCTGCTGCTGCCCGGAGCCGTCGGGGCCGAACTCGCCGCACCGCGTACCGCACCGGGCGCGCCGCTGCGGCTGGAACACCCCACCGGCGCGGTGGACGTCTCGGTCGAACTCGACCCCGACGCTCCCGCCGACCGGCCCCGCACCCGCCGGGCCGGCCTGGTGCGCACGGCACGCAAGCTGTTCGAGGGCACCGTATTTCCCCGGCCGTCGCACACCGCCAGCAACTGAAGGAAGCAAGAGACTCGCCATGACCACCCCCTCGCCCTTCCACGAGGTCGCGCACCTCGGACACGTCGAACTGCTCACCCCCGAACCCGAGGCGAGCCTGCGTTTCTTCACCGAGATCATGGGCCTGCGCGAATGCGGCCGCGACGGTGACTCGGTCTTCCTGCGCACCTTCGACGACTACGAACACCACAGCCTGATCCTCACCGGCCACGCGTCCTCCGGCATCCGCCGCACCGCGCTGCGCACCTGGAGCGCCGAGGCCCTCGAGCGCCGCGCGGCCGCGATCGAGCAGGCCGGGTTCGGCATCGGCTGGCGCGAGGGCGGCTTCGGCATCGGCCGCACCTACGCCTTCCGCGACCCCGACGGCCACGAGTTCGAGCTCTACTGGGAGTCCGAGCACTACCGGGCCCCCGAGGCCTCCCGGCCCGCGCTCAAGAACCAGGCCGAGGCCAAGCCCGCGTACGGGGTGGGCGTGCGGCGCCTGGACCACGTCAACTACCTCGCCGCCGACGTCGAGGCCAACGGCGCCTTCCAGCGCGACCTGCTCGGCGCCCGCACCAGCGAGCAGATCCGGCTCGACACCGGCCGGATCGCGGCGCAGTGGCACCACTTCGGCAACAAGTCCTACGACCTGGTCTACACCGAGGACTGGACCGGCAGCGAGGGGCGGCTGCACCACATCGCCTTCGCCACCGACACCCGCGAGGAGATCCTGCGCGCCGCCGACGTCTTCCTGGACGCCGGGGTCTTCATCGAGACCGGCCCGCACAAGCACGCCATCCAGCAGACCTTCTTCCTGTACGTCTACGAGCCCGGCGGCAACCGGATCGAGCTGTGCAACCCGGTCTCCCGGCTGCTGCTCGCCCCCGACTGGGAGACCGTGACCTGGACCGAGTCCGAGCGGGCCAAGGGCCAGGCCTGGGGACTGAAGACGATCGAGTCCTTCCACACCCACGGCACCCCGCCGGTGCAGGCGGGCTGAGGACCGGCCCCGACCCGGCAGAGCACTGACGCCGACGACCCCCCTCGCGGGCCGCCGGCTTCAGTGCTCTGCCGTTCCTCGCGGTGTCCACGGCGCTCAGCCGAGGAACCCGCCGATCCGCGCCCGCAGCGAGGCCGCGTCCAGGCCGTGCGCCGCCGCGTGCTCGGCGGGCGTCCCGTAGCGGCGCAGCTCCTGGCGCGCGACGCCCAGCCCGAGCACCCGGTGCGGGGTGTCCAGCAGCGCCTCGCCCACCTCCCGGTTCGAGGTGCCGGCCAGGTACGGCTCGACCACCACCACGTCGGCTGCGGCGGTGCGCGCGACGGCCGAGCGCAGGCCCGCCACGTCGAACGGGCGCACGGTGGCGGCGTAGAGCACGGTCACGTCCAGGTCGGCGACGGCCTCGAGCACCGGGTCCAGCAGCGGCCCCACGGCCACCACCACCCCGGCCGCCCGGTCGGAACCCTGCTTCAGCACCGCCATCCGGCCGCCCTCGACCGGGTGCGCCGCGTGGTTGGTCTCGCCCGAAAGCCGCAGGTAGACCCGTCCGGAACCGGCGGCGGCCGCCCGCAGCAGCGCCTCGGCCTCCTCCGGGTGGCCGGGGACCTGCACGGTCCAGCCCTCCAGCGTGTCGAACAGCGCGACGTCGCCCGGCGCCTGGTGGGTGCGCCCCAGGGAGGCCATGTCGTAGGAGGCCCCCGTGCTGACCAGCACCGCGCCCACGTCCTGGTGCCCGAGGTCCAGCTTGATCTGCTCGAACGGCCGCTCGACCAGGAACGAGGGAAAGGTGTGCGCGATCGGGCGCAGCCCGGCCAGGGCCAGCCCGCCCGCCACCCCGATCAGCAGCTGCTCGCGGATCCCGACGTTCAGCACCCGCTCCGGGTGGCGGGCGGCGGCCGGGGCGAACGCCGCGGCCGTGATGTCGGCGAGCACGACGGCCAGCCGCGGGTCCTGGTCGAGCAGGTCGGAGGTGGTGCTGGTGAAGCGCTCTCGCATGGTGTCCATGGTCTTTGCTCTCCTCTGGGTATAGGTGTGGCTTGGTGTCTGCTTCTGGGCCGTGCGAGCTCAGCTGTACTTCGGTTCGACCACCGCGACCACCGCGTGCGGGCGGCCCGGGTGCGGCGCGGTGAACGCGGCCTCGAGCGCGTCGTGGTCCCGGCCGTCCACCGTCACGGTGGACCAGCCCTCGCGCTCGAACCGGGTGGCGATGCCACCGGACCAGCCGTGCGTGGCCGACTGGTTGTCCACGACCACCGCGGTCAGGCTCGCCAAGCCCACCGCCCCCGCGTACGCGATGGCCTCGTGGTTCGAGCCCTCGTCCAGCTCCGCGTCGCCGAGCAGCGTGACCACGCGCTGCGTGTTCAGCCCGCGGGCCCGCAGCCCCAGCGCGGTGCCCACGGCCAGCCCGAGCCCGTGCCCGAGCGAGCCGCTGCCGATCTCGGCCCCCGGCACCAGCAGGCGGTCCGGGTGGTGGCCGAGCGGGGAGTCGAAGGACCCGAAGTCGCCCAGCCACGACTCCGGGATGAAGCCGCGGGCGGCCAGCACGGCGTAGTACGCCATCGGGCCGTGCCCCTTCGAGAGCAGGAAGCGGTCGCGCAGCGGGTCCTCCGGGGCGTGCGGGTCGACCCGCAGCACGCGGGTGTAGAGCACCCACAGCGCGTCCAGCGTGGAGGTGGCGGCCGGCCCGTGCTTCTCGTCGCCGGTCATCTGCGCCATCAGGCCGCCCAGCGCCTCGAACGACGCGCGCTCGGTGCCCGCGTCCTCGCGGATCTCCCGGCTCGTGTCCCCGGTCCGGTCCAGCACCGCCGTGTTCGTGTTCATCATCGCCTCCGTGTTCGTGTTCGTGTTCTCCATGTCCCCTAGGTTGCAACTTCAAGTCGACTTGAAGTCAAGCGGCAGGACAGGCCCTAGGATCCGGGGCCATGCCCGTACTCGAATCCCGCCTGAGCGTCGGCGAACTCGCCCGCCGGGCCGGCGTGGCCACCTCGGCGCTGCGCTACTACGAACAGCTCGGACTGATCGCCGCCGAGCGCACCGCCGGCGGCCAGCGCCGCTACGCCCGGGCCATGCTGCGCCGGGTCGCCTTCGTCCGCGCGGCCCAGCAGGTGGGCCTGAGCCTGGACGAGGTCGGCGCGGTGCTCGCCCGGCTTCCGATGGACCGGGCACCGAACAAGGCGGACTGGCAGGCGGTCTCGCCGCTGTGGGTGGCACGCGTGGACGCCCGGATCGCCGAGCTCGAGCGGCTGCGCGAGAGCCTGACCGGCTGCATCGGCTGCGGCTGCCTGTCCCTGCGCACCTGCCGCCTCTACAACGCGGGCGACACCGCGGCCACCCGCGGCCCCGGCGCCCGCTGGCTGCTGGGCGACACCCCGCCGAAGCCGGGCGAGTCCACCGGAATGTGACGGCTCCGGCACTTTACGCGGTTAATCGAAATGGGTGGCTGATTCAGTCACTTTCCGCGATGAATGCGTGACGCATTGCCGATACTCACGGTGCTGAATCAGTCACGTATGGTGAATGGCGCCCGCACCGAGCGCGACGATCAGGTCGCTCTCAGCATTGCCGCGGGCGCTTTTCGCCTGTTTGCGAATGCTCTGACCTGCGATGTCTCGCTAGGCGTAGCGATTTCCTCGCTTTTCGAGTTTCTTCGTGTATCTCGCTCGAAGTGGTTATTTGTCCGGTTTTCATGTGCCTATAGTTGTCCCCAGGCGTTGCTGAACAGCCACTGAAATTCATGGCGGCAACGCCTCCGCCGAGTCCAGAGCGGAGTGGAAAGACACTCCCAGGGAGCCGGGGACCCACAGATCCCCCGGGGTGAATCCGTGCCCACACGGCACGGTAGGGCGACCTCTTACGCCCGAACCCGTCAGCTAACCCGGTAGGCGGCCTGAAGAGGAAGAGACCGAAGTCTTGACGTTCAACCGTCTGTCCCTGTCCGTCCCCACGCGCAAGCACGTTCGCGCCGTCACCCTCAGCGCCGCCGCGATCGCGGGCGTCGCGATGCCGACGCTGGCCTCGGCCGCGACCGTCGGTTCGACCCACACGCCGAGCCACTCCGTGCAGGCGTCCTCCGCGAGCTCCAACGGCTCCAACGGCTCGTCCGTGAACGCCACCAACGTCTCCTCGAGCACGTCGACCTCGAGCGACGGCACCTACACCGTCGTCGCCGGCGACACCCTGTTCGGCATAGCCCAGAGCAAGCTCGGCGACGGCAACAAGTACCACGAGCTGTTCGACCTGAACAAGAACCGCACCGAGGCGAACGGCGCCACGTTCACCGACGCCAACCTGATCGACGTCGGCTGGACCATCCTGCTGCCGGGCAGCGGCAGCGCGTCCTCGTCCACGAGCGACAACTCCGCCACCACCGGCACCACCTCGAGCACCACCTCGGGCACCTCCAGCGACTCGTCCTCGAGCTCCGCCTCGAACTCGAGCTCGAACTCGACCAGCGGCACCACCGCGTCGAGCAGCACCGACTCCTCGACCTCGAGCACCGGCTACGCGGACGACCTGGACGGCTGGATCAACCAGGCCATCGCGATCATGAACGCGAACGGCATCTCGGCCCCGTCGTACAACGCGATCTACCAGACCGCGATGAACGAGTCCTCGGGCAACCCGACCGCCGAGAACGGCTGGGACTCCAACGCCGCGGCGGGCACCCCGTCCATCGGTCTGATGCAGATGATTCAGCCGACGTTCGACGCCTACGCGCTGTCCGGCTACAACGACATCACCAACCCGGTCGACAACATCATCGCCGCCTCCCAGTACGCCAACGCGACCTACGGCGGCCTGGACAACGTCGTGGCCGCTCGCTGCGGCGGCTCCTGCTGGTACGGCTACTAAGCCGAACCACGCGACAAGCTGACCCGGCATCAGCCGGCCCAGGCCACAGCCTGACCAGGACCGCACCCGCGGCGCTCACGAAGCGCCGCGGGTGCGGTCTTTCGCGCGTGCCTGCCGTGGGCGCGGCCGGCTCACGGGCTGCGCGACGCCCGCCGGTAGGCGCCGGGCGTGGTGCCCACCTGGTCGCGGAAGCGGCGGCGGAGGTTGACCGGAGAGGCGAGGCCGACGCGTGCGGCGATCGCCTCGACCGGCAGGTCCGTGTCCTCGAGCAGCGCGCGTGCCGCGGTAACCCGGCGCGAGAGCAGCCAGGCGCCGGGGCCGATCCCCAGGCGTTCGGTGAAGCGCCGAGACAGCGTGCGCGGCGAGACGCCGAGCTGCGCGGCCAGGTCGTCGACCGACAGCGGGGTGCCGAGGCGCGTCTCGGCCCAGGTGAGCAAGTCCTCGAACGCGGCTGTGTCGGTTCCCGCGTACGGGTGAGGCTGACGAGGCGTCTGATCGTCCGTGCGGAGCGGCGGCATCACCATGTGCTGCGCGAGGCGCGCGGCGTGTGCCGCCCCGTGATCCTGGCGAACCAGGTGCAGACACAGGTCGATACCCGCACCCGCCCGGCGCTGGTCGCGACGTCGCCGTGGTCGACGTAGAGCCGGTCCGGCTCCACCCGCACCCGCGGAAACTCCCGCCGCAACTGCTCGGCGCGCTCCGGGTGCGTGGTGGCCGAGCGTCCGTCCAACAACCCCGTCCGGGCGAGCGCGAACACCCCGGAGCAGATCGGCGCACACGCGCACGTGCTCGAGATGGACGCCGGAGCCCGCTGGCCCCGCCCCGACGTCCACGAGCCCGGCCCGGAGGAGGTCTACGTGGTGTCAGGCGTCTTCCACGACGGCGCCCGCGACCACCCGGCCGGCACCTTCCTGCACGCACCCGCGGGCACCTGGCACCTGCCGGGAACCGAGACCGGCTGCACGCTGTTTCTGTTCTACCCGGCCGGCTGAGGCTCCTGCGCGCGGGCAAGGAGCGCGGGATCCACGTCGGGCACGGCGAGTTTCGGGTTGAAGCCCGCCGCCACCACGCGCATGACGAAGCCGGCGGTCTCCTCCGCCTGGCGGGCGCTCGCGAGTCCTCCGACCACGGCGCTGTGCGCGCCGAGGTCCGCGATGAGTCGGGCGGCCGTCTCGAGGCTGGACTGCTCGTCTCCGCAGATCGCCACGACCGGAGCCTCCCGCGGTATCGCGGTGGAGGGCCAGGAGGCGCCGGCGAACAGGTGAAGGGCCTTGACCACATGGGCTCCGGGAGCCACCCGAGCGACCGTCTCGGCCGCGGAGCCGGACTCCGTCTTGTGCGCGCCGGTGGTGAAGTCGACCGGGTTGGTGCAGTCGATCACGGTCTTGCCGACGAGAGACGGGCCGGCGATGAGCTCGACGGCGGCTTCAAGGCCTTCCCAAGCCACCGCGATCACCACGACATCGGCGCGGCGCGCGAGTTCTGCGGCGGCCACCGCTTCAGCCGCGGAGCCGATCCGTCGTGCGGCTTCGCGTGCGTGTTCCGCGTCGCGCCCGGTCACCAGGATCCTGTGCCCGGCCGCGGCCCAGGCCCGGCCGAGCGCCGTTGCCAGGTTCCCGGTCCCCAATATGCCTACGTTCACGGTGTTCTCCGCTCCCTGGGAAAAGGTGTCACCGGAGACGCTACGAGCCCGCTTCCTACCACTTGGTAGGACGATGTGTGCCAGGCTCGGGTCATGCCCGACGAGCAGTGCCCGATCTTCGTGAGCGACTGCCATGTACGCGCGGCGGTCGAGCTCATCAACCACGCCTGGGACCCGGTGGTTCTCTCTGCTCTGCGGCTCGGGCCGACGCGCCGCAACGAGCTGTTGGCGCACGTCTCCGGAGCCAGCGACAAGGTGCTCACCCAGTCCCTCCGGCGCCTGCAGGAGCGCGGACTGGTCGTCAGATCGCGGCCCGTCGAACCCTCGGTCGGCACCACCGGCGCGATTTACCGGCTCACTTCGCTCGGCGAGTCCTTCGCCCACGGCCCCTTGGCCGAACTCGCCCGGTGGGCTGCCGAAAATCACGCCGAGCTGGTCGAGGAAGCCTAGTCCGGAGGCCGCTGAAGCAGCCGCCGAGACGCCTCAAATCCCAGCCGCTCGTATACCGGCACCGCCCTGCGGCCGGAATGCACCGTCACGCGGATGGACCCGACCCGCTCCGCATGCGCCGCGGCGGCCTCCACCAGCGCCGACCCGATCCCGTGACCGCGCTGCTCTGGCAGCACGAAGACGCTCTGGACGTCGGCAGACAGCCGGCTCGTCGCCCCGGGCCGAGGCACGCGCGGCACCAGCGCGACCCACGCCATGCCGACGATCTCCGGGCCGCCGACCCGCGCCACGAACGCCAGGTGCGAGTCCTGATGGGCGGCCCACCACGCCCCGAGCTGCGCCGCGAACGCAGCGATGTCCGGTTGCCCCGGCTCCTCGCCGCGCGTGTCGAGCCACAACAGCCCGGCCAAGGCCGCGACGTCCCCTGCCCCCGCCTGGCTGATCTTCACGCGGCGAGTCTAGCCGGTATGGAAATCATGTGATTGAGGTGAGGATGATGAGGCCGGGCCCCGTCGGCTCAATAGTCGGATGGTTCAGTGATCCGAATTCGGTTCGCCGGACGGGCGGCTGCGGCCCGGTTGGCCCGTTCGCAGCTGCGCGCGTGCGAGTATTCGCGCCATGACCAGTTCCGTCGCGGCGGGCGGGGTGCCCCGGGGGATGGTCGAGCGCGCGGGCGTCGCGTCCGCGCGTACGCCGCTGTCGCCACCGCCACTGCCGCCGCTCGAGCGCGCCCTTCCCGCCACACTTCCTCGCGTCTGACGGAGAGCCCATGTACGATCCCTGCGCTTCCATCATCACCGGCTCGGTCGCCTTCGTACTCGGCACCCGGCCGGAGATCGTCAAACTCGCGCCGCTGGCGGGGCTGTTCGCCGACGCGGCGCGGGTGATCCACACCGGGCAGCACTACGACGCGCGGATGTCCGAGGTCTTCTTCACCGACTGCGGGATGCGGCGGCCCGATGTCACGCTCGGGGTGGGCG